>CAJMLQ010000074.1 GCA_905214265.1 uncultured bacterium
CATCGATTACCAGGATCTGATGGACTTCACCGATGAGGTGCTTCGCCGTTATCCGGACGTGGACGCGGATCGGCTGGGCGTGTGCGGCGGGTCCTATGGCGGCTACATGACCAACTGGATCATCGGCCACACCCAGCGGTTCAAGGCTGCCTGTGCCATGCGGAGCATTTCCAACTTTGTCACCTCCATCTCCACCTGTGACAAGGGGTATCTGTTCCTGCTGGAGCACATGGGCCTCAATGCCCTGGAGCGGAAAGGCGTCATCTGGGACGAGAGCCAGATCCTCTGGGACAAGTCTCCCCTGAAGTACGTCCGCAATGTCACTACTCCCACCCTGTTTATCCACTCCAACACCGACTACCGCTGCTGGATGGACGAGCCCCTGCAGATGTTCACCAGTCTGCGTCAGCAGGGTGTTCCTTCCAAGGTGGTCCTGATTCATCAGGAGGGCCACGAGCTCAACCGGTCCGGGCGGCCGGTCAACCGTCTGATCCGGCTCAACGCTCTGTGCGACTGGTTCGACCAGTATCTCTAAAAGGCTGCGCCGGGCGGCCCTTTCAATAAACAGATAGAGAAAGGATGAATGACAAGTGTTTGATATGTTGCTGTGGTTCGCAGTGGTGATGGTTCTCTTCGCTGTCGGCGACGTAGTGGCCAAGCTGACCAAAGCCCGGATCTCCTCGGTGTTCGCCACGCTGATGCTGTTCCTGATCCTGTTCGTCGCCGGCGTATTGCCCGCCGACATCATCGAAAAGGCCGGTCTCAGCGCCGCTTCCAGCTGGAGCGTGCCAATGCTGCTCTTCGCCATGGGGTCCATGATTAACCTGCGCCAGTTCATGGATGAGTGGCGGACTGTGGTCACTTGCTGGTTCGGTATGCTGGCGGTAATCATCGGCGTCTCACTGACCATCCCTATCATCGGCAAGGAGATGGCCCTCAGCGCCATCCCGGTAGTCAACGGCGCTCTGCCCGCAACGCAGATCATGACGGAGGCTGCCACCAAGGCTGGCTATCCTCTGGCCGCCGCGCTGGCTGCCATTACCTTCGCCGTGCAGAAGTTCGTGGGTACGCCCTTTGCCTCCAGCGCCAGTCTCCGCTATGCCCAGGGCCTGATCGGCGAATACCGGAAGGCCAAATCCAGCGGCACCCTGGACGAGTTTATGGCCGCCGCGGGCAAATCCGAGAATCGGAACAGCGAGGCAAAGACAGCGTCCAAGAGGATAACATTGGCCGAGAAATTTGACGGCTTTTATTCCAGCAATGTGTGCATTTTGCTGGCAGTAGTCGGCGGCCTGCTCTCTGTATGGCTGGGTGAGCTGACCCACATCAACTACGCCATCCTGGGGCTGGTGCTGGGCGTGATCTTCACCCAGCTGGGTGTGGTGCCCAAGAACCTCCTCCAGAAAGCCCAAGCCAGCGGTTTTATCAACATGGTGGTGTTCGCTGCCATCATTCCCGCCCTGGCCAACATCTCCATATCCGACCTCATCGACCTGATCCTCCCGCTGGTGGTTGTGTTCGCGGTGTCGGTACTTTCCATCTTTGTTATGATGAAAGTCCTGCCGGTGTGGAAGATTCTGGGGGATAAGTCCATGGCCTTCGGCGTAGGCTTCTGCCAGATGCTGGGGTTCCCCTCCACTTACCTAATCTCTGTGGAGGTATGCAATGCTGTGGCGGAGGATGAGGATGAAAAGGCCTTTCTGATGAGCCGGGTCATGCCTCGCCTGGTAGTGGGCGGTATGGCCGCAATGGTCTCTATTTTGGTGGCCGGTGTGATGGCCGGTATGCTGTAAATTGCAGCCGATCAGATCCTAAAAACTCGGATTCCCTTTAAGATGTTTTCGGGTGAGGACATGGCGGATCACTTCTAAACTCGAAAAGCGACTCATTCCCGCTTGATTGAAGTTCTCAAAATTCGTGACACCTCCCTGAAATTTGTTATAGCAATATAAGCGTCAAACAGGAAACCGCCAAGCATCAAAAGAGGCTTGACGGTTTCTTGTTTGCTGCTCACTCTAAAGGGCCGGAAAGCCAAAAACTTCTAAAGCCCCGCCCGGCAGAGCCGAAAAGCAAATCACAGCAGAAATCTTTTAAGAGAATAAACAGAAGATCTGCCAGCGTGCCGGTCAGGAGACGTTCCAATCGGCTCTTGCGAAATGCAGTCTGTTTTATGGGGGAGATGACACCTTCTCGACGCCATGCATTTACATAAAGGAACAGGAAAGATTGCTTCATGCAAGCTTTAGCGCAACTGCTTAAAAAACCGAAGAAGATGTCTTTGAGCCAATTCGCCGTAGTTCTCCCCCAGCTATGCACTACGGGTCAGCTTTGGTTTATTCATTGTCAGTCAAAACAAGATATCCACCATCATGCGGTTTATCAATAGAATATTCACTGTGGAGAAAGGGAACGGATCACAGCCCGTTCCCTTTCCTCACATAACGATATCGTCAAATATTAGTTTACGATTGCAGGAATCCAATCATTTGTTGCCAAAGAGCTGCCCAAAACCGAGTTCCGCTCTGTAGCGGATAAAGTTAGCGTACCATCGTCTGCAACATATACATTTGCGCCATAACGGAAATGAACTCCCATCATACCAGCCATTCCACCAACACTGACCATGTGAATCTGCTGAAGTGCTTCTCCAATGGTCCATGTTTCCGTATTCAACTGGTACAGGTATGCATAATCCGCAAATGTCACACCCTCGCTTGGCGACCAAAGCCCTATCATATAAATATCATTTGTCCCATCCTCAGTAATCAAGCCAAAACCTTGAAAGTCCTTATCAGATTCAAAACTTCCAACTTCGGAGAACCGGGCGTTTTCAATGCCATTTGATGCCAATGCACGATAGACATGGTACACAGTATTCTCGCCATCTAAATGGGCAACTATCATCACGTAATACTCAATGCCGTTTTTATCCTCATAAGAAGTAATCCCCAAAGCACCAGCCTTATGGCTTACAGCTAAGTCAAATGTCTCAACTCTTCTTAGTTCTTTTACGGCCAATGAACGCAAATCATATAAAGCTATATGCGCGGAGGCATCTTGTTCAGAGGGAACCAACAGATAATCTCCCATTACTTGAACGCCACCAGGATGTTTCCAATTCTGAAGGTATGTTTTGAACCCCCACTTGTCACTGCCCGTTTTGGGGCCGGCGACAATATGCGCATAGGGCGCAGTTCCTACACTATGCGTCAGAATAGAATATCGAGTATGATCGCAACTATCATACTGCGCATATCCCTGGATATGATTTACGGTAGGGTCATAGCTGCCGGGGAAACCTTCCAAATTGCTTTGAACGCCGTCAATCGGAAGCGCAGCAAATTTATTTTTAACATCGACAACTTTATTCGCACTATCCGCAGCAGCTTCTACCACGTGAATGGCTTCCAGAGAAATCTCATTAACCTCGTTGCCGCCTCTCAAAAACGATGCATAAACTGTTCTTCCCTCTGTCGTACTTCCAATTGCCAATACAGTGTCGGGGCCGTCACTATCTCTTGTATGCTGGCCAGAGTGTTGACCAAACCACCAATTATTTCTAAACAAGGTGCTCCCCTGAGCAATAACAACATCAGGAAATGTAACACTTAGACCCTGCGGATCATCGGCAGTATCCACAACCAAATTCAAATCACCGACAAAGGCAAAATTCAAATCATCAGCAGTCTGGTCAAATGTTGTTCTATCTCCGTTCACAGAAGGATCATTATATCCTGAGATCTTTGAATTGAACCATGATGCAACGCTTTCAGAGGCACTGCGCCCAACGCTGAATGTAAATTCCCCATTTTCAAGTGTATGCACCTGTCCAACATAGTTGCGACCATCAGGATCTTGCCCGTTTGTAATACTGAGATCCTTTATTACGAATGTTCCACTTACGATGCCAAGTCCGTCAGCTGCTGATATTGTAACGGCATTTGACCGGTAAGCCATATAAGTGGAGGTTCCTTCTGCCCCCGCAGTACTCATTAACATCACAACAGCGATAGCCAAGCAGAAAAGCCTTTTCAAAATTTTCTTCATCTCAAACACCGTCGCTCTTCAAATTGTATGAATTTGGCAATGCTCAAATAAGGAGATGTCTCAGTACTTGCGCAGATCTGTATTATTTCTGTGTGTTTTTTACCTTTGCCTTGTGATTTTTCCAGGCAAACAGCAAAATAGAACCTACAGCAATCAAGATAAAGGCACAGCTGATAGGACGGGTAAAGAAAATGTCTAGACTCCCGTCAGACAGCACCAGTGCCCGGCGGAAGTTTTTCTCAGCCAAAGGCCCCAGCACAATGCCGAGCAGAATGGGAACCAACTGAAAATCCATCCGGCGCAGGAAATACGCTACAATGCCGAAGATCAGGATGATGTAGATATCATACATCCGGTTATTGGTGGAATACGCACCCGCAATGCAAAAGGTCAATACAATAGCCGCCAAAATCTCGTAGGGAATACGGGTGATATGCGCGTAAAAACGGGTAAAGCCACTGCCCAGAATATACATAAACACATTGACCACGATCAGGCCCAGCATAATGGCATATAGAATATTGCCCTGCTCTTCGAACAGCGTGGGGCCGGGGATCATGCCGTGGATCATGAATGCACCCATCAAGATAGCGGTGGCGCCGTCCCCTGGGACCCCCAGCGTCAGCATGGGGATCATCGTTGCGCCGCAGGCGCCATTGTTGGCGGACTCGGAGGCGGCCACACCCTCGATCTCGCCGTGGCCAAAAGTCTCGGGATGGCTGGAGGACTGCTTCACCTGGTTATAAGAGATGAACGCCGCCAAACCACCGCCAGTTCCAGGGGTTGCGCCGATAATGACGCCGATCAGGGAGCCAATGCCGATTGGTTTGCGGCATCGCCGATACTCGTCCTTCGTGATTTTATCTCTGGTGATGGCTGAAGAACTGATAGTCTTGTGGTCGGTCCTTGGATCATACTGGGACTTCATCATAATCTCAGAGATAGCAAACAGTCCAATGAGGGCGATGATCAGGTCGATACCACTCATGAGCCGATTGCTTCCAAAGGTAAAGCGGGCGGTGCCGCTGATATTGTCCATGCCGATGGTAGCCATGAACAAGCCGATGCAAGCGCCGATCAGTCCCTTGAAAATACTGTTGTTAGAGACGCCCGCAATCACGGATAGTCCAAAAACTGCCAAAGCAAAATATTCGGCAGGGCCAAACAGCAGTGTGATTTTTGCGATCTGGGGAGCCAGAAACAGTAGGGCAAATGCGCTTATAAGGCCACCGATGGTTGATGCGTACAGTGCCATTTGCAGTGCCTTGAACGCTTGTCCTCTTTGGGTCATGGGATAACCGTCAAACAGCGTTGCCGCATTGGCCGAGGTACCCGGGGTGTTGATGAGAATCGCAGTGATGGAACCGCCGTAGGTACCGCCGCAGTAGATGGCCAGCAGCATTAAAATAGCCATCGTGGGATCCATGCCATAGGTCAAGGGTATACAAAGGATGAGACCTAAATCGGAGGTCAGTCCGGGGATAGCACCCACAATAATACCGATTGCCAGCCCCACCGGAATAATCAAAAAGTTCTGCCACTGCAGCAGAACTTGCAGTCCGCCTAAAAATTGTTCCATAAGTATTCTCCTTTTCGATCAGGGCAGGGAAATATGAAGAAGCACCTTGAATACGTAGTACACGATGCCCACCATCCCCAGAGGAATCGCATAGTAGTACCACTTTCTGGCTTTATAGAACATCATGACCGCCAGTACCAGCAGGATTGTGGAGACAATATAGCCCAGATGTCCAATCAGGAAACAGTAGGCGATCAAAAGCAATGCGAACACTACGGAACGCATTTCTTTTTTAAAGGCATTGGAGCGAAAACTCTCTTTCGTCACATACAACTCCTGCTTCTCCCGGACGAAGATCCCCTCCAGCAGCAGACCGACAGAGCAGAGGAACATACCACCAATGGCGATACGGGGGAAGGTCTGTGCGTTGATTGGCGTTTTCTCCAGCGTCTGGACCTGTACGGGAATCAGGAACCACAGCACTGCGCTCAGAACCACAAAAATAGCGCCCGATATTATTTCTCTGTTATATCTGATTTTCATAATTCAATACCTCTTTTTAAAATGGGTGCCCCATATCTCGGCGATATGGGGCACCGCAGAGTGTCACTGCACCAGAGGAATATACTCGGTCATCGCCTCGGTCTGAGCTTCTACCATATCAACGATCTCGCTCTCAGTGGCCTCCCAGGCTTCCATGCCCATGCCTTTCATAAATTCCTGGAACTCGGGATCAGCATAAACCTCCGCGATGAAGTTGGTCAAAACTTCCTTCTTGCTGTCATCCACAGAGGAGCGGACCGCAAAGTAGTCCATGCCGGTGAAGTCCACGTCGACTCCCTGATCCCTAAAGGAACTGATGTGGCCAATGCCTTCCACCTCCAGCCCCTCGGGAATGAAGGTTCCCAGGCAGTTCAATTCGCCGTTGATCACATAATCGCGGTAAGTCGGGGGAGAACCGATAGCCACGTCAACATGGCCGCCCACCAACGCATTGATGGCCTCCTGGCCGCCGTCGTAGGGAACAGGCTCAGCGGGGATGTCCAATAACTTGAACAGGACGGAAATCATAGTATAGCTGTCGTTGCCAGGGCCGCCTGTGGTAGCGTACTTGATTGTGTTCCCCTCTGCGGCATAGGCTTTCAGCTCGTCGATATTGGTGATGCCGCTCTTAGAGTTAGTCAGAACAACGAACTCCGTGATACGCATACCAATCAGAGGCGTAATATCATCCAGTGTGTAGTTGACATTAATGAAGCTGGGAGTCAGTGAGAACAAGGGGCCGTTGGCAACCACCATGGTATAACCGTCATCCTCCGCCTGCAATGCATCGTTCATGGCGATAGTTCCGGAACCACCGGTATGGTTTTCCACAATCACGGGCACACCCAGATACTTCTCACCATAGGAGGCAACCTGGCGGGCAATGGTATCGGGTCCGCCGCCAAGGCTCCAGGGCATAATAATAGTGATCTGCTTTTCAGGGAAAGCGCCGTCCGAAGTCGCGGGAGTTTCCTGCTGGGAATCGCCTGCGCTGTCAGGTGACGTTCCCGTGGTTTTGCCGCCGCAGGCAGCCAAACTCAGAATCATAGCGAGTGCGAGGACCAGCGACATGAGTTTTTTCATTGTTTTCTCTCCTCTTTTCATTGAATTCTAATAAACTCCGGTATAACCATCCCGGAATCCATTACAAGTTTGATAGCCTGAAAGCCTTCGGGCTGTGAGAAATAAGGCGGATACTCTCGCTCATCCGAAAACAAAAAGTGTGGTGGATGCTCCGCCGGAAAGATTGCGGCCAGCTTCTGATATACCGCCTGATTCGCGCTATGATACCGTCTATCAGATGCCGAGGTCGTAATAATATACTCCAACGGCATATTTTTCATAAAAGATTCCGAAATTGAATCTATTTGTCCATGATGTGGCAATTTGAGAACGTTTACATTTTTGAAAAAAATTTCAGGCACCTCATCCCATTCAGATGGACAGCTATCCGCCGCGCTGAGAAAAACGATGTCTCCCAGTTCGAAGCGCAACAGCATACTGGTGTGATTGGATGTAGCGTCCAACCGGATCAGGCACTCAGTCACGGCATTTGTATCCGCCTCAAGACTGTATGCCCGTTCCACGATCTCCATATATGCATCTACAACACAGCTTTTGGGTGCCAGTATCCGCATCTTCGTGTCTATTCCAAATTTCAGTACCTGTCCTGCTTTCAACACGGTAACAGGAATGCCTTTTTCCTTCGCATGAAGCAAAATCCTCCGATACGCATTCAAGGCCGCAACATATAGCGGTACACTGCGGGGAGCGTTACTGGCTGGAGTCAGTTCACAGCCTTTTAAGAAAGGCTCTACCGGGTACGGAACATAGAGATGATCTACCACTGTCTGCTGTAATACCGCCTCCAGCCCGCATACATGATCTTCATGGATATGCGAAATAATCACAGCATTCAAATGCTCAATCTGCTGTCTGGCAAGATAATCTGCTGACCGAATGCGATAAGAATCGCCTTCAAATTCTGACTCCAGGGCACTTCCTCCATCCAGCAGTGCAGTATACCCATTCTTTAACTGAAAGAGGATTGCGTCTCCGTAACCGACATTGATGACTGTAACACACATGGCATCACATCCTTCCGCACTTTGACTTCACCATTTAAAACGCTCTATCAGGAGCGTGTCAAATTTCTACATAGCATCAAGCGGTTCCCCGCACTATAAGCTCCGTAGGAATTTGAATATGCGCCTTTTCTACCGGCATCCCCGCAATTAAGTCAAATAACGTTTGCATGGCAAGGCATCCCATCTTAGCAGCATCAATTCGAACAGTGGTCAACTCGGGTTCCACCACACGGCTGATATAGCTGTCATCAAACCCTATGATCGCTATATCTTCCGGCACTCTCAGCCCTGCCCGGGTAACTGCCTTCATGGCGCCTGCGGCAATGGTGTCATTGGTGCAGAAAAAAGCTGTGGGGCGATCCACCCCCCGCAGCATCCGGGTCATGATTTCCTCGCCATCTTCCAGCGCCGGCTCAATATCAGCAATAAAACGATCATCAACGGGAATATCATACTTAGCAAGAGTTTTAACGAAGCCCTCTATACGAGCTTCACTAACTTGTGGTGAAAACCGGCCGGACAACAGGCCGATTTTACAATGTCCCAGCTTGCAAAGATATTCCGTAGCCTGCACAGCACCGCCATAGTGATCTGCCGAAATGCACACTAAGCCATCCATATCCAAATAGTTGTTTACCAACACTACCGGAATGCTCTGTTTACGAAACTCTTCAATGACCCGGATATCAACCTCGCCAGCAAAAATCACTCCATCCATGTGCTTTTTGATATAAATATCTCCATTGGGCAGGTGGATATCCTGACTGGTCGTTACGAACAGGCTGTAATTCCTTCGGGTTCCCTCCTGCATGGCTGCTTCCAGCATCGGAGAATAAAAAGGATTCAAAATAGCGGGATACTGCTTTTCGTGGATAATAAATGCAATATTTTCTGTCTGTTGCCGAACCATCGCCCTTGCGATGGCATTAGGCGCATAGTTCAACTGCTTCGCTGCCGCATATATCTTTTCACGCGCCTTCTCACTGACTGCTTCCGGAGACGCATATGCTCTGGAAACTGTTGCCTTTGAGTAACCACATAACCGTGCGACGTCAATGATTGTTGCTGCCATGTATGTATCCCACGCCCTCTTGAAAACGTTCTCATTTTTAAGGTCAAAAAAACACTGGCACTCTATTGTGAAAAATAAACAACCAGTATCGCCGCGTCCTCTTTTCTTAACATGTTTTTAACATAAAGCCGCCATCAAAAAAAGTCAACACTTTTTTTGACAAACCACACTATTTTGGAATCATTCCCAAATTTTGCATGTCTTTTTTTGCAATTTTGACTTAAGCAGTAGGCCCTGTTATTGCTGCACAAACAAACTCATTCCCAAATAGTATTATATGGATTTGGCGCGCTTTAACGGCAGTATCAGGAGCTGACACAGGATCTCCGAAGAAAACGAGCCGTACATATTACGGGCTCTCTTCCCTGCCCCGCACAGATGAACCACGGGAATGCTTTACAGAGTTCTCATTCGTCTGCCTGTGGAATGATGGGACATTTGTACGCTCTGGGGGCAGCTACGGCGTGCAGACGAGCCAACATCACATTCGATAATATCCAGGCCCTTCACTTTCATGTCCTTCGCCACACCTCCACAAGCAACATAATTTATGGCGGAGCGTCTTTAAAGATGTCCGAGAGCTGCTGGGCCTTTCCAGCGTGAACACCACCATGAACATCTACGCCCATGCAAAGAAAGGAACCACAGGTTCTTCCGCCCGGTTTCTGGATAAGGGTGCGGGTGAAAGCTGAGAGCTTTCCCTTACAGACATCTCGTAAGGAAAAAAGCAAGGGAAATGGCCAAGAAAATATCCCCGGAAACCTTGAAAACACAAGGATTTCCGGGGAGCGCGGCCCAAATGTATTAGAAAAATGACAGGAGGAATTCAAAATGTGCAGAACCGAAAAAGGTGGTCATCCTGAAAATCCGTTCGAGCAAGCCGGGAGAAAGCCGGATACACCCAAGCGGCCGCAGCAAAGCACGTACACTTGTTGTATGAGGCAGGGACTTCTGCCCCTCCATTTGGCATCGTGTGCCGCATGGCCGATCTGTACCATTGCAGTCCAGCTGACTTCCGTCTTATGGAATACAGGCCGAAGTGATGGATGGAGTCTGTACCGATGTGACATTGATTCCAGCCGTTTCCTGCGACAGGGACTTCGTTGATTCACTTGCCAGCGTTATGACAGAGGGCAGCTTAACCCTATGCATCTGTTCGATGTGGTGTTGGATGCGCTGTCCTGATATTTTCCGCCGCTGGAGGGCGTGGCAGAGCCACGCCCCCCTCTTGGCTTCTCAATCCGCCATTTTCAGGCTCGGTTTATTCCTCTTCATCAAAAAGTCTGAAGTTCGGATCAACGGTACCGATTCCCAGATAACGAGCCTTGTAGTCCTTAAGCAATTGGAAGAACTTTCCGCTCAGTATGACAATGACAATCAGGTTTACAAAGGCAGGTATTCCCGTTGTCAAATTGGCGATTTCCCAAATATCCGCACCAGAAATATCGTTTCCCACCGCAGCCAGAAGCACTACAAGGAACCCGGGAATGGGGTAGATTACCTTAAATACGTTAATCAAGGTCCGCTTGAGCTTTTCATTCGTGCCGCACAAATGGCGCAACAGCACTTCGAAATAAGCCCACCATCCGGTAGTAGTAGAAAGAGCAAAGAGGAAAATGGCCACCGTGATGATGATAGTTCCAACAGGCCCAAGCACTGTTTCGAAAGCCGCCAAGGTCAATGGAGCACCATCCAGGCCGGAATCCCACAGGCCGGTAACGACGATAACCAAGGAGGTAACCGTGCAGATACACATCGTACCGACAAAAACCTCAAATGCCCCCCACAATCCCTGCTTCACCGGATGCTCCGTTTTGGCGGAGGCGTGAATCATAGGCGATGTACCCCAGCCAGCCTCGCTGGAGAACATGGCGCGGGATAAGCCGGTTCGGATAATCAAAGCCACGCCCGCTCCCATGAAAGCGCCGGTGGCTGCGGTCCCGGTAAATGCATCGCTGATAATCAGTCCAAGTGCTGCGGGCAATTGTGTGATATTTACTATGATAATCACGATTCCGCCTACCAGGTAAAAGACGCACATGGGGGGAACTACTTTCGCCGCCAGCTTGCCCAGCCAAGGAATTTCACGGACAGTAGCCAAATAGGTGAGACCAACATAGACTAAACCTACCGCCAGCATGGGAATGCCAAAAGTGGCGTTGACGGACTGTGCGACCGTGAAGTTTTGCATGGAAAAGACATTTCCAAAAATGCCGATCCCGAAGATAACCGCCAGCACGCCCCAGAATTTGAAGCCCTTATCCCGTCCCAACCCTTTCTCCATATAGTATGTAGGCCCACCATAATAGCCGCCCTTTTCATCCTTTGAACGGTAGTATACCGCCAGGGAAACTTCGGCCATTTTCATCATCATGCCCAAAAAGGCCGCAACCCAAATCCAAAAGGCTGCACCCGGTCCGCCCACCGCGATAGCGGTCGCTACGCCGCCGATATTGCCAACACCCACTGCTCCGCCAACGGCAATGCTGATTACTTCCAAGGGTTTCATCATGCCCTTACCGTTGTCCTTTTTTGAAAAAAGTGTTCCAATGGTGTTTTTCAGAATATGCTTTAAGTGTGCGATTTGAAAGAATTTGGAGCCGACCGTAAAGATAATGCCAGCCAACAGAATAAGTACGATGAGAGGCATTCCCCACAGAAGGTCCGAGATCGTCTTAATAATGGCCATAACAAGTTTTCTCCTTTTTCTATATGTCTGTCATCACACTCGTGTATAGTGCAGGCTCACTGTCCGGATTACCTGCTCAAAGGCCGGTACATCAGTTTCATTGGATACCAATACCAGAACACAGGGTTCTCTCCCATATAGAATCCCCACATCATTCGTAATCCCCTCATCCTCGCCGGTCTTGTGCTCCACCCGCACGGTGGGCGGAAGCAGGCTGGGGATTTTATGGTTAATCTGCTGTTGCGATAGCATCGCCCGCATTCGCTCAGACGCATTGGCACTCACGCAGCGTCCGTGGTAGATTTCCTCCAGAAGGCTACCGATCTCCTTCGGTTGACATAAATTCTCCTTTCCCTGACGTGCGGCCTCCGTGTCAAACAGAAAGCGAAAAATCTTGGTTTCCTGAAGGCCGAGCACCCGGAATCGCTCATTCAGGAACTCAATGCCAAAGCGGCGGATTAACACATTCGTAGCCGTATTATCACTGATAGTAATCATCAGCTTACAGAGGCTTTCTATGTCATACGCCTGCGTACCGGAGATATGCTGCAATGCGCCGCATCCGGGCACTTTGTCGCCGTCCCGGACCAAGAGCCGCTCCTGCAGCACACCGGGATGCTCCCGCTCCTCCAGCAGGATGGCCGCCAAAATTGGCAGTTTAATTACGCTGGCCGCTTGGAACAACTCCGTTTGGCGGCTTCCGTCCGTTTCTCCCGTGACTAGGTTTTTGTAGTAAAATCCGATATGCCCCGGAACTGAGGAAAGCTGCCGCTTCACATATTCGTCCATGCCGTCTCTCCCTCCTGCTCCATTGCTAAGCGCGAATGGCTCGTCCTAGACTTGACTGCTTGACTGTTCCGTGTTCCACAGCGATTTTTCCCCCAATCAAGACCCATTCTATCCCTTCCGGAGGACGGTCGGGATGCTCAAACGTAGCACAGTCCCGGATCCGATCCATATCAAAAATTACGATGTCTGCATCTGCGCCCTTGCGTAAGGTCCCCTTTCTCGTCAGCCCCAGTTTTTGGGCCGGCATGGCACTCATCTTGGCGACCGCATCATCCAAGTTCATCTTCCCGGCTGCAACATACCGGCACAGCAGGCGTGGAAACGCCCCTGCACCTCTCGGGTGTCCTTGCCCCCGATCCATCAGCCCATCACTGGCCAGCATAATGGCCGGATGAGACAGGGCCAAAGCTACATCCTCCGCCTTCATAACATGGCAGACCGTCAATGTGTCCGGTGCTGTCTGACGCAGTTCATGAAACAATCTCTCCGTGCATCGTTGTCCCTTGTACATACCCTCGCAGATTTCTATCGCAGAATACTGTGTGCAGTAACGCTCCAAAAATCCCTCATCGTAGGTTGTTTCCCCTATTCGCGTGCTGAAAGCGTCATACGGATAGCAATCTCCGCTCAGTTCCATACCGGAGGCGCGATATCTATCTATGAGGGCCAGCAGTCGTTCCATCTGCCCAAATCCCCCCATGCTTCCCACATGGGAAACTTGAACCGGAAGATCCAGCTGCCGCCCTATGGAAACCAACTCCTCCACCGCGCCGAATACATTATCCGCGTCATCTCGCACATGGGCGGCCACAAGACGGCCATGGCTTTGGCAGAAGCAGGCGGTTTTCACCATCTCATCCCGGGTCACACCGGGTACATAGCGAATACCGAAGGACACCCCAAAGCAACCTGCTTCCAGAGCCTCTTTGACCAGCCTTGACAACCGTTGTTGTTCATCGGGCCGAATTGCACTGTACTTGTCCCGGTGCCCGGCCTGCTCCCGCAGGAAGGTATGGCCAGCTAGTAGTCCCATATTGATCGGGCCGCCATCACGGTCCATCAATTCTAAATACCGCAGAGGCGAGACCGTATTGATACCGCAGTTTCCACCAATCGCTGTAGTGACTCCCATGCGAAGCATGGAGGTCATAATGCTGGGAATCAGTCGCCCCTCCTCTGGGTCATAAGGATCCTCGTGCATGTGGATATCCACAAAACCAGGTGAAACCACCATCCCTTCGGCATCCAAAATCACATCAGCTTCCGGCTCTTCAGCAGTCAGCCCCTGAATACGCCCGTCTTCCACTAGCAGATTATTTTTGGAGTGAACATGACTGGCCGGGTCTACAATCAGTCCGTGTTTAATCAGTGTGCGCATCACTTTGCCCCCTTTCTCCGTCCGTCAGCCATTCAGGCAGGCCCGTATTTTGCGGCACGCCTTCATATCCTTGGCGGCGGACAACCAGCGCATCCTCTCCGAGGTTCAACAGCACAACCATCGGCATACAATGCATATTGTAATTCTTCTTCATCCGTGCTTCTACATCCGCCCAGACAAAAAGATAGCGCCCATCGGCGCCGAACAGTACCACTTTGCGGTGATTCACTCACATTACAGAGGGGGATTCATTCTAGAAATTATGCTCTGGACAGCGTAAGGGTATCATACCATAAGATCACGAAAAAGCCAATTATATAATGAAGTTATTTTCCATCTCCTGACTCCAGTATTCTGAGCACTTCCTTGTTAGAGTCGGAGACCATTTTCCGGGTCTTGTTGAACGCATCATGCTCCTTGTCTGCCTTGACGACGGCCGCTTGTCTGGGGGCGCGCCCTTATCCCAAAATATCCTATCGGCGGAAAACCAGAAGCTCACTGACACAGGCGGCAAATTTCCACATGGCGAAGGTGCTCTGGCGCTCGATCAGATACTCAATGCAGTTGGAATACCCGCTCATCGTACGCCCATCCAGCACGCGTTTCCAGGCGATCAGGTCCATTGGTCTTGCTGCGGTCCGCACTG
>CAJMLQ010000075.1 GCA_905214265.1 uncultured bacterium
CTTGTATGCAGAAACCAGCCATATTGACGCCCATATCCGTGGGCGACTTATAAGGACTCTCCCCGGCGATCTTTTCAAAAATCGCGTTGAGCACCGGGAAAATCTCCACGTCCCGGTTATAGTTGACCGCCGTCTCCCCATATGCCTCCAGATGGAAGGGATCGATCATGTTGACGTCATTTAAATCCGCAGTAGCCGCCTCATATGCCAGATTTACCGGATGCTTCAGCGGCAGATTCCAGATGGGGAAGGTTTCAAATTTCGCATAGCCCGCCTTGATTCCCCGCTTGTATTCATGGTACAGCTGGGACAGACAGGTGGCCATCTTGCCGCTACCGGGCCCCGGCGCAGTGATAACGACCAGCGGACGGGTCGTCTCGATGTATTCGTTTCGGCCGTAGCCCTCGTCGCTGACGATCAACGGGATGTTCCCCGGGTATCCGGCGATGGGATAGTGGAGAAAGCTCCGGACTCCCAGGGTGTCCAACCGCTTGCGGAAGGCGTCAGCCGCGGGCTGACCTGCGTACTGGGCGATGACCACGCTTCCCACATACAGCCCGATGCTGCGGAATGCGTCCATCAGTCGGAGCACATCCAGATCATATGTGATGCCCAAATCGCCGCGAACCTTGTTTTTCTCGATATCAGCGGCATTGATGACAATGACGATCTCCGCGCTGTCCTTAAGTTCCAAAAGCATTCGGACCTTGCTGTCCGGCTCAAACCCCGGCAGGACCCGCGATGCGTGAAAGTCGTCAAACAGCTTTCCGCCAAACTCCAGATAAAGTTTGTTGTCGAATTGCGAGATCCGCTCCCGGATCTTCCTGGACTGCAAGGTCAGGTACTTGCCATTGTCAAATCCGATCTGGTTCATGTTCGTTCCTCTTCCCGCGGCTGTGGACGCCGCTTTTCAAAATTCTACATATATTTCTATTATAAAGAAAATTCTTCAAATTTACAACGGTTCCCGCGATTTTTTTCCGATTCGCCGTAAAATATGCTATACTGGTAGAGAGAATTGTCCGGAATCCTGAAAGGAGTCTTTTTCATGCCCCAAACCGTCCGCCACCCTCTCGCCCCGCTCTTTGACTGCCGTTCCCGTGTCCTGCTCTTGGGTACCATGCCCAGCCCCAAATCCCGGGAGCAGGGTCTTTACTATGCCCATCCGCGGAACCGGTTCTGGCCCATTTTGGGCGCGCTGTTCGGCGAACCGGTCCCCGACGGCCGGGAGGAACGTCTCGTCTGGCTGCTGGACCATGGCGTCGCTCTCTGGGATGTACTCCAGAGCTGCGAGATCAAAGGGGCAGGTGACGACAGCATCCGTTCTCCCGTCCCAAATGACATTGGCCGGATCCTGCGGGCCGCCCCCATACAAAAGGTTTTTACTACTGGCTCTGCGGCGGCGCGGCTCTACCGGAAATACTGCCTGCCGTCCACTGGAGTTCCCGCCTTTCCCCTCCCTTCCACCAGTCCTGCCAACTGCCGGTTCTATACCTTGGATACCTTGATTGAAGCCTATCGTCCCGTTTTGGATGCACTCCAAGAATAAACGGACTGGTTCTTGACACCTTTTCTGGCGCTGAATTTTTGGGAGGCTGATGGGACTCACTTCTTCCCAAACGATTCCCCCTGAATTCTGTTGTACAGGGATACAAATCCGCACCTCAAAAACCTGTCTGTCTCAATCCTTCTAGGGTTTTCAATTTTTTTCAAGAAATTTCACGAAAGCGGCAGGAAATGTCACGGGGTTTTTCTTGACAAAGCACCTCATTTGTATTATAATCAATAATACAAATAATACAAAGGAGCAGTGTTATGATTCTGCATTTGGATATGTCCAGTGATGTCCCGCTTTACCTGCAGATCCGTAACCAGGTGGTTTTGGGAATCGGCCGCGGCGAACTGCAGCCTGGAGAGGGACTTCCTACCGTCCGGCAGCTGGCCGAAGACGTTGGAATCAACACCATGACCGTCAACAAGGCCTATGCCCTTTTAAAAAGCGAAGGCTATATTGAAATAGACCGGCGGCATGGGGCGGCCGTTCGTCCGGCACCGAAAATTCCCGGCGAGCCGGATGAGGCTCTTTGCCGGCAATTGGCCCTGCTGGCGGCTCAGGCAGCTGCAAAAGGGATCACCCGGGAGAAATTTTTGACGGCCTGTGCAGAGGCCGCTGATACGATGCGTCCGAAGGAGGAGGGTTGATATGCAATTTTTGATTCGCATTTTCGTTGTGCTCATCCTGCTGTCCACTTTCACCGCCACCGGCTGGGGGGCGTCGAAGCCGGATCGCGGCGTCCTCCTGGGAGTCTCCATCCCCTACAGCCACATGAAAGAGCAGGCAGTTGCTGACATTCTTGCCAGTTATCGCAGAACTCTGTTTAAGGCAGCAGCGAGCTTTCTTCTGCTGGCAACCCCGATTTTGTTTGTGCGGAAACCGTTCTCTCTGTTCCTTGTCCTGCTGTTTTTGTGGATGGCAGCTTATCTGATTGTCTTTGACCGGATTCTTGGCCAATACGAAAACCGGCTTCGCGCACTGAAAAAAGAACGCGGCTGGAGTGTAGGGACGCAGTGCACCATCTCAGTGGATACCGAAGTCGCGCGCATCAAAAATAAAATGCCGGTTTCCTGGATGTGGATGCTCCCATCGCTGGCGGTCTCCTGTCTGCCGCTGGTGTCTGCCCTGTCCCAGCAGAGGGACTGGCCCCATCTTATGATAGCGATCCTCTCTCTCCTGCTCCATGGAATGTTCTGGCTCTGCCGACGGTTCTCCATACGCGGGCGCTCCACGGTTTACAGCCAGGACGCCGGCGTCAACCGGGCCTGTCACTATCTCTCGATCCGTCTCTGGAGCCTGAACTGGACGGTTCAGGCGGCAATAACCTCTGTCTGCATGACTGTTTCCTATTTCTGCGCCTTGGGTGGACCGTCGGAACGGTTTTGGCTTCCGGTTCTGACAATTCTATTCACAGTCTCCATTCTGCTGGGGACCTATTTCACTTATGCACAAGTCCGGGACCGCCGGAACCGGCTGCTGGAAACGGAGGGAGAACCGGTCACGGCGGATGAAGATGAATTTTGGAAACACGGCTGCTACAACAACCCCTATGACCCGCGGGTCACGGTTGAAAAACGGTTCGGCATCGGATGGACGGTCAATCTTGGAACCGTAAAAGGAAAGTTGTACGCTTACGGTACCCTTGCGTTTGCCGCAGGGATCCTTCTCTTTCTGCTGATTCTATTCATCCGGATGGATGTGATTCCCTTTACGCTGGCGATTGAAAAAAACCGCGTTTCCATCTCCGCCGGGATGTACGCAGAAGATTTTCCGTTGGAGCAAGTGCGCGGCGTGGAGCTGACCAACACGGCGCCCGCGGGGACCCGAACCAATGGCGCCGCTACGGATTCCTACCGGCTGGGACATTTCCGCATTGATGGATACGGTGATTCTTTGCTGTACGTTTATCCGGACAGCTCGCCCTGTCTGATCATTTCCCTGCCGGAACGGACGGTTTTCTTCACTGCTCGGAATCCAGAGGAAACCATACGGGTCTATGAAGAGCTGTTGGAGCGGATTCAATAAGCTCTCAATCGCTGTGAACATCGAAAAAGCGCGTACCGTTTAACAAACGGTACGCGCTTTTTGCAAAATAATGCACGGAGAACGCCCCAACCCGTCGTCCTCCGTGTAACTTGTTCGAATCCCCCTCACAGCCGGACCTTGACGACCAGCTTTAAGGACCCTTCCGGGTAGTCCGGATGGGCACAACAGGGCAGATGGGCATCCTCCGGGAAGAAAACGGCAAAATCTCCGGCCTCCAAACGGAGCGGCACGCCTTCTTCGCCGTCATACATACCGGCGTCCTTTTCCTCCGAAAAAGGGGCGTTGGCCTTACATCGTTTTAAGTGCAGCCAGCGGATTTCTTCACCGCCCTCTACCACCAGCTGAATATCGGCATATTGCCGATGGGCTTCCCAACGGGAAAAATCAGGCGCAGCCCCGTGAATGCGGGACAAAGTGGCAAAAACCTCCGCGCCGTCAATTTCAAATCGCCGTGCAGTGCCTTCTGAAAGATCCGCCTCTGAAAAAACGCGGCTTTGCAGGAACTCCACAGCTTTCCGAAAAGCCTCGGACAAAGTGGCGTACCGGCTGATTTCTGAGATTCGACCGACAATCATTTCCGTTCTCCTCACAATAGTTTTTTCCGGCTGTCCGGTATATCGGAACAGCATTACATCATGGATTTATACAGTGCGATGATATCCTCGAGAGTCGGGTCCTTCGGGTTGCCGGGGCGGCAGGCGTCATCCATGGCAGATTGGGCCAAGAAGGGGATGTCCTCTTCCTTTACGCCGACTTCACTGAGAGCAGCAGGAATTCCGACGTCCTTGGAGAGCTGCTTAACCGCGTCGACAGCAGCTTTGCGGTACTCTTCCTGGGTCATGGAATCCACGCCGGGCACGCCCATCGCGCGAGCGATCTCCCGGTATTTCTCACCGGTTGCAGGAGCGTTGTACTCCATGACCGTGGGCAGGATAATCGCGTTGGCAACGCCGTGAGGCGTGTCATAAACCGCACCCAGAGGATGGGCCATGGAATGAACGATGCCCAGTCCAACATTGGAGAAGCCCATACCGGCCACATACTGACCCAAAGCCATGCCT
Source organism: uncultured bacterium (assembly GCA_905214265.1). GTDB lineage: Bacteria > Bacillota > Clostridia > Oscillospirales > Ruminococcaceae > Merdivicinus. Next base: position 4,663 of record CAJMLQ010000075.1, read on the forward strand.
TCGCGGCCTTCGGGAGTGCCGGCAACCGCGCCCCGCAGAGAGCGCGCGATGATCTCGATGGCCTTTAAATGCATCATGTCGGTCATTTCCCAAGCGCCCTTGGTGATATAGCCTTCGATAGCGTGGGTCAATGCGTCCATACCGGTAGAAGCCGTCAGACCCTTGGGCATGGAGGACATCATATCGGCGTCGATAAAAGCGACAACGGGGATATCATGAGGATCCACACAGACAAATTTGCGGCTCTTTTCCACGTCGGTGATGACGTAGTTGATGGTGACCTCAGCCGCAGTGCCGGCGGTGGTGGGAACGGCAAAAATCGGCACACTCTTGTTGGGAGTGGCCACGGCGCCCTCCAGGCTGACAACGTCCGCATATTCCGGATTGGCGATGATGATACCGATTCCCTTGGCGGTATCCATGGCGGAACCGCCGCCGATGGCGATCAGGTAATCCGCGCCCGCGGCTTTGAAAGCAGCTACACCGTCCTGAACGTTTTTGATGGTGGGATTGGCCTTGACATCGCTGTAAATCTCATAGGCCAGGCCATTTTGGTCCAGCAGGCCGGTCACCTTGGAAGCGACCCCGAATTTGATCAGGTCTTTATCCGTAACGACCAACGCCTTCCGGAAGGCGCGGCCTTTGGCCTCATCGACGATGGACGCAATTGCGCCAGGGCCGATATACGAGGTCTCGTTGAGTATCATCCTGTTTGCCATGGGAATCACCTTGTCCTTTCTTTTCAACGCGATATTTGAGGAGCGTCCGTTTCCGAGCAGCTCCGAGAACACATTTGTGATATTTTTATCATACACCGGAATTCCAAATTTTTCAAGGGATTTTCAAAAAAATCAAACGTTTCGCAGAAAATATTTTAGTAACTTCACACAAATTTCATGATAGCTCGATTATTCGTACAAAAACTTTTCCGGCAAGGTCACGTGGAAGTCTCTGGCCAGATCCCGGAAGTTCTGAGCAGTAATCGTCTGGCGCTTCCCGCCCATGGACAGGACCTTTACGAGGATCTCCGCGGATTTTTCCACCGTATCCATCAGGCCGAAGGTCAGGTCAAAATCTTCTCCAGAACAGAAAATGCCATGGTGTGCCCAAATGGCAACGTCGTATTTTTTCATCAACTCGGCGGTGGCAAGGGCGATGTCCCGGCCGCCGGGAACCATCCACGGCACTACGCCCACGCCATCCGGGAACACCACCGGGCATTCGGTGGCCATTTCCCAAAGCTCCCGGGTAAAGGCCTCGTCGGTCAACGGGAGGACGAAGGTCAGGGCAATGACATTTGTGGTATGGGAGTGGAGAATCACCCGGTGACGGCCTCCGGTCAGTTCCTTCTTGATGGAATGGTTCATCAGATGGGTGGGCAATTCACTGGTGGGACGTCCCCCTTCGGTGAGTCCCCAGACGATACGGTACCCTTTCCCCTCCTGATCCACCTGGATGACGCAGGTATTGGCAGCAGGGTCCAAGATAACGTTGCGCATGAATTTTCCCGACCCGGTCACCAGGAAGAACTCCCCCGCCAGATTGGGAACGTCCACGCCAATAGGGGTGAATTCTCGGTCAAAGGAAAAGGAATCCATCACGGACTCCGCCTCCTCGCATTTGATGCGATAGGAGTAGTTGCCGCCGTTGCGCTCGTGCCAACCTTTTTTAAAGGCATCGTCGGTCAGACGAACGAAACCTTTCATAAAATTCGATTGCAGAATATTCATATCTTTTCCATTCCTTTCTAAAAATGAGGGCTTCAGGAGATTTCAAACGCGCCGAAACCTTCCGGGAGACCGGAGGGCCGGCGACCAAAGGCTTTTCAGCGGCTGGTGAGGACATCTGCCTCGTAACTGCGGATTTCCTCCAGCCAATTCTGCCGGACGGGAACGCCGTTTTCTTCACAGAAGCGATCCCAGACGTCGGCATAGGGGTAGGTTTTCAGCTCCTCTTGGAGGGCGAGGAGCGCGGTGTAGTCGCCGGAATCCTGAAGCTGTTTCAGGGCGGCATGAGGGGTCAGCAGAGCGTAGAGCAGGGCCTTCTGCATATTCCGCATGCCCACAACCCAGGCGGCGACCCGGTTGATGCTGGCGTCGAAGTAATCCAGGCCGATGAGGACCCGGTCCAAGGCATCGCAGCGGACGATCTCCTTGGCGATCTCCCGCAGCTCATCGTCGAAGATGACTACGTGGTCAGAGTCCCAGCGAACCGGCCGGGTGACATGAAGGGCCAGCTTTTCGGAGAAGAGGAGCATGGAGGGAATCTTGTCGGAAACCATCTCCGTGGGGTGATAATGGCCGTTGTCCAGGAGACAGAGGACGCCGTTTTTCGCGGCGTAATTCATGTAGAACTCGTGGGAGCCCACGGTGTAGGACTCCAGCCCGATGCCGAAAACCTTGGACTCCACCGAATCGCAGATATAACGGGGGTCCAGCTTCTCGGCGAAAATTTCGTCCAGAGAGTCTTTCAACCGCTGACGGGGCCCCAGGCGGTCGGCGGGAATGTCTTTATAGCCGTCAGGGATCCAAATGTTGTCCAGAGCCAGCTGGCCTAGCTCCCGACCGAAATACTCCGTGATCTCCCGGCAGCGCTTGCAGTGCTCCACCCAGAAATGGCGGATGGATTCGTCCGGATTGGAGAGGGTCAGGCTGTCTGCCGCCTTGGGATGGGAAAAAAGGGTGGGATTGAAGTCCAGGCCCAGTCCCCGGGCTTTTGCGAAGTCCACCCAGGCGGAGAAATGCTCCGGCCCCAGGGCATCCCGGTCCACTGGATGATCTGCAACCGCATACATGGCGTGGAGGTTCAGCTTATGGGTGCCGGGGATCATTTTGAGAGCCATGTCGATGTCCGAGGTCAGTTCCTCGAAGTTCCGGGCCTTTCCGGGATAATTGCCCGTTGCTGCGATGCCGCCGGAGAGGTCGCCGGAATTTTCGAATCCACCGACGTCATCTCCCTGCCAGCAGTGCATGGAGATTTTAACATTGCCGAGCTTCCGAAGGGCCTCGTCCGTATCGACGCCAAGGCCGGCGTACAGTTCTTTTGCGTATTCGTAACGGTTCATAATGGTTCCTCCTTTATGATTTATCCATGGATTTCTTTAACGGAAAAGGATTGAGCTACCGCGCGGCGTGCCTGCTCTACCGTAGAAAAGACGCCCGCTGCCAGCATCTGGGCCAGAATATTCCCCAGCGCAGTAGCCTCAGCCGGTCCAGCGTAAACCGTTTTCCCGGTTTCGGAAGCGGTCAGTTCGTTTAAGTACCAATCCTTGCTGCCGCCGCCCACAATATGAATGCAGGGCACCGGCTTCCCGGTCAGCACCTCCAGCTCCTTCACCGCCCGACGGTAACCGGCAGCGAGACTGCGGTAAATGCAGGCCATCCGTTCCTCGATGGAGGTGGGAACCGGCTGGCCGGTCCGGGCGCAGAAACCGTCTACAGCCTTCTGCATATTTTTCGGGGCCAGAAAACACTCGTCGGAAACATCCACCCGGGAAGGAAAATCCGCGGCCTTGATGGCCATCTCACAGAGATCATCGAAACTTACTGCCTGCCCGGCGGCTTTCAGTTCCCGTCGGACAGACTGGATCATCCACAGGCCCATGATGTTCTTCAGGTAGCGGAACCGTCCGCCATAGCCGCCTTCGTTGGTGAAATTACGGCGACGGCTCTCCTCAGAGCAATCCGGCTCCATGCGCTCCAAACCGATAAGCGACCAGGTTCCGGAGCTGATGTAAACGGCGTTTTCCGCCGTCATAGGCACCGCCAGCACTGCGGAGGCGGTGTCATGGGTCCCAGGCAGGACAACCTTGCAGGAAAAGCCGGCTTCCGCAGCGATTTCTGGCAGCAATTCGCCCACTTCTGTACCCGGAAGGGCCAGTTCCCCGAAAATTTTCCGGGGAAGCCCCAAACGTTCCAGCAGATCACTGTCCCAGGTCTTCTCCGCCGCGTTGACCAGCTGGGTGGTTGTGGCGTTAGTGTATTCGCTGACGGCCCTTCCGGTCAGACGCCAGTGGAAATACTCGGGAATCATCAGCATCCGCGCTGCCTGGGCCAACAGCTCCGGCCGCTCTTTTTTCAGCGCAAGGAACTGATAGATGGTATTGAAAATCTGCTTCTGGATACCGGTGCGGGCGTATAACTCTTCTGGCGAAATAAGAGCTGCGGCTGTGCTATCCATTCCAGCAGTGCGGGAATCCCGGTAAGCAACGGCATCTCCCAAAACTCTCCCCTTTTCGTCAAGAAGGACGAAATCGACGCCCCAGGTATCAATGCCCATGGCGGCTGGAATCCTTCCCAATTCCGCGCACCGCTTCATGCCCCGAAGGATTTCGGAAAAGAGCCGCTCCAGCTCCCAGCAGAGATGCCCGTTTCTGGTCACAAGGTCGTTGTCGAAGCGATAGACTTCCTCCAAAACGATACGGCCGTCTTCCGCATGTCCCAGGATATGCCGGCCGCTGGACGCGCCGATGTCAACGGCAAGGTAATAGTCTGATCTGTGCATCTTCTCTCCCCTTTCGTCTTTTTATTATAGCGCATTTCGTGGCAGCCTGAAAGGTCGGCTGTTGGGAAAAATACTGTCCGGATTTGCAGTGAGCTTTTCTGAGTGCATATGGAGTTCTCCGGCAGGTATATGGAGAAATCCTGCCGACGCTTGCAGGAGGGTGGGAAATATGATAGAATGAAAACGGTTTTATCTGCCAAAATTGTGACTTGTTGAAAGGATGTCTTCTATGCCGATTATTTTCGACTCGGAAAATCGTGCTTTCCGGCTTGACGCCGGGAATTCCAGCTATGTGTTCCGTGTGGATCCCCACGGGTTTCTGCTCCATTTGTATTACGGCGCAAAAATCTCGGATACCGATCTCGCCTACCTGACACTGCCCTATGACGCGGGATCCTTCTGCCCAAATCCTCCTGGCGATCCCTCCAGCGGCTTCTCCCTGGACAACCAGCCACTGGAATACCCAGCCTACGGCTCCGGAGACTTCCGCACGGCGGCCGTTGCGATCCAGGGGCAAAACGGCTGCGCATCCACTGTTCTCCGCTACCGTTCTCACGAAATCCGGACAGGAAAATACTCTCTGGAGGGGCTGCCTGCCGTATACGCGGATGCTTCGGAAAAGGTGGAAACCTTGGACGTCACACTGGCCGATGATTTGACTGGAGCGGAAGTGCATCTGCTCTATGGCGTTTTTGCAGACCGGAACGTGATCACACGGGCGACGGTGATTAAAAACGCCGGAACCGCGCCCTTTTCCATTGAAAAAGCTGCCAGTGCGTCCCTGGATTTTCCTACCATGGATTACGACCTCATCCATCTGTACGGGAAATGGGCCCAAGAGCGGTGGATCTCCCGGGAGCCGCTCAGCCACGACATCCGCACGGTGTCCAGTCTCCGCGGCTCTTCCAGCCACAACCACAACCCCTTTGCGGCCCTGGTTTCCCGCAGCACGGATGAAGATCACGGCGAAGCATTCGGCTTCAGCCTGATTTACAGCGGTAATTTTGCTATCGAAACCGAATGTGATCCCTATAACTCCGCCCGGATCGTCATGGGCATCCATCCCACGGACTTCCGCTGGAATCTGGCGCCCGGCGAGTCCTTTTCCACGCCGGAAGCGGTGCTGGTCTACTCCGAGGAGGGCATCGGCGCCATGTCACGGACCTTCCATAAGCTCTACCGTTACAATCTCTGTCGCGGGGAGTGGAAGGAGAAAAAACGCCCCATTCTTGTCAACAACTGGGAGGCTACCTATTTTGGCTTCGACGATGAGAAGCTCTGCGCCATCGCTAAGGACGCTGCGGAGCTGGGTATTGAAATGCTGGTCATGGACGACGGCTGGTTTGGCAGACGGGATGACGATCACTCCTCCCTGGGAGACTGGTATGTCAATGAAAACAAGCTCAAAGGCGGCCTGAAATCCCTGGTGGACCGGGTCAATCAGCTGGGCCTTCAGTTCGGCATCTGGTTTGAGCCGGAGATGATCTCCGCTGATTCCGATCTATTCCGCGCCCATCCGGACTGGTGTCTGCGGGCTCCTGGCCGGGAAATGTCCATTGCCCGGCACCAATATGTGCTGGATATGAGTCGGGCGGATGTACGGCAGTACCTCTTTGACGAGATTTCCGGGGTTTTGTCCAGCGCAAACATCGTTTATGTGAAGTGGGACTTCAACCGCAATCTCACCGAGGCGGGCAGCGCCCTTCTCCCCGCCGCCCAGCAGCAGGAGATCTTCCATCGGTACGTCCTGGGGCTTTACGAATTGTTGGAACGGCTGACCTCGGCCTTCCCCCACGTCCTTTTTGAGGGCTGCTCCGGCGGCGGCGGACGCTTTGATCCGGCGATGCTCTACTACTCCCCTCAGATCTGGACCAGCGATGACTCCGACGCTATCGAGCGGTGCCGCATCCAATACGGGACGTCCATGGTCTATCCGGCATCCTCCATCAGCGCCCACGTTTCCGCTTCTCCCAACCACCAGACCAGCCGCGACACCAGCTTTGAGACCCGTGGCAACGTGGCCATGGCCGGTGCTTTTGGGTATGAACTGGATCTGACCAAGCTTACCGACGAAGAGCGCGCCTTGGTTCGGCGGCAGGTGGCAGAGTACCACGCCTATTATGACATCATTCAAAACGGGGACCTTTACCGGCTGGTCAGTCCCTTTGAAAACGAAAATTTCTGCGCATGGGAATACGTTTCCACTGACAAGCGGGAGGCTCTGCTGACCTTTGTGGTGCCCCGGTGCCGGGTGAATTTCACCAGCTTTGTCCGGATGAAGGGGTTGGATCCCAGTAAGCGTTACCAGGAACTGGAATCGGGACGTATTTATTCCGGTGATACCCTGATGAACGCAGGCATGAACCTCACCGGCCGTTGGAAGGATGGCGACAGTCATATCTACAGTTTCCGGGAAGTAACAGAATAAAAAACGGACGGTACTGGTCCTGAAACGCCCAAAAAGCTAGACAATAATTTAAAGAGAAAATGGTTCAAGCAGCCGAAAGGGCTTGTCGTCTGTGAATCGCAGACGGCAAGCCCTTTTGCGTTGTCTTAATGTACTGATTTGTCGTAGAAACCTTTTATATTTGATTTTAGAGTGGGATATAACCATTCTTCCAATAACCGCGTTTGGAACAGCGAAACGCGCGTTCAAGCTGGTGATCGGCAATGTATTGAAGGACGATGCGGATGTATCTTCGCAGCCTTTTGCTTCGATGGGAATAATCTCTGTGCTGTATTGAAGAAGGGAAAACCGTAGTTTCATCTACGATTTTAAACCTTAAAAAACCGCCCCGTAGAACAGAGAAAACCCCGATAAAATCGGGATTTTTGCGGAACATTTGTTTTCAGCCAAGCAAAAAACTTGCTCTCATTAGATTCCATCATTGCCATAACCGCAGCTCCCAGCACATGGACATATTTTCCTGTCCGTCTTTCTTTTGCCCAACTGGCACCATCCAATATCTCACTGATTATTTTCCTCTGGTGCTTCTTTTTCAAATCCCGAAATAATACCGTGGCAGTAACACCATCGGGATCTGTATAGCACCTTTGTTCCAGCGCTTTATAGACTGCAACAAATTCTTTCGGATATGTTTCCTTTAGTTTCCGATCTCTTTTGGTCTTGACATATTTCGTCTTTTTTACCGGTGAGGCATCCTTGGCCTGCTGCTTTGCCTTTTCGATTTTAGCAGCATCTTCCGGTAATATGATTTTGCCGATGATTGAATTCGCATATTGTAGTAGCCGCTTATATTCACTGCGGTTTTCGTAATACAGGCTGACTGCATCGACAAATACTTGCGGGATATCTGCATCAGACAGATTGGCATTTCCAAATGCTGCTTCCATCTTTTTCAGACGACCTAATATTCCTTTATCACTTCTAAATGCTTCGTTGATGACACGTCCACGGTTGATGGCAAGAGTACGCAGTTTCGCAGAAATCAGTCTTGCAGTGTGCGCTTTAGTCTCTCCCGGTACACCAATCCCCAAATATGCATCTAACAGGACAACGGCCTCAATCAGATCAAACCCTACCATGTCTGCCAGTAGCTTTACGCGATACTCATCGAGCTCCAGAACTTTTTTCATAAAAGTTCTCCTGTGTTTGGCGTATAAATCAGCGCTTGATCGAAAGAGTTCTGACGTCTTTGACAATCCCTTATTGTCTGGATGCAGTATTTTATCTATCTCCGATAATCGCATGCTGATTCCGGTGTAGTTACGAAATGTCTCGTCAATCGAAACATTTCGATCAACCGCCATGCGGCGCAAGTTAATTGAAAGGGCTGTGGTCAACGCGGATTTCTTGTCAGGATTCTTTTGGATTTTCTCATACACATCGAAGAGGAGTAGCGTTTCCTGCTCGTTCCATGGAATCCGTATTGCCATATTCACCCCATCCTTTAACAAGGAATTACTTACTGCTATCGATAACGACCAACTGGTTGACCTGACTCCTATATTCCTCTGCCACCTCGGCTGGGGAAATAACGATCATTTGCCTGCCAAACTGGAACAGCCAGCCCCAGAATGTCGGGCTGATCTGCACCTTGACGCTGGCGACGCAGTTGTTTTCGTTGATGCGTACCATCTTGGTATCTTCGCCAAATTTGTCGTACACCACACCGATTAGCTTATCGCTGAACTGAATTGTAATATCCGTCGTCTGGCCGCCGTACATCTTGAATGCCTGCTCGGTTAAGCAATTGACACTGCTGCGCAGCTCAATGGCCTTTTCGCAGATATCTTCGTCGATGACCTCCACAGCATCCATGCGGTCAACGCGGTAGTTCGCGGTGTTGTCATGCCTTGCACTGTAGCAAACCATATAGTAATTATCTTCGTTGAACACCAGCGCGATTGGCTCCACGACATAGTGGTGATGTCCGTTGCGGTAAACCTTTTCGCCGTTCTCGTTCAAATCGAAATAGTAGAAGATGACCTTCTTTTTCTGCTCGATGGCATCCTCTAAATTATCTACATTATAATATATGGATTCGTTGTGGTGCTTCCTTGTATTGAAGTAGACCATATTGCTCTGTAGGATTTCCGCGCTGTGGCTACCGCCGAGATTGGCGATTTTCTGAATCAGTTCTGCCGTTTTCTTCTCGGTCACAAAACTGGCTGCATGTACCGCGTCAATCAGTATCTTTAACTCGGGAACACTGAAGCTGCGATCCTCGACATAGTATGCTTTTTCATGGCTGAGCATCGTGGTCATGACTTCATAGCCATATTCGTTCAGCGCTTGAATATCTCTGGTCAGTGTTCTGCGATCGCAGGCAACTTCCATGTCATTCAGTTTCTGGCAAACAACTGTGGCTGCCATTGGATGCTGCTCATCCGTCTCTTGACGCAAAAGCTCCATGAGTTTCAGCAGTTTGATCTTCTGGCTGTTTTCTTTCGCCATTAGCCCACCTCCACTGGTTTCCTACAAATGGTGATAGTTATACCTAATAAGTATAGCACTAATCCGTAATTTTTTCAATAGAATTGGCGCACAAAATCGCGCTTCTTTTCATTTCTTGCTGATTTTTGCGTTCAAATCTCCCAATGTCCACCTTTTGTTCGTTCTTTATCGAGGCAAACAACGAACTTTAGTATGCCACCCATAACCAGCCCCACAAACACAAATAGAGCGCCGGTGCAGCCGTTTTGGCCGCTCCGACGCTCTGTTTAATCGCTTTTTGCCTGTATTTCTGACTGTTAGGGTATTTTTACCCCAGAAAATGAAGAAAGAACGAACTTTGCCTTGGTAGACAAAAGTTCGTTCTTTCGTGGCGGAGAGTGTGGGATTCGAACCCACGGTACCGTGAGGTACAACTGATTTCGAGTCAGTCCCGT
>CAJMLQ010000076.1 GCA_905214265.1 uncultured bacterium
TATGGTCTTGATTGTACGCCAAATGGAGGCCCTCCGTTTCAAATCAATCGATCAGTATGCGCTCATAGCCGTTCCGCCAAAAAGGGAGGAACCCCGTCAGGATCTCCCACAATAACCCCTTTTTCGGAAGCCGGAAAATGATGTTGTTGTCATGGTCAGGTAAAAGAACCGCTCCTCCGTGATGAGACACGAGCACTCAAGCCACGCTCTCCCTCTCAAATCTCCACCACAAACGTGACGATCCCCGCGCCGGTGATGTCGATGATCCCATAGCTGGCCCGGCCATCCCGCGGCATGGAGGGGCTGCCGGGATTCATGACGTAAATCCCTTCTTCATAATGGGTGTCGCTTTTGTGGGTGTGGCCATATAATGCAATACGGCAGCCGTTTTCCCGCGCCAGCCGGACCAGCACCCCGGTCGAGCCTTTTACTCCCAGATCATGGCCATGGGCCATAAAAATCCGGGTATTTCCAGCCACAGCGACCCGGCTTTCCGGATATTCCTCCGAAAAGTCGCAGTTCCCGCGCACCGCCAGAAGCGGCAGCTCCGGATAAAGGGCCAGCAGATCGTCCACTTCCTGCTCCCCGTCTCCCAGGTGCAGAAACATCGCAGCTTCCTCCCGGTGTTTCTCCACGATTCGGTGCAGCGTCCGGAAATCCCGGTGCGTGTCGGAAATAACAATGATGCGCATGGAAGGCTCCTCCTCAAAAATCTCACGGCTTACGCCGGCATAAAGCGGCTTCCCGTAACATAAGTATAGGATATCCCGGTATTTCCGTCAATCTCTTTTTAAAAAAATTTCCGGCGGAACCGGACGGCAGCGACAGAAAGGCAGGTTGATCCCCATGGGCATGGACACGAACAACCCCAATATGGCAAAGATTCTTGCAATGATCGGCAAGCGCCTGGGCACGGATCCCAACGCGCTCCAAAGCCAGCTGGAAAACGGAAAATTTGACGCGTTGTTCAGCAAAATGAACCCCAACGACGCCGCCAAACTGCAGCAGCTCGTCAACAACCCCCAGCTTGCCCAGCAGCTGATCAATACGCCCCAGGCCAAGCAAGTTATTCAGAATTTTATCAGCCAGGCGAACCAGGGCAAATAACCGCCCGTCTCAGGGCCGATACAGGAGGGAGCCGGAACGATGGATGATCTGACCTCCAAGGTGCAGGAAATCCTTGGAAGCGAAGAAGGCATGAAGCAGATTCAGGATATGGCCAAGGCATTTGGCCTGACCGGAGGCGATTCCACCCCGGTTCCCGGCTCCTCCGGCGGCGGCCTGGACCTTTCCGGGCTTCTGGCCGGTCTCGGCGGCGGGCAGCCGTCCCAGCCGCCGCTCCCGCAGGACGGCGGTTTTTCGCTGAATCCCGCCGACCTCATCAAAATCCAGCAGCTGATGCAGCAGATGAACACCGAGACGCCCAACACCGCCCTGCTCAAGTCTCTCCGTCCGCTTTTAAAGGAGGAACGCCGGCATAAGGTGGATGAAGCGATCCGGATCATGCACCTGCTGAGCCTTCTGCCGGTCCTCCAGCAAAGCGGCATCCTGAAGGGCTTGCTGGGACCGGCCAGCTAACCCAAAAGAACGGAAAGGGGGAAGAAAAATGGCATCCAGCAGCCGCAACAGCGGCTATTCTGCATCGGAGCTTTCCTCCATGCAGCGGGACGCAATGGAACGGGTGCGGGAAATGCAGCGCCGCGCCCGGCAGCGGGTCGAGCAGTCGAACCGAATGGTGGCGGGAATGGCTTCTCCGCCTCCGCAGCCTGCACAGCCGCCACCCCACCCGGAACCGATTAAACCGCCGCCCAAGCCGCCTTCCCCCATCCCGCTGCCGCCTCCGCAGCCCGTACCGCAGCAGTCCCAGCATTCCCTGCCGCATCCTGCTCCCCTCCTTCCCCTGCAGGGGATCCTGGACCGCCTCAATTTGGATGGGGAAACGGTTTTGCTGTTGCTCCTGTTGCTCCTGCTCATCAACGACGGCGGGGACCGCACACTGATTCTGGCTCTGGTCTACCTGCTTCTGGGATAGTACACAAAAATAACCGCGTCCGCAGGCCGAAGCGTTTGAAACGCCTCCCCGCAGGCGCGGTTTGCCGCTGCCGGTTCAGCCCTGTTCCGCCGGCGGAGTTTTCAGCCAGCTGCAGCCGCCCAGTACCTTTTCCGCATCCGCCATGCCCTCCTCATAAAGCGCGCGAAGCTTGTCCAGGTCCTTTTCGAACCGACTGAGTCCCACCGGCCTTTCCGGCGCGACGACCACGGCCCGGCCCTCCTTTTCCAGTTGAAACACAAATTTCCGGGTCTCGTTGTAGACCTCGTGGCGCCGGTCCAGGGTATCCACCATCCGGGGATATTTCCGATAAAGCGCCCGATATACCGTCCGGAACTTTTCCGCCTGCTTCGTGTATCCCCGGTCCTGGGTCAGCACGACGATGATCCGGTCGCAGCCGTCGGCCAGCGCCTTCCGTACCGGAATGGGGTCCGACGTACCGCCGTCCAGATAAAGATTCCCCCGGTACGGCACGATGGGCGAAAACACCGGGATCGCCGACGACGCCCGGATCACCGTAGTGTCATGCTCCAGGCACTCTTTCCCGAAATACTCCGGCTTCCCGGTCCAGACATTGGTCACGCCGACGTAGAACTCACAGGGATTGGCCAGAAAGGTGTCGTAATCGAACAGATCCAGCTGGTGGGGGATGGTGTCAAAAATAAAGTCCATCCCGAACATGGAGCCGGTTTTCAGAAAATTTTTCGCCCCCACATACTGGCCGTCCTGCAGATAGGCTGTATTGACCCGGAAGCTTCGCCCCCGCTGCCCGGAGAGAAACGACGTGGCGTGGCAGGCCCCTGCCGAAACGCCGATGCAGTAATCCGGCGCAAAATGCCGGTCCAGCATCCAATCCAAGACGCCGGTGGTGTAAATTCCCCGCATTCCGCCGCCTTCCAATACCAGCCCTGTCTTCATCGCATGTTCTCCCTTCCATCTTCTGCCTGCAATGCAGGCAGAACAATCATTTCAAACTCACCTGGATGGACGCACCACTCCTCCTGCCGCACCAGAAAGGTGCCGTCTCCAGCGTCATGGGCGGTGACGGCTTCGGCGCCCTCCACTTCCTTGCGGACAAGCTCCTCCAGCGAGAGCCAGATCATCCGGGAGACCTCCTCTCCCGGATGGAAAACCGGGTCCGGATCTTCGTAAAGGTAAACATGCCCGATCTCCCGGTCGAAAAAACCGCCCAGGCGGATTTCCTCCCGGGTATACCCCAAATAACGCAGCTGTGACCGCCGGACGTCCAGTCCGATCTCCTCCCGCATTTCTCGCAGGGCCGCCGCATCCCGGTCCTCTCCTGCGCCGATATGGCCGCCCACAGCAATATCATAGTAGTCCGGAAAATCCTTCTTGGTGTGAGCCCGCTGCTGAAACCAGACTCGCACTTCTCCGCCATTCCGGGAGACCACCCAGCAGTGGACCACCGCATGAAGAAGCCCGTCCCGATGAGCGATTTCCCGCGGAACAACCCGCAGAGGCCGGAGATTCTCATCCAATTCCGTCAGCATTTCCATTCTGCCGCCGCCTTTCCGTCGATTCTCTTCTATCATACACCAAAATGGAAAATTCCGCAATCTCTGCACTGGAAAACTCCGCCGCCCCGCTTCCTTGACGCCGCCTGCTCCGCTGTCCAGACGCCGTCCAGCGCCCTGGGCTTCACCTTCTACGGCGCAGCCGCGGTCGCCTACGACACAGCCGGTCTGTCAGCGGACGCAAACACCTACGACGCCCTTGCCGCCAAAGAACTAGAGTCCCTTCTGGAATCCCTCCGGCAAATCGCCGTTCCCAACGAGCAAAACCCGGTCAAAATCAACTGGAACTGCTGATCTCATCCCGCCCGCATAAACAAAAGCCCCCGTTCCATCGGAACAGGGGCTTTATCAGCAAGCAGAAACTTACTTCAGCTCGACTTTCGCGCCGGCGTCTTCCAGTTTCTTCTTCATTTCCTCAGCATCAGCCTTGGAAACGCCAGTCTTGACAGCCTTAGGAGCGTTGTCGACGATCTCCTTGGACTCTTTCAGGCCCAGGCCGGTGATCTCTTTGACAGCCTTGATAACAGCGGTCTTGGCGTCGCCAATCTCGGTCAGCATGACGTCAAACTCGGTCTTCTCCTCCTCAGCAGGAGCAGCAGCAGCGCCGCCGGCGACGGTAACGGTAGCGGCAGCGGCGGAAACGCCAAATTCTTCCTCCAGAGCTTTCACCAGCTCGGAGAGCTCCAACACGGTCAGAGCCTTTACTTCTTCAATCATAGCCAAAACTTTCTCAGAAGCCATGGTAAGTACCTCCATATCATCATAATTTCATTACGCGGCCCGCTGGGAGCCGCAGCCATTAGCAAGCTTCCTTCTGTTCCCGGATCTGGTCCAGGACCACGGCGAAGTTGCGGATAACACCGTTGAAGCCGCCGAGAACACGTGCGATAAGCACTTCCTTGGAAGGAATCTCAGCGAGTTCGTTCACGCCGGCCGCATCAAGAAGATTTCCTTCTACGAAGCCAGCCTTGACGTTAAAGCCCTCTTTGACGTTCTTGGAATACTTCGCGACGATCCGCGCGGGAGCAATCGCATCCTCCTCGGACAGTGCGAAAGCAGTGGTGCCCTCCAGGTGTTTCGCGAGATCCGCGAAGGCAGTGCCCTCCACGGCGAAACGGATCACAGAGTTCTTGTAAACGCTGTAGTCCACCCCGGCTTCCCGCAGCTCTTTCCGGAGCTTCGTGTCATTGGCAACGTCGATCCCCTTATAGTCAACCAGGACGCCGGCAACCGCCTTGTCCAGCTTGCCCTTCAGGTCGGCAACCGCCTGTTGTTTTTCGAGTAATACTTTTTCGCTTGGCAAAATCTTTCACCTCCAGCATCAAATCCATAAAAAAGCCCTTCCCGCGACAGCAGGAAGGGCAAACGACTCGTCTCAAGCGAGATAGCGACTCATTTTCCGTCTTCCTCGGCGGGCGGAATTGCTTCCGTTCGGCGGCAGAGCCGCACCAGCTGTCTCAGGATTTCAGCTTTTCAATTATAGCATATCCCAAAAGGGTTGTCAACCCTTTTGGGAAAACTCTGCAAATTACGCGCCGTAGCGGGTAGGATTGATGCGGATGCCGGGGCCCATGGTGGTGGCAACCACGCAGGACTTGACGTACTGGCCCTTGGAAGCGGCAGGTTTTGCCTTGACAATGGCGCCCATCAGAGCGTCAAAGTTCTCGAGGAGCTTCTCCGCGCCGAAGGAAGCCTTGCCGATGGGGCAGTGGATGATGTTGGTCTTGTCCAAACGGTACTCGATCTTACCGGCTTTCGCTTCGGTGACAGCCTTAGCTACGTCGGGGGTAACGGTACCGGCCTTGGGAGAGGGCATCAGGCCGCGGGGGCCGAGAACCTTGCCAAGACGGCCGACAACGCCCATCATGTCCGGGGTGGCAATGACGACGTCAAAATCCATCCAGCCTTCAGACTGAATCTTCTGAACATACTCCTCGCCGACATAGTCAGCGCCTGCAGCCTGGGCAGCCTCCACATTGTTGCCCTTGCAAATGACCAGGACGCGGACGGTTTTGCCGGTGCCGTTGGGCAGAACGACGGCGCCGCGGACCTGCTGGTCAGCATGCCGGGAGTCAACGCCCAGACGGATGTGGACCTCAACGGTCTCGTCGAATTTGGCTTTTGCAGTTTTGACAGCGGTCTCCAAAGCCTCGGACGCCTCAAACAGGTTGCTGCGGTCATAGGCCTTGAGGCTATCCGTATATTTTTTTCCGTGTTTCATAACAAATATCCTCCCTTAAAGTGGTTGATAGCGGAATGTTCCTCCCACAGATCGGGGGGTTACTCCACGACCTCGATGCCCATGGAACGTGCGGTGCCGGCGATCATCCGCATGGCGGATTCGATGTTGGCGGCGTTCAGGTCGGGCATTTTGGTTTCGGCAATCTTCTGGACCTGCTCCTTGGTGAGCTTTCCAACTTTTTTCTTGTTGGGCTCGCCGGAAGCGGTCTCCAGGCCGGCGGCTTTCTTGATGAGGACAGCCGCGGGAGGGGTCTTGGTGATGAAGGAAAACGTGCGGTCGGCATAAACGGTGATGACCACCGGGATGATCATGCCGATTTCGTTTTTCGTGCGCTCGTTGAATTCCTTGGTGAACGCCATGATGTTGACGCCGTGCTGGCCAAGGGCCGGGCCGACGGGCGGCGCGGGGGTCGCCTTGCCGGCGGGAATCTGAAGCTTAATGTAGCCTGTAACTTTCTGAGCCATGATAAGCACCTCCAAAATAACGTGGTAACTGGCGGAATGGTTTCTCCATTCCTCCCACATTCAAATCGGAACGGTTGTATTCCAATCTGAAAGCCGTCCGAAACGGACGATTCGATGTGTCTGCAAAGGAATTAGTCCCGGACCAATTCGACCTGACCAAGCTGCAGCTCTGCAAGAGTGTCGCGCCCGAACATGGAAACCGTGACCTTCACCAGATCCTTGTCCACATCCACTTCCTCGACCCGGCCAATAAAGCCTTCCAAGGGGCCGTGGATAATCCGAACGCTGTTTCCGACGCTGTAATCCACCTCAACGGTCCGCACCTCGACACCCAGATCCTCGATCTCCTTATCGGTGAGGGGGATGGGCTTGCTGGTGGGGCCAACGAAGCCGGTCACGCCGCGGATATTGCGCACCACATACCAGGAATCGTCGGTCAAGATCATTTTGACCAACACGTATCCGGGAAAGATTTTGCGTTCCACTTCCCGCTTTTTGTCGTTTTTATACTCCACGACGGTTTCCGTAGGGATCTTTACCTCAAAAATCAAGTCGCCGAACCCCTGGTTCTCCACGACCTTCTCTATATTTTGTGCAACCTTGTTCTCGTACCCCGAATACGTGTGGACTACATACCATTTTGGCGTTTCTGCCATATTTGAAACCTCCGACAATCAGCATTTGGAAACGGACAGCCAGGACGCGTTTACGCCCCCAGCAGGAGCCCTCTCAGCAACGTAAGCAGGGCGTCCAGAACCCAGATCACAACTCCAACCGCACCCATCACGGCGAAAACCACGACGGTGTTTTTGAAGACCTGCTTCCGGGTGGGCCACACGACCTTTTTGACTTCGCTTCTCAAATCCTTGAAGAAACGGGACGCTTTTTTCAGAAAGCCGTCTTTTTTCTTTGCAGGTTTGGCTTTCTCCGGAGATTTTTTCTCCATCTGCTCTGCCATGCGAGTACCCCCTTCTTCGTTACTTGGTCTCCTTATGGGTCGTGTGTTTCTTGCAGAAACGGCAATACTTGCTCATTTCCAGTCTGTCGGGATCGTTCTTCTTGTTCTTCATCGTGTTGTAGTTGCGCTGCTTGCACTCCGCGCAAGCCAAAGTCACTTTTACCCTCATGTTCGGCACCTCCTGTATAATCGGACTGTTTTGCCTCCCTCAAAAAGGAAGAACGCTCAAGGTCTTTCCTCCGCGAATCCGTTTCGGAAAGGCTCGGCCGGAAGGCTGTCCGGCCAAATTTTTGCACAAAAAAATAAACCCTTTTAGAGGTAATAACAGTATAGCATATCCCTCTCCGCCTGTCAAGATGTTTTGGAAATTCTTTTTCGCCGCCATAGGAAAAGCCCCGCCGACGCCAATACTGCAAACAGGCCGAGCAGATACCAGGGGTAGATACCCGTCCCCAACTTCTGCGCCAGGAACCCGAAAACCGGCGGAGCCAGCAGAATGCCCGCGCAGGACGCCGCCATCTGGGATCCCATCACCGCCTGGGAGATCTCCCGCCCGAAATTCTGCGGCGTCAAATGGACCAGATTGGGAAAGAACGGCCCATTGCCCAGCCCCACCAGAAACAGGCTCACGCTGGCCGCTACTGCCGGCAGCGGCAGCAGAAGCGTGACCAGCGCCACCAGGACCACGGACTGCCCACCGCAGATGATCTGCCAGCTGGTGCACTTTCTGGCCAGCAGACCGGACAAAAACCGCCCGATAGCCATGCCCGCGTAATAGGCCATCACAGCCTTGGCTGCATGGTCCACGGCCACGCTGCGGCTCTCCACCAAATAGGAGCTCCCCCACACCCCGCAGGTGTACTCCAGGGCGCAGGAGCCGAAAAACATCAGCCAGACCGGCCGCATCCCTGGCGTCCGGAACAGCTCCCGGAACCCTGCGTTGCGGCTCTTTTCCTCAGCGGCCGCCTCACAGCCCGACATTCTTCCCCACAGCGGCAGGGAGAGGAAGGCCACCAGCGCGATCACCGCCTGAATCCCGAATGCCAGCCGGTATCCGCCCCGCCAGCCGCCCTCCGCTGAAAGAGTCAGGGACATCAGCCATGGGCTGATGGATACGCCGACGCCATAAAAGCAGTGCAGGAAGCTGATGTGGGACGCCCGGTAATGCAGCGCCACGTAATTGTTCAGCGCCGCGTCCACCGCGCCGCCTCCGAGCCCCAGCGGCACTGCCAGCAGACACAGCCAGAAAAAATTCTCTGCCAGTGAAAAGCCCAACAGCGCCAGCGCCGTCATTGCCGTGCTCACCGCGGTGACTCTGCCGGTTCCGAACCGGTTGATGACTCTGCTGCTGAACAGGCTGGCGAGCATGGTCCCCCCGGAGATCAGAAAGGTGACGGCATTGGCAGCCGAAAGCGGCATCCCCAACTCCGGCCCCATAGCCGGCCATGCCGTGCCAAAGAGTGAATCCGGGATCCCAAGGCCGATATAGGAAAGAAAAATCACCATCAGCAGCAATGTAGCCATAAAAGCCCTCCTTTTTTCCGTTCAAAGAGCGGCGGCGGACGCACAGCTCCATCCTTTTTGATCCGGTCTGCAAAACACGCACAGTTCCTCACGCTTTTTCAATTTTTAGCACGGAAGCATCAAACTTTTTCAAGAACCAGTCAAAGACAACTGCCAGTCCCAGCGCCAACGGCAGGCTCGACGCGAGAAATACGTAGGGATAGGCGTTCAGCCCCCATTCGCTGAGCACCAGCATGGGAAGCCGCTGAATGATATAAATGGTAAAGACCTGCCCGCCCAGCCACAACAGCGCTCGGTTTCCGAAAGAGACCTTCATCGTCACCATCACCCCCGCCAGGCAGAAGACCACTGCCAGCGCCTCGTAGGCCAGCAGGCTGTTCCGCCAGTAGAACAAGACCCTTCCTAAAGCCAGTACCGCCGCCAGCGTGATCCAGTACCGGCTCTCGCGGGAGAGAAACGCTTCGATCCGGGCCTTATATAAGGAGTACCACATACCCGCCACGTAACAAAAAATTGTGTCGTACCACCACCAGGAGTTGGGGTAGTAATAATGGAAAACCACAACATAAACCGCACTGAAGGCAGTCAGCGCCGCCAGCTGCCCTATCTTGGACGGAATGAACCGCAGGACCGGCCAACTGGCCAGATACAGTACCAGCATCGCCCAGATAAACCAGTTGCTGTTGCCCACCGATTCCCAGGCCAGAAAGCCGGCCAGTATCCGCTTCCAGTCGTAGGTGATCCCCAGCAGGGCGTCCGTCAGGAGGTACAGCACCACGGCGATGTCAAAATGGATCAACGTTGTCAAGAACCGCTTTTTCGGAATCGTCCGGACATAGGCCTGCCCCTTCTTCTGAAAAGACTCGTAAACGCCATAGCCGGAGTAGAAGAGGAACAGCGCCACGATCAGCTGCCCCAGCCAGTTGTTGATCAGCTGAAAGGGCCGGTCGATGGCATTTTGAAAGGTCACGCAGCTTTTGTAGTGCCGCAGGAACACGAACATCACAAAGATTCCCTTCACTGCCTTAGTGCTGGGAATGCTCAGGTAATCCGGACGGATTCCCCTGCCGGTAAAGCGTGCGCCGAACAAAGCGATTCCAAAAACCGCAAGCAGAACAACTGCCATTTTCTTCCCTCCAGTCAGGCTTAGTATACCACAGCCCAGCACCGCAGGCAAGCGCCTTTCAAAAATTCTCTTTTTCCCATTCGTCCTCATCTGAACCCAGCAGCGATTCAATTATGCCTCAATACGGGAGAGAAAATAAAGAGTCCGTCATAAAACGATTCAAGCCGTTATTGCTTATGCCAGATCGGAAGATTTTTCCAGACAGAAACCCCGGGGAGCAAGCCTGCTCCTCCCGGGGTTGTCATTTTGGTTTCAGCTGCACCGCTTACCGGATGCGCGCTTTAATCTCCTCGTTGACCCGCACGCGGAGGTTCAGCAGATAGGCCGCGTCTTGGGGGTACTCGAAGAAGGTGATTTCCTTGGAAAGGCCGCCCTCCATCAGCTCCATGACATAGCTGCGGGAGGTCAGGGACTCCAGGAGCCGGAACGCCCGCAGATCGTTTAGTGCCTCGGCAAAGACCAGCTGGCGAATGGAGCTCCAGGGCGTGCCGTCCGGGCCGGGGTACACCATAAAGGCGTCGCCGGAGGGGAAGGCAAAGTCCGCGTCCGTCACGGCAAAGGGGTCCAGATGTCGGAGGGACCAATAGGAATTGTAGAAATTGAAGCCCCACTGAAGGAAGCCGGCGATGTTGTACTTGTAGAACTGGGCCCCGATGATCCGGTTCCGGACGGAAGGCATGGAGAAGAACCGGTTGCTGACCTGATAGCCCTGGCCGCAGCAGTAATACACCCAGAGATCTGAAACATCCGCCTCTAAGAAAGGCGTTACTGCATCGGTCGCGACCACCGGATGTTCACAAACGCCCTGCTGGTAAAAATCGAAGTCGCTGAGGGCGTCCATGATGGCGTAGCCTTCCAGATAAGGTGCAACCTGTTCTTTGCAAGCGTTGTACTGGGGCAGATGGTCGCCATGGGGCTCGTCGGAAACGTGGAAAAAGGCATGCTGCTTATCCACGCCCAGCCGGTCCAGTTCCGCAGTCAGCGCTGGCAGGAACGCCGCCAGGAACGCACGGTAATCCTCCCCGGTCGCATCGGTATCCCATCCGAAGATGCGCCGGTACTCGCCGTCTACTGTGGCCATGACCTTGGGACAGTGCCTAGCTCCCCACTGGGTGTACAGGTGAGCGATTTCAAAATACTGGATGCCGCATTCCCGGCACATCCGGACCCAGCGCTCCAGCTTTTCAAATCCAAAGGAGTAAACGCCGCCGTTCCGCGACACGTCCACCAGCTGGATGGTAGTGCGTTCCCCGCCCACAGCGGTGTCCAGCGGAGGCGTGACCACAGGGGTCAGGATCATATTGATGCCGTACTCAGCGGCGCAGGCGATCTGGCGGCGGAGAAGCTCCCAGTGCTCCTCGCTGAAGACCTCTACACGGTAATAGTCCGCCAGGCAGTCGCCGTGGAACCATTCGGTATGAATCAGCTCCTGCTCGGGCAGGCAGGCGGGGATGACCTCCACAGAAACTGAGGCAGAAAAGGTCCGGGCGCCTTCGTCTTCGCCAACGGTAATCGTAACCGTCAGCGGGAATTCACCGGCCGGGGTCTCCTCATCCGAGCAGATCTCGATCCAAAGTGCTCCCCATCTCCCAAGTTCCAGCCGGAAACTCCCGTCCCGGACCGGCTGCAGCAGATCCGGATAGAGGCCCGGAGCGGTCCGGAGGTAATTGCCGTCGGACGCGTCGGTGACCGGATGCGCACTGGGCATTTCCTTTACCTGATAGATTTTTATCCATTTTTTTAAAGGGGATTCCAGCGTCACCTTGGCCGATATGCCGTAATGGAGCTGCCCGCCGTCGGGCGATTCCACGAAAAAGCCGGTTTGAAAGGAGAGCCGGTCCTTCCGGAGCATTGACAGCCTGCCGAAATAGGGCATGGGACGGGCATCGGAAAAAACCTTCTCCAGACTGGAGACCACAAACATTTCGCTGGGCATCAAAAACGCCTCCTGATTCATCGTGCCGCAAAGACGGCAAGTATTGTCGGATTATGGTGCCATAATCGCCGGAGCCGAAAGGCCCCGCCAACGGGCCTATTTCCCGGCGGAAAAGAGCCCTGTGGCCATTATACCATACGGGGATTTCCGAGGAAAGCCGCCGCGGAAAAATCCCCGATATCCTGAATTTTTCCGCAAAAAAACAGAAGTCCAGCCGCCATTGCAAAAATCTCGAATCTGTGTTACCATAAGGACAAGGACACCGCGCGAAAAGAGGGAATCCATATGGACATCACGATCAAGCCGGCTTTTTCCCGGACGGAGCTTATCGAAATTGCAGCTCTGGCCTCAAGGATCTGGCATGAGCATTATGACAGGCTGCTGGGGCCGGAGCAGGTCGACTATATGCTGGAACGCTATCAGAGCGAACCGGCGCTGGCAGCCCAGCTGGCGGAGGGCTATACTTATCTCGCCGCCCGGGACGGCTTTGGGAATCTCGTAGGGTACTGTGGGTACCATCCGGAGGGTGACCGCCTTTTTCTAAGCAAGCTGTATGTGGCTAAGGAGGCCCGGGGCACTGGGATCAGCCGGCTGTTTTTGAACCGTCTTCTGGAGGCCGCCCGCGGGATGTCCGCCATCTATCTGACCGTAAACAAACACAACGAAAGCTCCATCGCTGTTTACCGGAAGTTTGGTTTCCGGATGGCGGATGCAGTGACGACCGCAATCGGCGGCGGCTTTGTCATGGATGACTACATCATGGAACTCCCCCTCCGCTGATTCAGAAAGGCAGGTATGCTATGAAACACAAATTTTTCCGATTGACCGCTCTTTTGCTGACGATGCTGACCGCGGCGGCTCTCTCCGCCTGCGGAGGGGACCCCTCTTCTGTGCCGGCAGGTTCTTCAGCGGTTTCTTCGGATCCTTCCGCATCATCCTCCCAGCCGGAAGAATCCTCTGCCCTGGAAGAGCCGGCCATTTCTCCGGAGGATGCGGAGACTCTGGCCAAGGAGCGGGTTCCGCTGGACTTCAGCGGAGAATACACCCTCTCTCCAGTGGAAGGGGAGACAGAGAGGGACGGCAAGAGCTACTATCAGTTCTCCGTCACCGGCGGGGAAAATCTGACCGTTCTCGTCGGCAAAGAGGATGGCAGCGTCCTGACCCGCTATCCAGACGGTACCACGTATGCCGTGGAGGAGGATCCCGCCTTCCAAATCACGCCGACCCAGTGGGGCGGCATCTATGCCACAGAGGATGGAAACGTCCTGACCATTGACCTGATCGACAACAACTCCTTTGAGTTCACCCTGACGGCCGGGGATGATGCTCTAAAAGCGCAGGTCGCCCGGCTTACCGCCGGCAGCCCCACCCAGGCCGAATTCATCGGAGAGAACGGTGTCCGGCTGCGTTTTGCTTATCTCAGCGGCGCTGTCCGGATCACTTCAGAGGATTCTGCCGGTGCGGCGTTTGAAGGGAACTATTCTCCCGAACGCTGACGCCAAGATTTCGATTCACCTGAAAGGGGAGCAGGCATGAGCTTTAAAATCTGTTCCATTGGCTGCGGAGGAATGGCCCAGGCAGGCCACGGCCCCGCCTTCCGGAAGTATGCACAGGAACATCCGGACACCATCCTTGCGGCCTGCTGTGATGTCGACGCCTCCCGGGCAGAAAAATTCCGGAATGATTTTGGTTTTGCCCGGGCCTACACCGGATGGGAAGAGATGGTCCGAACGGAAAAGCCGGACGCCGTCTGTCTCATTGTGCCAGTAACCTTGACGGCGGAGTTGACCCTTGAGATGCTGCGCCGGAAGATCCCTGTGATTCTGGAAAAACCCCCGGGAATGGACCGGGAGCAGACTCTGCGGATGATCGAGGAAGCACGCCGGACGGGGACGCCCAATCAGGTCGCTTTTAACCGGCGGTACATGCCCATGATCCAACGGTTTTCCGAACTGCGTCAGGGCCGCACGGCGAACTTCTGGCAGTACGACTTTTTTCGGGTCAACCGCCGGGACCCGGACTTCTCCACCACCTGCATCCACGGCATCGACACCGCCCGGTTCTTGGCCGGAAGTCCTTACCGCAGGGTGGAGTTTACCTACCGCCCGATTCCCGGGGCCCAAGACTGGGTGGCCAATATCACTTTGGACTGCGAATTCCAGAACGGCGCGACCGGACGCATCACTTTCGCGCCCATGACGGGGATCGTAGCAGAACGCTGCACCATGCACGGAACCAACGAACTGATTTCCTGCGCCCTTCCCTACCATAGCAGTGCCAAGCTGGTGGACGGTTCCGGAAAGATCTTCCTCGCTCAAAATGGCGTGATTCTATTGGAAGAAAATACCCCAACGGAGGAAGAACTTTTTGTGTCCAACGGGTTTTACGGCGAAAACGCCGCCTTTTTCGACTGCATCCAGGCGGGAGAATGCCCGAAAGGAGATATCCTCTCCGGCCTGCAGTCCGTGGAAATCGCCGATTGCATTCGCAGGCGGAAACCCCGGTATGAATCAGCCCTTTGAATGTACATAAACAAAACAGGCGTCTCACCGGGATTTGATATGCTCCCTCTATGAGAGACAGTGAAATAAAACACTGTCAATTGTGGAGG
>CAJMLQ010000077.1 GCA_905214265.1 uncultured bacterium
CAACGGAACTTTCGGAGAGAACCTTAAAGAGCCCCAACTCGCCGGTATTTTTGACGTGGGTACCGCCACAAAGCTCCATGGAGAAGCCGTCAATTTCCACGACCCGGACCACGTCGCCGTATTTCTCCGAGAAGAGAGCCATGGCGCCTTTGGCTTTTGCCTCCTCGATGCCGGTTTCATAGTTTTTGACCGGGGTGCAGGACATAATCTCCTGATTGATAATGTCCTCGATCTGAGCCAGCTGGATGGGGGTCAGAGGCTCAAAGTGGGTGAAGTCAAAGCGGACCATCTGCTTGTCGACCAGCTGGCCGGCCTGGTGGACGTGATCGCCCAGGACTTGGCGCAGAGCCGCCTGGAGCAGGTGGGCTGCGGTGTGGTTTCGCATGATGGAAAGACGGCGGTTGCGGTCCACGGCGGCGGTGGCCGCCGCGCCGGACTCGATGGTCCCCTCTTTGACGTAGCCGATGTGGAGGATCTGGCCGCCGGGGGCCTTTTTCATCCGTTTGACCCGCATAACGCCAGTGGGGGTGGTCAGGATGCCCTTGTCGGAAACCTGTCCGCCGCTTTCGGTGTAGAAGGGGGTCTTGTCCAGAACCACGATGATGTCCTGGTCTTCGGTGGCAATATCCGCGGCCTTTCCGTCGGAAAGAAGGGCCAGGATCTTTGCCTCGCACTCCATGGTCTCATAGCCCACAAAGGCGGTCTTTCCGTCCGGGAGCTCCAGCTCTTCCTCGACCCAGGAGGAGCCGCCTTTGTTCAGATGGTCGCTGCGGCCGCGCTGCTTTTGCTCCCGCATCCGCTCCTCGAACTCCTCGATGTCCACGTGGATGCCCCGCTCCTCGACGATTTCCCGGGTCAGGTCGATGGGAAAACCGTAGGTGTCGTAAAGTGTGAAGGCTTCAGCGCCGGAGAGGGTCTTGATTTCGTTGGTGGAGGCCTTGTCAATGAGGTCCATCAAAAGGTCCATGCCCTTGCCGATGGTGCGGTGGAAGGCTTCTTCCTCGTTTTTCACAACCTTTTTAATGTAGTCGGCCTTTTCGGTCAGTTCGGGATAAGCGGAGAGGTTTTCCCGGGCCACGGTGTCGACCACCTCATAGAGGAAGGGCTCGTTGATGCCCAGCAGGCGTCCGTGGCGGGCGGCCCGGCGGAGCAGCCGGCGCAGGACGTAACCCCGGCCGGAGTTGGAGGGCGACACACCATCGCCGATCATGAAAGTGGTGGAGCGGATGTGATCGGTGATGACCCGGAGGGAGACGTCGCTGCGCTCGTTTTCACCGTAGGTGACGTGGGCGATCTCCGAGATCTTTTTCATGATGTTCTGGACGGTGTCCACCTCGAAGAGGTTTTCCACGCCTTGCATGATGCAAGCCAGGCGCTCCAGGCCCATGCCAGTGTCAATGTTGGGCTTGGGCATGCGCTCGTAATGGCCGTTCCCGTCGGAGTCAAACTGGGAGAAGACCAGGTTCCAGAACTCGACGTAGCGGTCGCAGTCGCAGCCGGGGGCGCAGTCGGGGCTGCCGCAGCCGTGCTCCTCGCCGCGGTCGAAGTAGATCTCCGAGCAGGGGCCGCAGGGGCCGGAGCCGTGCTCCCAGAAGTTGTCCTCCTTGCCCAGGCGGACAATGCGGGCGGGATCCACGCCGACTTCCTTGGTCCAGATGTCGAAGGCCTCGTCGTCGTCCTGGTAGATGGTGACCCAGAGCTTGTCCACTGGCAGCTCCAGGACCTTGGTAATGAACTCCCAGGCCCAGGCGGTGGCCTCGTGCTTGAAGTAATCGCCGAAGGAGAAGTTGCCCAGCATCTCAAAGTAGGTGCCGTGGCGGGAGGTCTTGCCTACCCGCTCAATGTCCGGGGTGCGGATGCACTTCTGGCAGGTGGTCACCCGAGTGTTGGGTGGGGTGGCCTGGCCGAGGAAGTACTTCTTCAGCGGAGCCATGCCGGAGTTAATGAGCAGCAGGCTGTTGTCCCCCTGGGGAATCAGATTGGCGCTGGGAAGACGGGTGTGGCCCTTCCCCTCAAAGAAGGAGAGGTACATCTCCCGCAGGTCGTTGAGACCGGTCCATTTCATTGGGATCATCCTTTCTATGGTCATGAATTGGATACAAAATAAAAAAACTCCGCCCCAGATATGGGACGAAGATTTCTCCGTGGTACCACCCAAATTGCAGATTCCAAAAAATCCGCCTCTTGAGCCCTTATAACGCAGGGCGCGCGCCGCGGTTTGCGCGGAGCTCCCAGCCGGCGTCCGAAAGCGCTTTTCCCGGAAACCTTGCAGCGGATGGTTTCCTCTCTGGAGGGAGCGTGCCTGCGGTGAAGCTGTTCCTAGCTTTTCAACAGATAAAGTATAGCATCAAACAGAGGGGTTGTCAACGGGTTGCAGGGCATTTTTCGGAAAAAAGAAAAGACGTTAGCTCAGTAAATCCTCGTAACTCTTATTTAGGACACGGGCTAAAACCACCAACTCAATATCTGTTATGAAACGTTTCCCGCACTCCATGCGCTGAACGGCATTTTTGTCAATATCGAGTCCCGCAAGCTGCAACCGGTCGGCGAATTCGCGCTGGGAGATGTTCAGTTCCTTGCGGTAAACTGCAATCTTTTTCCCGCAGAGATTGTTTTCACCGTCTATTGTTTTATTAATAAACATAAAATTCAATCCTTTTTGACATTTAGTGGTTGTCAACGGTAAAATTATATGCTATAATACCAGAAGATATGACATTTACAGAATGTCAATAATAAGGAGGAGTCGGTATGCCTGAAACGGCGCCAACAGGGAAATCCTGCAAATTCTGCGGAAAGGAAATTGCGGAGGACGCAGTGCTTTGCATCCACTGCGGGAGACAGGTGGAGGAAATGCGGCAAAGCATGCAGTCACCCAATATCGTAATCAACAACGCCAACAGCAACGTCAATACCAATATGAATGGGATGATGGCCCAGCGGCAGAAAAACAAGTGGGTCGCGCTGTGTCTGTGCCTCTTTCTGGGATTTTTGGGCGGGCACAAATTTTATGAGGGAAAGGCTGGCATGGGGATTTTATATATTCTTACCTGCGGGCTCGGCGGCATCGGTCTAATCGTTGATTTTATATGCCTTCTGCTGAAACCCAATCCCTATTATGTCTGAGCGTCTTGTCGACTGTCCGCGGAACAGCTGAACATGTGTGGAAAGCCTGCTGGAAGAAAGAGAAGTTCTTTCCGGCAGGCTTTTGCTGCCGGTTATAAGAAATCTGGCCGGAATCCTGCCGTTGCTCTTCATTTTTTTTCGAAGTCATGCTATAATAAAAATGGATTTCCGATAAAGACACATGTTTTCGTTATAGAATCAGGAGGATGGATATGGCGGCATGCAGCGTGATCCCGGTGGCACTTTTGGGACTGGGGACCGTCGGCGGCGGCGTTTACGAGCTGTTCCAGCGGCAGAAGGACGAATTTTTTCCCAAGGCGGGGGCCCTGCCCATGATCACCCGCATTTTGGTGCGGGATCTGAAAAAGGCCAGGCCGGGGGTGGCCCCTTCCCTGCTCACCGACCGGTGGGAGGATATCATCGGCGACCCGGAGATCCGGATCGTCATAGAAGTCACCGGCGGCATTGAGCCGGCCCGGACCCGGATCCTAGAGGCACTCCGTGCGGGAAAAAGCGTTGTTACCGCCAATAAAGACCTAATGGCGGAGCACGGTGCGGAGCTCTTCGCGGCAGCGGCGGAATCGGGGTGTGACCTGCTGTTCGAGGCTTCTGTGGCGGGGGGGATCCCGATCATTCGGCCGCTGAAGCAGTGCCTGGCGGGAAACCGTATCACCGAGGTAATGGGTATCGTTAACGGCACCACCAACTATATTCTCACGCGGATGAGCCGGGACGGCATGGATTTTTCCGATGCGCTGCACAAGGCCCAGGAGCTGGGGTATGCCGAGGCCGACCCTACCGCCGACGTGGAGGGGACCGACGCGGCCCGGAAGCTGGCCATCCTGGCCTCCATCGCCTTTCACTCCCGGGTGGTGCTGGGGGACGTTCATGCGGAGGGGATCTCCAGGATCACGGCCCGGGACATCGCCTACGCGCGGGAATTGGGGTGCTGCGTCAAGCTGCTGGCGGTCGCGCGAAGCGATGGGGAGAGCGTGGAAGCCCGGGTCCACCCCATGCTGATCCCGGCGGAACATCCTCTGGCCACGGTCAGCGATGCGTTCAACGCGGTGTTCGTCCACGGCGACGCGGTGGACGACGCGATGTTCCTGGGGCGGGGCGCGGGGGCGCTGCCCACGGCCAGCGCGGTGCTGGGCGACGTCATCGAGGCAGTCCGGAACATCCGCTGCGGCTGCATGGGGCGGATCGGCTGTACCTGTTACCGCCAGCTGCCCGTAAAGCCGGTGGAGGATACCCGCAGCCGCTACTTCCTGCGGATGCAGGTGGAGGACCGGCCCGGCGTTCTGGCCAGTGTCGCCAGCGTGCTGGGCAACAACGGGGTCAGCATCGCCCAGGTCATCCAAAAGGCGCGCCAGGGCGACGCGGCGGAGATCGTTGTCATCACCGATACGGTTCTGGAGCGACATTTCCGGGATTCCCTGACGCTCTTCCGGGAAATGTCCATGATCCGGGAGATCTCCTCTGTAATTCGGGTATACGGTTAAGAGGTGTAGTCCTCCAGCGCCCGGGAGAGCTCCGCGTCGTCGGCCACGGGAACTCCAGTCCGCAGTTCGGCCTGGTCGAAGGCGGGGAGCAGCTCAATTAGGAGGTCGACGACCTGTTCCGGCGTTTCAGACCCCGGTTTGAAGACGCCCAGCCGGCCTTGGTATTCCCGGAGGATGTACGTGGGCTGGGAGGCGGCTTTAGCTTCGGAGGCACCCTGTCCGCCGCCGAAAAAATAGAAAAAAACTGCGAACAAAGCAACCATCAGCAGCGCTGCAGCTGCGGCCAGCAGCGGAACGATGCGTTTTTGCACGAAAATCGCCCCTTTCGGAATAAATAATGGTTTGTGTCGTTATTTTGCGCGTTTTTGGGAAAAATATGCAGGTGAATTTTTGGGGGCTTAACAAGCGTCGCTTTCTGTGGTATAATAGTTGAAAAGCGCCCGCCGCAAAAAGGAATGTTCTTCCCTGCTGCTGCGGTGCGGGTTTGACGCTTTGAAGTTCCCGAGCCTACTGGGCGGGCGGGAGAAGCCGAGAATAGAAAGACCTGGCTTGGAGAGGACTCAGAGCGCGATTGTCCCACGTCTGCCGGCATGTGTTCCGGCGTGCAAAGGAGGCTAACCAGTTGGCTGCAAATAAACGATCCAAAAGGAAGCGCACGGGCTCGAAAGCCTGGGTCATTACCCGTCAGGTCTTCGGCCACATCGCGCGCATTTTCGTCACGCTTTTTCTGGTCGGGGTCATTACAGGCTGCGTGGTCGTTACGGCCATCACCATCTATGTGATGAACTTTATGGAAACCGACAATCCCATCAATCTGGACAATGTTTCGATGGCAGAGACCACCATATTCTATGCCAACGATGAAAATGGCGTGCAGACCGAGGTCTACCGGATGGCGGCGGATGAGAACCACATCGAGGTCACCATCGACCAGATCCCCCAGCATGTCATCGACGCGTTCGGCTGTACCGAGGACAAGCGGTTTTACGACCATGACGGCGTCGACTGGGTCCGGACTGTCCGGGTTACCATCAGCGCTCTGTTGGAGGGCGGCTCTCAGGGCGGTTCCACCATCACCCAGCAGCTGATCAAAAACGTCACCAAGGACGACGACGTCACCCCTGTCCGAAAAATCCGGGAAATTTTCCGCGCCATTCAGTTGGAGCGGCAGTACACGAAGGACGAGATCCTGGAAAAATATCTGAACATCATCTTCCTGGGCGGGCGCAACCGTGGCGTTGAGGCCGCCTCTCAGGCATATTTCGGCTGCCATGTTTGGGAGCTGACGGTCCCGCAGGCGGCGTCGTTGGCCGGCATGACCCGGTCCCCCAACAGCTGGCGGCCCGACCTCCATCCGGAAAAAAATATGGAGCGGCGGAACTACTCCCTGCAATGCATGTACGAGCAGGGCAAGCTCACCGAGGCGGAGTATAAAAAATACTGCGCCGAACCAGTGGTAACGGTGGAATCCTCCAATCAGACCGATCAGTCCGGCACCACGGTCCAAACGGCTCAGGGCGTCACCTCCTACTACACCGACGCGGTTATCGAAGAGGCTATCGCGGATCTGATGAAGGAAAACAACTGGTCCCGGGAGTATGCCACCGACCGCTTGCGGCAGGGCGGGTATCGGATCTACATGAACGTGGACACCCGGCTTCAGAAAATTGTGGAGGAAAAGTTCCTGGCTTGGCAGACCTTCTCTCCCAATCAGCTGTCCCCCAACGCAAATGATGAGATTCCGGAAGCCGCTTTCGTTCTTATGGACTATGAAGGCAACGTTCTGGCCCTGGTCGGCGGCAAGGGCGAAAAGACCCAGAGCCGCAGCTTCAACCGTGCTACTATGGCCACCCGTTCCCCGGGATCAGCGATCAAGCCCATCGCGGTATACGCGCCGGCGCTGGAATACGACTTCATCAACTGGTCCACTGTGCTGGTTGACAGTCCTGTGATGCAGAATAACGACAAGGATTGGCCCAAAAACTTCAGCGGCAAGTACGAGGGCGACGTGACGGTGGTCTACGCCCTGCGGAAGTCCCTGAACACCATTCCGGTCAAGCTGATCCAGCTGCTGACACCGGAGCGGTCGGTGGAATTCCTGGAAAAGAAATTCGGCATTACCACTCTGGTAAAGAGCGGTTCGGTCAATGACTGTGTGCCGGCTCTGACGCTGGGATCTATGTCCAAGGGTATCTATCTGGAGGAGATTACGGCAGCTTACGCACCTTTTGGAAACGGCGGGCTTTACTACACGCCGGCGACCTATTCTCGGATCGAGGACACCAACGGGAATCTGGTTTATGACAATACGCCTACCAAAAACCGGGCCATTTCGGAGGACACAGCTTCGATCATGAACCGGCTGCTGCGGCAGGTGGTCGTCGGTGAGTCCGGCACTGGCCGGAAGGCCAACATGGGCGATATGGATGTGGTCGGCAAGACGGGCACATCGCAGGATTATTACGACCGGGCCTTCATCGGCATGACGCCTTACTATATCGGCGGTTTCTGGACCGGGTATGATACTCCCGCCGAGCTGCCGGAAAGCCAACTCTATTCTCCAGATACTGTTTGGAAAACCATTATGTCCGATATTCACGAGGGCCTGGAGCCGCGGCAGTTTGCGCTTAGTGACGACGTCGTGGCCATGGAATTCTGCGTGGAGTCCGGCCTTGCCGTCACCTCGCGATGCACCAAGACCGAGACGGGGTATTATAAAAAGAACGCCCTTCCCGGTGCTTGCGATATGCCGCATGACGGAGAAGAGAGCGGAGAAGGGGGAGAAGGCGGCTCCAGTCCGCTGGACGCCCCGGTCATCAACTGAGAAAGCAGGGGCTGTTGCAGAAACGGCGCGGATGCCGCGGATGCAGCGGCCCCCTTTGTGAAATGGAAAGGACGCGGCCAATGATCACCAAGAATCAGAGCTACGAGGTGCGGATCGAAGATTTGACCCTGGAGGGCAACGGCGTCTGCCGGATCGAGGGATTCGCTGTCTTTGTTCCCATGACCGCACCGGGAGATGTTGCCCGGATCAAAATCGTCAAGGTGCTCAAAAGCTACGGGTTCGGCATTCTGGAAGAGTTGCTGGAGCCTTCCCCGGATCGGGGAAAGGATCCTTGCGGGGGCTGCGGTGTGTTCCGCCGGTGCGGAGGCTGTGCATTCCGGCATATTACTTATGAAGCCGAGCTGCGGCTGAAGGAAAAGTCAGTGGGAGATGCCTTCCGACGGCTGGGGGGATTCCCTATGGATCCCCTGCCCATTCTTGGCGCGCCGGAGACCGGTGGGTACCGGAATAAGGCCCAGTACCCGTTGGCTGTGGCTTCGGATGGGAGCATCACTGCGGGGTTTTACGCCCGGAACAGCCACCGGGTGATTCCGGCGGAGGACTGCCTCCTTCAGCCTCCAGCGTTTGGGCGGATCCTGAAGGCTGTCCTGGACTTTCTGCAGGAATACCGGTTTCCGGTCTATCAGGAGGAAACCGGACAGGGAATCTACCGCCATGTTTATCTGCGGCAGGCTCCGTCCACTGGGAAGATTCTGGTCTGTCTGGTTGCTGTGAAGAAGCGCCCGCCCCGTATCCAGGAGCTGGCACGACGGCTGACAGAGCAGTTCCCGGAGGTTGCGGGGGTCTGCGTCAACGTAAACCCCGACCGGACCAATGTGATTTTGGGGAAGCGGTACGAGCCGGTCTGGGGGAACATGGAGCTGGAGGACACTCTTCTGGGAGTACGGCTGTCGATTTCTCCGGCGGCTTTTTACCAGGTGAACAAGCCCCAGGCAGAGCGTCTATACCGGCTGGCCTTCGAATTCGCGGAGTTCCGGGGGGATGAGCATCTGCTGGACCTCTACTGCGGCATCGGCTCCATCGGGCTGTCTGCTTACGGGCAGATCGGGCGGCTCACCGGGGTGGAGGTGGTGCCTGAGGCCGTGGAGAACGCCGAGGAAAACGCCCGGAAAAACGGCATGGAGCGGGCGGAATTTTTCTGTGCCGATGCGTCCGAGGCCGCTAGGAGGCTGGCGGCAGAGGGCCTGCGGCCGGATGTGGTTCTGGTCGATCCGCCGCGGAAAGGCTGCGGTCCCGAGGTGTTGGACGCCATCGCGGAAATGGCTCCGGAGAAGGTCGTAATGATTTCCTGCAATCCCTCCACCGCCGCCCGGGACTGCCGGAACCTCTGCGAAAAGGGGTATGCGCTGCTGAAGTATCAGGGCGTGGATATGTTTCCGAGGACAGGGCACGTCGAGACGGTGGTCCTCTTGTCACGGGAAACAAATCCACTGACGGTTGAGGTCAGAATGGAAGTGGAAACCGGCGAGGTCAAGGAGCATCCGACCTATAAGCGTATTCAGGAATATGTGCAGGAAAAGTACGGCTTCAAAGTCCATACTGCATATATTGCAGAGGTCAAGCGCATGGTCGGATTGGATATGCACAAAGCGCCGAACGCTGTGGAGCAGAGGAAGCATGAGTATCATCCATGCCCGCCTGAAAAGGTCGAGGCAATTAAGGATGCTCTGCGGCATTTCGGCTTAATTGCTGAGTAAAGTCACTGTGAGGCAGTAAAAATGCCTTATTAAAACCGGAGATAGTGAGAACAGTGAAATCCTTTCTCCCTGCATGAAAAAAGCACATCAGAAAGCAAAGCACGGCAGAGCGTATACGGTACGCCTTTGGATGTGGAATTTTACGGCATAGAGCATTTTTACACCATTTGGCAAAATGCGAAAGTGCTTCTTGCAAACAGAGCATTGTTTTACCCGCTGAAATCGCTGTAATGAGGAGAAGCCCAGCATCACGTCAAACGGCGCGTGCTGGGCTTCTTTTTGTTGCGTCTCGGGGCTTTTTTTGGAGGATAATCCCTCCTGTGTGCCATTTGTTTTTCTATGCCGTGTTGACATACTGCGCTCTACCTATCACGGTAACTGTACGTTCTCGGAACAAAAATGAACACGTTTTCTCTGTATAGGGAGAAAGCCGGAGAGGAATAAGAGGGTAAGTGCAGGCTGTGGGAACGGTGTGTAAACCACTTGCGGTTTTCCACGGTTTCCATAGCCGCAGCGAGGGAGAAAAGGGAGAGGTGGCTTTCTCGCTCAGGTGGCTTGCCGCCGCTCTTTGGCTCTCCCTTTTCTCCCTGAGTATCAGGGGTTATTCTGCGTCATTGCTCGGCGTAACAGGGCGAAAGTCCTCCTGAACACCCTCGTTAAGGTCAAAGCACATGGTTTTTGCATCGGCAACCCAGAAACCGCGTACCTTGTAACGCTTGCCGGGAATCCAATCCTCGCCAGTGACAGCGCGGAGCGGGTCAAGCAGATTCTTGTTGGAAATTGTTACGACACCCTTTTGCTCACCCTTCGGCTTGGAGAACTTGAAGCCCTTCGGTTCGTTGCTCTTGCAGGAGCGGATTGCGAACACTCTTGCTTTCGCATCCAACAGGCACAAAACAAAGGCGGGATAACCCAAGTCCTCAAGCACCTTCTTGGTGAAAGTCACGCCGTTCTGATTCAGGAACATATCCGGGTAGGCGTTGATGTTGGAGTCGATGGTTTCAAAGTTCAAAGCGGAAAAATCGAAGTTCATAGTAAAAATCCTTTCATTTCATAGTGTTTTGCGCCTCATCCACGATTTTCATAAACTCCTGACGTTCCATAAAAGACCAGCGGGAATCCATGATCAGATAGCCCTTGAAAAGACCATCCTTTACACGGTATGCGACGAAGTGATTGCTCAAACGGCGCAATGTAGCTCGTTTTGCTGTGCTGTGCCGCTCTGACAGCAGCTTTTGTACCTTGATCCAATCCTCTTTTTTGATAATCGCTGTGTGGTGATTTTCCTTGAAATACATATTCAAATCTGTATTTTTGACGGATTTATGGGTGCGAAAATCCTTGGTATAGGTTTTCTGCATCAAAGCATCACCGCAGTATTTCTCATTTCGGAGGATGCTGCGGACAGTACCGGCAGACCAGAGGTCATTACCCATGGGAGATTTGATCCCCTGCTCTGTCAGGGCAGCGGCTATTTCCGCTGGCGTTGCGCCCTCCAAGCAGCTTTCGTAGATATACTCGACAATTCGTGCCTCGGTAGGTTCGATAACCAACCGCCCAAAGTGGTCACGGTAGAAGCCCAACGTGTTCTGCACAGAGAACTTGTAAATGCCCTCCGCCATACGCCAGCGAATACCTGCTTTAATGGCCTCACTCTTTTGTTGGGATTCCATTTCAGCCAGAGCAGCCAATAGTGAGATCAGGAGGTTATTCCGTCCATCACCGGTATAGGTAATTCCCTCTGTCTCAAACTCAACGGAAACAGGGGGATTCAGTGCGGAAAGCGTTCGCAGATTATCCAGAATATCCACGATATTTCTACCAAAACGGCTGATGCTTTTCGTGAGGATCAAGTCAATTTTTCCGTCCACCGCGTCGGCAATCATTTTCTGAAAGCCCAGACGCTTTTGTACGGTAGTTGCACTTATCCCTTCATCTTGATAGATTTCAACCAGTTGCCATTGCGGATTGGCTTCAATTCTCTTGGTAAAATGATGAATCTGCATATCGAAACTGCCGATCTGTTGTTCCTCCTGCGTGCTGACGCGGCAATATGCCGCAACGCGGAGTTTGGGTGGTTCCGCTGCAATTTCTCGCCGTTTTTGCGGCGGGATGACAATGACACCATTTCCGCGCTGATTATAGGAAATTTCGTCCTGCATCTGGCGACGTTTTTGTTCTCTGCGCTCAGCTCGGCTGCTGGTCTGCCGCTCGGCCTCTATCGCTTTGGGATCAAGCGGTTTTGCCATATCCTGCCTCCTGCACCGAGAACGCAACTATTCTTTTGCGCTGCATGGGCATACCACCTCCTTTTCAGTAAATTTTGACTTTTCACGGAATCACCACCTTATCTTCCAATATTTCTATGACATACCGAAAAATCGGGCTGCCAACATAAATAGAGGGCGGCAGAATGCCCTGCCGCCCTGGAATCAATATTCAGTTGCTTCAAAATTGCCATCCCTCACGCTCGCATAAGCCCAAAATGTCAATGCACGGAACATTCAAGCTTTTGCAGACATACGGTATTTTCTTTTCACCTTTTTTACTCTCTTCGGTGATTACTGTTAGTCCATACTTCATGGCTGTGGCAATTAAGAAGGCATCTCCCGATGATTTGACTTGCTTGAAATCGATAAGTTGTGGATTAGATGTAACGACCTTTTTGACGTTATCCTGAATATCATCATCAATGGGCAGCACCACGCCATGTAACCCTATGTACCATTTTTTTAAATCGTCATCATTCACTTCTTCAATTATTTCCGAGCAGGTTACTATGCGCTTTTGCTCAATTAGCTCGTCCATGTGCTGCCAAAGTGTCTTATTGATGCTTCTCCGATGTGGTTCATCATCTTTTTGTGAAAGGATCGAAGATGTGTCTATGATATATTTGGGTTCAGAATCATGATTCACCATTTCGATACCTCCCACATAAATTTTTCTATATGGTTCTGTTTTACGCCGAGATAGCGAGATATATCCTGCTTGTCAAAGTAACCCTCTCGATAACCATGAAAGAATGCCCGGCATAATGCAGGGCTATTCTGGTCAATAGCCTCACGCGGAATATTCCTAGGAATACCTTTACCAGTTAGCTTTCTATATTCCTGTGCAGCCTTTCGCTCGTTTTCAAACTGTGATCTTATTGCGGCTATCAGCATCGCATACTTAGGTTGTCCAATTTTCCCAGAATCCAGTAAACGGCGACAAATAACTTCCTTACTTACTGAAAACTTATCCGCTAGTGATGAAACAACGTCCAAATCTATTTCTGATTGCGTATAGCTGCCAAGCTGTTTGTTCAGATTTACCCGGGGTACAAGAACTTCTCCAGCAACCGCGTTGCAAAAGACTTCCTCCGCCTGTGCGGAAAATGAGTCAATCATGTCATTACAGATAACCGAACTTCGCTTAATCAGGTGGACAAGTTCATGAATAATCGAAAATGTTTTAGCCGGGTATCGATCATCATTATTAAGCCCGATAATTGGCATTGTGGTGTCGTATATGGCAAATCCACGGGCAACCTCAGTATCTACGCCGGTAAAGCAATGCACAAATACACCGGCATTCTCGACAACATTGCGAATGTATAAATAGAACTGCCTTGTGCTCTGGCATTTATATTGCACATTTGAATCAATACCAAGACTATTTCTGATTTCTCGTGCCCAATGGATAACATTATCATCTGGACAATTTATGGACATACCAAATTTCACGGTGCGCTCTTTCAAAGCTTGCCTGGATTCCAGAAGCAAATCGCGAGCAGAAAGAATATCGGAAATAGCAAGATTCAATGCGCTGTTATCAACAACTGCGTCGGGCAAAGTACGGAGATTTCGCATTTGAGGCAAGTGCTTTACATTAATGTCACTTGCATTCATATACAGTCCTGCAAACGGAATACGGTAACATTTTGCGATGGATTTTGCCTGATTTATTGTGGGAAACTTCCCTGATTCATCATTTTCCCACAGAACAATTTTTTCTTCCTTGAACTTTGTAATCCGTGTTACATAGTCAAAAGATATGGCTTTCTTCTCTCGTATAAAGCGCAAAGTGTCTTTATTTATGCGAGCATATATATACATAGGTGGAACCACCTCCTCTTACAGTGCCTTTATCGTTTCCATAAACTGGCTCATGCTGACAGCTCCCGGCAGGAGATTTTCTCCATCCCTGAACACCATGTAATAACGGTACTGGCTCCCGGCGGCAGTCCGCCATGCGCGTCCCAATTCAATCTTTTCCCGGCTGTCATCGTTTTTCAGATGCTCGCCCTTGGTTTCTGCAAAGATTACCTTGCCGCTCTGGGTCATAATCATAATGTCCGGGTAGTGCTTAATATAGCCGTTGATGGCAAATCCATGCCGGGAGAGATTGCGGTGCCACCAGCGAACATTCGGAAGGGCGGTCAACTCCATAATCAAATCCTGTTCCAGCTTGTTGATGTCGCCATCCTCGGCTTCATACAAAGAACCGCCGTATATGTCTGTGCTGGTCGTGGGATGGATAACTGACGGCAGCCGATAGGACGGCTGGCATACGATGCGTTCGGTTTCCAGCCATTTTGCAAAAGTTTCCCGATAATGTGCATCCAGCAGGGATTCAATCTTTTCCTTGATTTTCTTGGCATATCCCAGCGGAGCCTTCTCCATAGCGGCGATCTGTGCCTTGTCCATATCATCCACGATGCGGTTTATGTAGGATTTCAGTTCGGCAGCGTCCACCATGTTCAGCTTATTGAGTTGATTGAACATCATATCCTTGCATTGGCGCACACGACTCTCCGGCGGCAGACTGTTGAAGTATTCCTTGAAATACCGCTGCTCTGCGCTGGTCATTTTGAACACCTTGGGCAATCCGCCCTCATTTGCCCGCACATCGACCTCGGCAATCTCATCATCAGCTGCGGCAAAATCAATGTCGTATGCCTTACCTTTCAGCGTGAAGCCTTCGGCGAGCTGTTCTTTTTCCAGCAGTTCCAGCGTACCTTCCGTAAACAGGGTATCGGGGATCACCTGGAAAAATTGAGGGATCACAAGAGTTTCAAGGTCACTTTGGAATTGAGGACGAACACGGAAAGTAGCCACTTGTTCCCGCACCTCCCAAGGAAGATTCTGAATCTGCGGATCATCCTGCCCCTGTTTTACGGCGTTGTTGTACGCTTCACCGGCTTTGGCGGCATCATCCAGCATACTGTCGGCTTT
>CAJMLQ010000078.1 GCA_905214265.1 uncultured bacterium
CTTGTCGCTGTCCTGCGGTATCTCGATGATCTCACCGGGCAGCACCACAAGAAAACCTTTTGGGCCTGTCTGCTTGTCCATCAGCGTCACCTCCAATCGCGTTTGTATTCAGCCCTCTACTATATATGGCATGAGAAAGGCTGAATTGTTCCAATGTTTCCAAAATTTTTTGAGATTTTTTGAAAAAATCTCGGAATGGAAAGGATAGAAAAGATATGAGTTAATTATACACGAAAAATGTGAATAAATCTATTGCTTCCACGCACAGGCAAAAAAATAACGGGTACTCAGCTTTCACCGAATACCCGTTATCTCGTTTACCAACCCCGTCTGACAGATGCCACAATCGTAATTTCTGGAATTACTTTCTTATGAGCACCCGTGTAACGGGCGGTGCTGTTTTTTTCGGCGGCTTCCTCCCGCCAGATCCAGAGCGCGTGCTTCATAGTGGATTCCTCCTGGAAACCGCCGGCGGTCCGGCAGCTCGTTTTTGTGGCTTTTGTCCGTTTTTAGTATACCGTTTCGGAAAAGTCCAGTCAATCGGAAAATGCCACCTTATCAAAAAACAGACCGAAAAGAATCCCCATCCAGCCTAAACTGGATGGGGATTCGGAAAGCAAGAAAGGAAAATCAGATGCGAGAGGCGGAAATCATGCGCTGCCACTGCCACACATCATCCATGGGCAGAGGCACCGTTTCCAGTTCGTCGATCTTTTCGCAGCGCCCATCCAGATATTCGGTCAGCCGGGCCGCTGCGGTTTCCAGCCGTGCAACGCCGCCGCCCAGCCGGGTATCCAGAACTTCAAAGCCAAAAGGTTTGTTGAAGGCAAACCAAAGCTCCCGCCAGCTGATCCGAAGCGCCTCCGCCTTTTTGACCAGGGCGGGAATATCCGTCTGCGCCAGCTGGCTGAGGACCTCCCGGTTTCCCGTACGGTAGGCCGCTCGAATCCGGCCGGGAAGGGCACACTTGTCCGCCAGAAAATCCGCCAGAACGGCAAAGAAATGGAAAATCTGAGCACAGGACCGGCTCTCCGAGGCATGACCTTCCATCAGCGGAACCATCTGCCGGTAATGCTCCGTCAGGTCGACACCCTCCAAGTTTTTGGCGAACAGGTCCAGCAGCGGATCTGTGTATAGGATCACACGGCTGTAGCAATGAGACTCCAGAGGCGGCAGCCCATCCTCCGGGATGCTCCAGCCGGGGACATCCATCCGGCTGATGTCCAAAAAGGCGTCCATGCTCTCGCCGGTGCAGGCAGCGAAGCGGTCCCGCAGGCGCTCTAGGCTGACGTCCTCCGCGAAAGTGTATTCCGCGTAGAGCTGAAGGCCCAGCAGGCTGGAAAGGAGGCTGCTTTCCGCGCCGTCGTCGCCCCACATGGTAGCGAATACCTCCTGTACTCCCTGCTTCCTGCATTGCCGCAGGGCGGGGACCGATGTGCGGAAGGCCATGCCGTAATGAACGGCCAAAGTACTCCAGGTCCAAAGCCCGCCCGCGAAAACCAGTCGGTTTGGAAAGCGCTTGTGCCGGGCGATAAAGTCCTCATAAAACGCCTCGTCCAGGTGGTAGTAGTCCCAATAGACCAGCGCAGCGTCCCGAGGCGTCCGGTCGATGACCTCCTGAGGAATTGTGCCCTCAAGGTCATAGTATTCGGCAGTTTTGGACGCAAGACGGAAATACATGTCGCTCCAGAGCATGGGGGTCAGCCCGTGGCGGTGGAGAATCTCTATGACTCGGTTAAAGTG
The DNA here is from genome assembly GCA_905214265.1 of uncultured bacterium. Lineage (GTDB taxonomy): Bacteria > Bacillota > Clostridia > Oscillospirales > Ruminococcaceae > Merdivicinus. The sequence goes on from CAJMLQ010000078.1 coordinate 1,744, forward strand.
GCGAGCGATGATGGAAAACCCATTTTCATAGCCGTGCTGCTGCAGAAATCTGCCCAGCCCCAGGTCCATAGCTTCATCCATGCCGATATGGATGCGCTTAGACCGGACAGGGGAAGAGGCCGCAACGATCATGTCCTCAATCAGGCGGTACACCTCATCACTGTCGCAGAGAAGAACCTCCGCCGTGTCCGCATAGGGCTTCATCTGCTCCCATTTCAGAACGCTGCCCAGGTGGCCCAGGGTCTGGATGCAGGGGATCAGCTCGATCCCCAGGGCGTCTGCATAATCGTCCAGCTCTTTTATAACGGCAGCGGAATAAGCACCCCGTTGGTAACCGAAATAGGGATATCCTGGCACCTCATAGGTGTCCTCCGTATAGAGCATTGCAGCGTTCATACCCATGCAGGCCATCTTCCGCAACAGAAATTTGACGCTTTCCGGTTTGAGCACCGCGTTGCGGGAAACGTCGAACATCGCGCCGGTTTTTCCGAAAGCAGGCGCTTCCTCCAAGGAAAAGGGCGCCCCTTTGTCCAATTCCCGGAGAAGCAGGGAGACTCCCCGGTAAAAATGTGCCTTTTCCCGACAGGCGATAAAGGCCTCCTGGCCGTCAAAGCGCACCTCCAGCCGGTCGGATATACCGGCCATCAGCGGAAGACCGGTTTCGTCCAGCGCGAAGTCCAGATCCTCGGCCAGCAGCTCCAGACCCTCCCGCCATCCGGCCGGAGCCGCTTTCATGCACAGCTTTTTCATATAAATGCCTCCTGTTGCAGTTGTAAATCGTATTTTACAGATTTATGATATTCGATATTTCCTCTCTTGTCAAGAATAAATAGTTACAAATGCTTATGTGTTTTTGCGCAGGAACGAAGCGGCCGAAAAGCAACAAACATGGAAAACAAACTTTTTGGTGGAAAAGCGTTTTTACTGAACGGAAGCGCCTTCCTGGTTTCTCCGTTTCAACGCGGCAGCATTGCGGCGGCGACGCCATTCTTCTGGCGGGAGGCCGGTTTCCCGCCGGAAAGCGCGGTAGAAGGCTGAGGGGTCGCCATAGCCGGTTTGGGCCGCTATGGCCGAGATGCTGCGGTCGGTGGTTTCCAGCAGCTGGCGTGCCTGGCGCAGGCGCATATCCTGGATGCAGCGGTGGGGCGTTGTCCCCCTCCAGCGGCGGAACAACCGGATGACGTGGTCCTCCGAGTAGCGGAATTCCTGCGCCAGGTCAGACACCCGCACTCCTTCGCTGAGATGCTCGGAGAGGTAGGCGATCATCTGGGTCACAATGTCGGAAAAAGGATTGGACGGTGCGGAGCTTTCCAGCCTGGAGAGGATTTCGAAAAAGGCTGCCCGTTTGGCGACCTCCGAGCCATCCATCTGCCAGGCCGCGTCCATCCGGCGCAGCAGCGGTAGGAATTCCTCCGGCTGGAACTGCCCGGACAACGGCAGCGGATGCCGCAGAGCATCGCCGTAGCTGCCCAGAAAGTGCAGATAGTAATAAAAGGGAAGGCGGCTGGGCTCCCGGCCCTCCTGGAGCAGCCCGGCCTTCTGAATGTACCACTGGCCAGGCAGCAGAGAAACCCGCTTGCCATCTTCGTAAAAGATCAGTTCTCCTTCCAGCATCATCAACAGGACATCGGAGTTCGACACCCGGGTCACATGGTATTCCCCCGGATCGAACCGGCGGAAGCTGCATGAAATGCAGGGCGATGCCTGGTCTAGGTCCAGATAGTTTCCGGGGTTTGGGTTCATGTGCATTCCCTCCTCTTCTCCATTATACACGACAAATCGATTTTTGCAAGAAATCGGACGGATTTTGCACTGGATTTTCCAGCGGAATCTTGGTATGCTGTTGTTAAATCTTGTGGAAAAGAGGAAACGTCATGCTGACGAAACAAAAGCGCGAATTTTTGACATCGAAAGAAGTGAAGCCCACCGGCTGGCTGAAAAGGCAGTTAGAGATCCAGGCCAGGGGCCTGAGCGGAAATCTGGACAAGGTCTGGCCCGATGTCCGGGACAGTCGCTGGATCGGCGGTAACCGGGAGGGCTGGGAGCGGGTGCCCTACTGGCTGGACGGATTCATCCCCTTGGCCTGGCTGTTGGAGGACGCGGATCTGCAGGCCCGGGCCACACGGTATATCGACGCGATCCTGGAACGGCAGCAGCCCGACGGTTGGCTCTGCCCTTGCACGATGGAGGAGCGCAACATTTACGATATGTGGGCGCTGATGCTCATCGGCAAAGTGCTGGCAGTGTACGGCGACTGCACCGGTGATCCCCGCATCGAGGGGGCCCTCTATCGGGCGCTGCGCCAGTTCAGGGATTTTTTAAATGAACGGACCCTTGCTCAATGGGGAGCGGCACGGTGGTTCGAGTGCCTTATCCCCATTTTCTGGCTTTACGAGCGGCGGCCGGAGGAGTGGCTGCTGGATCTGGCCATTCAGCTCCATTGCGAAGGCTTTGACTATGAGGCGCTTTATCAGAACTGGATTTTTGCCCAGCCGCGAAAATACTGGAACTTTTTGAGTCATGTGGTCAACGCCGGAATGAGCCTGAAAGCCTCCGCTCTGCTGTCGCGGATCACTGGCGGCGACCCCGACGCCTTTGCGGAAACGGCGTGGCAGACCCTGATGCGGGACCACGGGATGCCCTGCGGCCATTTCTCCGGTGACGAGTGCCTGGCCGGGACCAGCCCCATCCGGGGCAGCGAGCTCTGTTCCGTGGCGGAGGCCATGTACTCCTACGAATGGCTGGCAGCCATCACCGGGAAGGATAAATGGAGCGACCGGCTGGAGATAGCGGCCTTCAACGCCCTGCCCGCCACTATCAGCCCCGACATGTGGAGCCACCAGTACGACCAGATGACCAATCAAGTGCAGTGCACCCGCTTCTTTAAAGGGCAGATCCCCTTCGGCACCAACGGCCCGGAATCCCATCTCTTCGGGCTGGAGCCCAATTTCGGATGCTGCACCGCAAACTTCAACCAGGCGTGGCCGAAGTTTGCCTTGTCGGCCCTGATGCGGACGGAAGATGGTCTTGCCGTGACTGCCATCGCTCCGGTGCGGGCGGAGATTTTGATAGACGGCTGCCCGGTGTCCTGCGAAATTGAGACCAACTACCCCTTTGAGGATGGTTACCGGGTTCGAGTCAAAACCGGGAGACCGGTGCGGTTTGCGCTGGAGCTGCGGATCCCGGGCTTTGCGGAGAGCGCCCGGGTGGACGGAGCCGAAGCGAAGCCGGGCGTTCCCTTCCGGGTGGAGCGGGAATGGCAGGGAGAGGAAGTGGTGACCGTCTGCTGCACCTTTGCCGCGGAGTATGTCAAGCGTCCCAGCGGCATGTTCTGCGCCCGCCGCGGCCCGCTGCTGTACGCTCTGCCCATCCGGGAACAGTGGAACCGCATCGAATACACCCGGGACGGCGTAGAACGGAAATTCCCCTACTGCGACTACGAGGTCATCCCCATGTCCCCGTGGAATTACGGATTTACCGGCGGGGAACTGACCTTTGTCCAAGGGGAGACCGGAGACTGCCCCTTCTCACCGGAGGGCGCGCCGGTCTTTCTGGAAACGGAGCTAGCCCGAATCGACTGGCGGATGAAGGACGGCGCCTGCGAGGAGCTTCCCCGGTCGGCGGAAGCGCTCTCCGCGCCGGAGCAGGTGCGGTTGATTCCTTATGGCTGCACCAATCTGCGGATGACCGAAATGCCCATGGTGGAGTAATCCATAGTCAAACAGCGTCCCAGACACAATGCTCGTCCGGGACGCTGCTTTTTATTTTAAATTATATCGGAAGACAGAGAGTTGGATACCGGTTCAGGGGCACTGCCGCACGTCGTTTATTGCACTCCTTCGCCCGCCCGGGCGTGTTTCGCGACGAACACCCAGCGCTGGGTGTCGGGAGCAGGCGGGTCGTTGCTGTCCTCGGCGTAGAGGGCCGTCAGGGTCAATCCGGCGCGGCGGAGGGCTTCCTCCACCTGCTCCAGAGAATAGGCCCGTTCGGCAAAGCTTTCCTCCATCCGCTGGTAGGAACCGTTTTCATCGCTGACAAAGATGGTCAGGTCCATCTGGACCACCCCGTCCTCCTGAAGGGTGTTCTGCCAGGCGCAGAATACATCGTCATAATCGTAGAGGAAGGCATTGTCTGCCAGAATCTCCTGGTGCTTGTAGGGAGTGTTCAGGTCAAAGACAAAGACTCCGTCCGGGTGGAGGAACAGCGCCGTCCGGGCGATGGCCCGGCAGAAATCGTCGTAGTCCGTCAGGTGGTTCAGGGTGTCCAGGGCGCAGACCACGGCGTCCACCGTGCCGTATAGGTCCAGCTCCGTCATTTCCTGGCAGAGATAGGTGATGTCGCGGCCGCTGGTGATCCGCTTTTGGGTGGCCGCCCAGAGCATGTCCTCGGAATTGTCCACGCCGATGACGTCGTAACCGAGTCCGGCCATCACCTCCGAAAGAGAGCCGGTCCCGCAGCCCAGGTCCAGCAGGATCCCCCGGAATCCGCCGTTTTCTAGGATGCGGGCGTCGAAATAGGCGCCCCGCTTTTGATAGTCGATCTCCGAGGTCAGCAGGTCGTAAACCGAGGCAAACTGGCTGTAATGGCTCATGGCGTATCCCTCCGCAAAAAATCAGGCCGCCTTTGGGGCGGCCCGGCCTTCTGTCAGGTGTTTCCGGCGCTTACTCCGCCGGAAGCGTCTCTTTTTCCTTCAGCCGCTGGAAAACCACTTCATAGCCGTCACAGCCGTAATGGAGCGAGCGGTTGACCCGGCTGATAGTAGCGGTGCTGGCGCCGGTTTCTGCGACAATGTCGCTGTACACCTTGTTTTCACTGAGCATCTTGGCTACCTGGATGCGCTGAGCCAAGGCCTTCAGCTCCTGTACGGTGCAGAGGTCTTCGAAAAATTTATAACACTCTTCCATGGTTTTCAGCTCCAGAACGGCGCTGAAGAGGAATTCCACATTGAATTCCCTGAGCTTTTCATTCATGTTACCGATCCTCTCTGCCTACCGGCTTCGATTTTTATCCAACTCCCGGATGATCCGGGGCTTCCTCTTTGATTTTAGCACTACACAGCATGAAAGTCAACTGTTTTGCGAAAACCTCTTTTCTGGAATTGGAATATTTTTGCCCTGGAAGGATCGCGGACCTCAGGTAGTGCGGATCCGGTAAAAAGAAGCGGACTTTCGGGAGCGGCCGAAAAGCCCCTTTTTTCGGGGCTGGGTCATCTCATAAACGATACAGTCGAAGAGGCCGTTGGCGGTGGATACCGGCAGGATCTCCCCTACACGCATGGTCATGCCGGCCTTCTGCATCACCCGGCCGCTGGCCGGGTTTTCCATAGCGTGTTTGGCGATGACGGCACGGTAACCTACTACATTGAGGCCGAAATCCAGCACCGCGCGCAGCGCCTCGGTGGCATAACCGTGGTTCCACCAGGGCTCGCCCAGGCAGTAGCCTGCCTCGCTGCGGCGGGGGTCGTCCGCGCATTCCACCAGCCCGATGGAGCCGACAGGGAATCCCAACTCCTTGGGGACAACAGCCCATTCGTAAAAATCCTTGTTGCGGTACTCGCGGATCCAGTTGCAAAGAACCTGGCGGGTCTCCTCGGGGGTTTTGTGGGCGGCCCAGACCAGGCAGCGGGTAACATGGGGGTTGCTGGCCCAGTTGTGAAACATGGCATCGGTGTCCTCTGCGGTAAAGCGGCGGAGGATCAGGCGGTCTGTTTCGAGAATCACAGTGCCCAGATGTCTCAAAGCGGCATCTCCTTTGCGGCCTGCAAAAGCAGGATGGTAACGGCCGTCTCAAAACGGATAAAAATTTTGGGCGGCACATGTCGGATTTTCCCAGAACGGACATAGGAATCCGGCCGGATTTGTGCTATAATAACCTCAGGGCTTTTTTCCTGCGGAAAAGGAAAGCCGCTGTCGCGGCCTTTGGAGCCTGATAAACATGGAACGCGCCCTTTCGGAAGACGGCGTCTCATGGCCGATTCCACATCTGTAAGACCAAGACGGGGCGGTTTCAAAATCGCCTGAGCCGCGCGGTCTCATCGATACTCCGCAAAGACTCCGCGGTGCAGCTATTTCCTTTCTATTATAGCACATCCGTCAACAAAATAACACGGCTTTGCCGGAAAGTCAAGGTGCTTATGAAAAATCTTGTCGATTTGCATGTCCACACCGGCCACAGTTTTGACAGTGAAGAAACCATCGAGGCGCTTTGCCAGAGAGCGGACGCGTTGGAACTGGCCGCCTTTGCCGTCACCGATCACTGCGATGTGAACGCGCAGTCCCTTCCCGAGGCGCGCACTCTGGTTTCCGCGTCCGCGGCGGACGTCCGGCGGATAAGAAATCAGTGTTCGGCGGAAATTCTGACCGGCGTGGAGCTTGGGGAACCACTGGAGGATCCGGCTTATGCGGAGGAAATCCTGGGACTGGAGCCTTACGACGTGGTGCTGGGCTCTGTCCACAATCTGCCAGGAATGGAGGACTTTTATTTTCTTGACTGCAGCACCTGTGACCTCCACACCCTTCTGGAACCTTATTTTGAAGAACTGATCCGGCTGGCCCAGTGGGGGAAGTGCGACATTATCACCCACATCACTTATCCCCTTCGGTATATTGAGGGAAAATATGGGCGGAACGTGGACTTGGATCCCTACAGCAGCCTGGTGGATGAGCTCTTCCGGACCATGATCGCTGGGGGGCTCACCCTGGAGGTCAATTCTAGCGGCCTGCGGCAGGAGATCGGGAAGCCCTCGCCGGACGAGCGGTTCCTGAGGCGGTACTATGAGCTGGGCGGCCGAAAGCTGGCTTTCGGTTCAGACGCCCACGCGGCGAAAGATTTGGGAAGCGGCATTCGGACCTGTCAGGAAATGGCGCGGCGGCTGGGCTTTACGGAGGCGGTCTCCTTCCGGGGACGTCAAGCTTATAAAATCGCACTGGTGGATACCGGGCACTGAAATGGGGTGCCGGAAAGGATTTTTATGGAACGCATCATCAAAGCCATGACGCCGGAACACAGGCTGGATTCACTTGATTTTGTGGAGACCGTTTTTCGAGAGCACCAGGACAAGGCAGAGGGGAAACTCGTCCGGCGTCTGGTGGAGGAAATCCGGGAAAAGTTCTTCTACCTTCCGGAGCTGGAACTGATTATGACCGATGAGACCGATCGGCTGTTGGGCTATGTGATGTTTTCCCGGTTTGAGCTGGAAGGACGGTACGGGGATGAACTGCTGATCCTGACCCCTGCGGCAGTGCGGACGGAACTACAGCGCCAGCACATCTCCAAGGAACTGATCGAGTACGGCTTCCAGGAGGCAGTGCGGCTGGGTTTCCGGGCAGTCCTGGTTGAGGGAAATCCTCGCAACTACCGAGCCAGGGGCTTTGTGACGGCGGCGGATCACGGCATCCTCCCGGGGAAGACCGTGCACCTGCCCCACATCGACTGCCTGATGGTCAGAGAACTGGTGTCCGGCGCGCTGGAGCACATTCACGGGATTGTAGAATATGACTGCTATGAGACTTTGATGTAGCAGAACGATCAACGATACGGAGAAAATGAGCAATGGATTTTCAGGAAACCAAGGAACGGATGCACGGGGGCCGGCTTTACTACTGCACCGACCCGGAACTTCAGGCGGAGCAAGCCGCCTGTCTGGACCTTCTATATGATTTTAACCAGACTCGCCCCTCCGAGGGGAAAAAGCGAGCGGAGCTGCTGAAAAAGCTGTTGGCCGAAATGGGGACGGACTGCTACATCGAACCGCCCCTCCACGCCAACTGGGGAAAACACACCCATCTGGGGGACTGCGTTTACGCTAATTTCGGGCTGACGCTGGTGGATGATACCGATATTTTTATCGGCAGCTGCACGATGCTAGGGCCCAATGTGGTGCTGGCCACGGCAGGACATCCTGTGCGGCCGGATCTCCGTCGGAAGCAGGCCCAGTACAATCTTCCCATCCGCATCGGCGAAAACGTTTGGCTTGGGGCAGGAGTCGTTGTCCTGCCCGGCGTGACCATTGGGGAAAATTCCGTCATCGGCGCGGGGAGCATCGTGACTAGGGACATCCCCGCCAATGTGGTGGCGGTGGGAAACCCCTGCCGGGTCCTGCGGGAAATCAACGACCGGGATCGGGAATACTATTTCCGGGACCGGAAGATCGACATTGACTGACAGGGGGAGAGTTTATGGGAATCTGCCTTCGGAAAAGCCAGCTCGCCGGGAGCTGCTATTTTGAGTTCCAAAGGGGCTGGCAGGATGGCCGATTCTGGCTGGCTGACTCTCTCTATCTGCCGGACGAGGATTTCGATCGCCTGGAGCTCCCTTCGCTGCTTTTCCGGGTGATACCGGAATTCAATTATTACGGCCCTACGCGGGTCACCACCACCCAGTGGGCGGAAGTCCTGGCGCAGTCTGCCAAGGCCGGACTGGGCACCCGGGCAGTTTTGCAAGAGATTAATCAATGGGTCCGGGAGCTACCCCAGGAGCCGGGCTTCTCCGTTTTGGGCATCTGAACACGAAAGGAAGATTTTTTATGGCAACGCTTACCCGCGCGCTTTCCGCCGACGGTTCGGTGATGGCGATGGCCATCGATTCCACCGACATCGCCGCCCGGATCGAAGCAATCCACCATACCTCTGCCGTGATGACGGCCGCGGCCGGCCGGCTGGCCACCGCCGCCTCAATGATGGGGCTGCTACTAAAGGGAGAAGGGGATTCCCTGACCCTCCGGCTGGACGGAGGCGGACCCGCTGGGACCATTATCGCCGTTTCCGACAGTTCCGGCAACGTCAAGGCCTACGCACAGAATCCTGTGGTGGAGCTGCCCCTGAACAGCCAGGGAAAACTGGATGTAGCCGGGGCAGTGGGGAAAAACGGCTATCTCAGCGTCATCAAGGATCTGGGGCTGAAGGAGCCGTACAGCGGCCAGACCCCCATCGTCTCCGGCGAAATCGCTGAGGACGTCACCAATTACTACGCGGTCAGCGAACAGACGCCCACCGTCTGTGCTCTAGGGGTGCTGGTCAACCCGGATCTGACCGTCCGGGCCGCGGGTGGGTTCCTGATCCAGTTGCTTCCCTTTGCCGGGCAGGAGGCGATTGATGTGCTGGAACGGAATATCAGCGGCATTCAGCCGGTTTCCGCCATGATCGACCAGGAGATGACCCCGGAGGAGATCTGCCGCCTGGTCCTTGCCGGGCTGGAGCCCCGGATCACCGGAAGCTGCACTCCGTCCTACCGCTGCGACTGTAGCCAGGAGCGGGTGGAACGCGCGGTGGTCAGCCTGGGGCGGGATCAACTCCGGCAGCTCATCGAAGAAGACCACGGCACCGAGGTCTGCTGCCACTTCTGCGGAAAAAAGTACCGCTTCAGCGAGGAGGAGCTTCGGGAGATCCTCCAACGTGCAACCCACTGACACCGAATAGAAAGGCGGTTTCATGAGAGTCATGATGATCGGCGACGTCGTCAGCCAGCCGGGCTGCGACTTCCTGCGCCAAACACTTCCGGCATTTAAAAAAGAGCAAAAAATCGACGCTGTGGTCTGCAACGGGGAAAATTCCGCCGTTGGAAACGGGGTTCTGCCTCATTCGGCGGACTTCCTGTTCGACAGAGGGGTGGATGTCATCACCGGCGGAAACCACACCCTCCGCCGCCGGGAGATCCAGGATTATCTGGATGAACATCCGGCCTTGCTGCGTCCTGCCAACTATCCGGAGGGCTGCTATGGAAACGGCTGGTATAAGCTGGATCTGGGGTTCGCCTCCCTGCTGGTGATCAACGTCATGGGGCAGGTCTATCTGGACCCCATCGGCAGCCCCTTTTCCTGCTGCGATCGGATCCTGCGGGAGGTGCAGGCCGACTTTACCGTGGTGGACTTCCACGCGGAGGCCACGGGAGAGAAGATGGCGTTAGGGTATTACCTGGATGGCCGGGTTTCGGCGGTGGTGGGGACCCACACCCACGTTCAGACCGCCGATGAAACCATCCTGCCCGGTGGAACGGCGTACATTTCCGACCTGGGGATGACTGGGCCCATTCACTCCATTTTGGGCGTCAGCCCGGACAACATCATCCGGCGGATGACCACTTATCTCCCCACCCGGTTCGAAGTGCCCAATTCCCCCTGCAAAATGGAAGGCGTTGTGCTGGATCTGGACCGGAAAACCGGGAAATGTGTGAAAATTTCTCGATTTCAGATGTCATAATTGATAAAAAAAGAAAAAATCTCTTGAATATTTTGTTTGTTCGGTTTATAATCAAAGTAGGGTAATCCACTATATGCCAGCCTTGCGAAGGTCTGCGCAGGGCTGTGGCTGGCCCGACAAACGATTCGGAGGGATTTTGAATGGACATACTCAAAGTTTCAGCAAAGTCGATACCCAATTCCGTTGCGGGCGCCATTGCGGGCGTAATCCGGGAAAAAGGCCTTGTGGAGATTCAGGCCATCGGTGCGGGAGCGGCCAACCAGGCGATCAAATCAGTGGCCATTGCGCGGGGATATCTTGCTCCGGCGGGTATTGATCTCATCTGCAAGCCCGCCTTTGCGAATGTTGACATCGACGGTTCGGAACGGACGGCGATTAAGCTGATTGTGGAACCGCGCTGAAAAATTACCAGCGAAAGCAGCGGTGCAGACTTTGGCCTGCGCCGCCGTTTTTGTTGTTTTCGGAGCGTAGAAAATGATAGGAGGGATTTTCTGTGACATTCCGGAAAAGTACGGACACCTTTCTCAGCAGCGACGGCGTTACCGCCGTTTCCTGCTATTTTTATGAGCCGCTGGAGCAGGAGCCGGTGGGGGTCGTCCAGATTTCCCACGGCATGTGCGAATACTTGGAGCGGTATGAGGATTTCGCCAGCTATTTGTGCGGGCAGGGCTTCATCGTCTGCGGCAATGACCACCTGGGTCATGGCCGCACCGCTGCCCGGGAAGAGGATCTGGGCTTCTTCGGGGAAAGCGGCGGGGCTGATTTTCTGGTGAAAGACCTGGAAAAGATGACCGCCTTGGCAAAACACCACTATCCCGAGCTACCGTACTTCCTGTTCGGGCATAGCATGGGCTCTTTCGTCGCGCGAATGTACCTGACCCGATACGCGGCGGAGCTGACAGGAGCGGTGCTCTGTGGCACCACCGGCGGAAACCCCATGGCCGGCATGGCTGCATTCCTTGCCGGGAGAGCAGCTGCTTCTAAAGGGTCGCATTACCGTAGCGCTGCCCTGACCAAAATGGCATTCGGGTCCTATAACAAGCGCTTCGATTCCCCAAAAAGCGCCAACGCCTGGATCAGCCGGGATGCCGGTGTAGTGGGAAAGTACGATCAGGACCCGCTGTGTACGTTCACCTTTACTGCTTCGGCCTATCGGGAGCTATTCACCCTGGTCAGGCAGGTGTCTGCGCCGGAATGGGCGGCGGCGGTCCCGAGAGACCTGCCGGTGCTTCTCATCGCTGGGGAGGACGATCCGGTGGGGGATTACGGCGCCGGGGTGCGCCGGGTTGCGGAGCGGCTGATTGAGGCGGAACTGCGGGATGTTTCCTGCCGCCTGTATCCCGGCTGCCGCCATGAGGTTCTGAACGAACTGAACCGCAGTGAGGTCTACCGGGACGTCTGCCGGTGGATTCGGGCACGGATCTGACAAAACGATCGGCTTGTCCGCGTTCGGAAAACGCTTTTTTGCAGCACATGGACAGGATTGCCGAAAAGAGCGTTTTTTTTCGATTCTTTATCGGCACTTTGGAATCTTGCACAAAAGCGGAAAATCCTGTATACTAAAAAGGTACTCGTCTGATTGAAAATATGCCGGAATTGCCGGATGCAGAAAGGATTTGGAAATATGTATAACGATCTGATGGACACCATCGGCTTTGTAGGTCGTACCGATCCGGAAGTTGCCGATGCCATGGGCCTGGAGCTCAAGCGCCAGCGCCGCAACATCGAGCTCATTGCCAGCGAAAATATCGTATCCCCCGCGGTCATGGCCGCCATGGGTTCGGTCTTGACCAATAAATACGCCGAGGGTTACCCCGGAAAGCGGTACTACGGCGGCTGCGTCGACGTGGACATCGTCGAGAACATCGCCCGTGACCGCGCCTGTAAGCTCTTCGGCGCGGAGCATGCCAATGTCCAGCCCCATTCCGGTGCCCAGGCGAATCTGGCGGTTTACTTTGCCTTGCTGAAGCCTGGCGACACGGTTTTGGGCATGAATCTGGCCCACGGCGGCCATCTGACCCACGGCTCTCCCGTCAACCTGTCGGGCAGCTACTACAATTTCGTTGCCTACGGTGTCAATGACGATGGCTTCATCGATTACGACAAGCTGATG
>CAJMLQ010000079.1 GCA_905214265.1 uncultured bacterium
AGATCTGGAATTTGAGCCAACCGAATAATGGATGTTTTGTTGATTCCGGCTTCCTGCATGGAGCCGGAATTTTTTGGGGGAAAGCATACGAACCTGCACTTTCGGACAGGGCGTAAAAAGTATATGTTTGCTATACTATGATCGTAAAAGAGCAGCGGACGGATTCACACAGGAGGTGAACACATGCGTAGAGTGGTTGTAGATATGCAAAATGCACTTTTTTCAGATGCGATATCGGCAGCATTGAAAGGGTTTTCTTCGGACTTTCATGTGTATCAGAGTGAAAACCCCAGGAAAACAACCCAGCTGTGTGTATACACCCAAGCAGATATTCTGCTGATGGAGGTGACCGTCTATGCGCCTTGGCGGCTGGAGGATCGAATGCTCCTGCGCCAGGAAGTGAAAGCGCAAAGATCGGACTGTAAAATCGTTCTGGTGGTGGATGAAAATACGGATGCGGAATTGGCAGACCGAGTTCGTCAAGCGAAAAAAGACGGCGTGATCGACCAGTTCCTCTACGGTTCCGTCTCCGCAGCCTATCTGTCCGCTGTAATTGATACATTGTAGTATAAGCGAGGAAATCCTATGAAAAAGATAAAATGCTTTGCTGTATGCTTGATCCTGTTGAGCTTCTCCTTTCTTTCTACAGGCTGTGGCAAGAAACAGGATGCGCCGGTCACCGTGTCTTTATGGCATGTCTACGGCGCGCAGACCGACTCGCCCTTAAACGATTTGATTGACGAGTTCAACGCCACGGTTGGCGTGGAGGAAAACATTCGGGTGGAGGTGACCAGCGTTACCAACAATAAAACCATCCATGAGGGAATTCTGGCCGCTGCATTTGAGGATCCGGGAGCGCCGGAGCTGCCAGACATGTTCGTTTCCTATCCCAAAACGGTTCTGGCCATGCCGGATGATGGGGTGCTTGTAGACTATCGCGATTATTTTTCCGAAGAAGAGCTTGGGGAATTTCTCCCCTCTTTTTTAGAAGAGGGCACCGTGAATGACCGGTTGGTGGTGCTGCCGGTAGCCAAGTCCACAGAAATTCTGTATGTGAACAAAACAGCCTTTGACCGTTTTTCCGCAGCCACCGGTGCACAGCTTTCCGATCTTGAGACCTGGGAAGGACTGTTTGCACTGGCTGAGGAATATGTGCAGTGGACGGATTCCCTGACTCCCGACATACCGGGAGACGGCAAGGTATTTTTTGTCCACGATTTCCACTTCAACTATTTTCAGGTAGGCGTAGAATCTCTGGGGGAGAATTTCTTCAGCGGAGATACCCTGGCTTTTGGAGACGCCTTTGATACGGTATGGGAGCCTTATGCCAGAGCGACCCTTTCCGGCGGTGTCTGGCTGGAGAGCGGCTATGCCACCGAACCACTGCGTACCGGCGATTCCATTGTGTCGGTAGCCTCGTCGGCCAGCGTGCTGTATTTTTCCGATACGGTGACCTATGCCGACAACACCAGTGAGCAGATCGATGTGCTGACCATGCCCTGTCCTACCTTTGAAAATGGGGAAAAGCTGGTTATGCAGCGAGGAGCCGGAATATGCACGGTCAGAACCACGCCGGAGCGGGAATCAGCCTGTATCACATTTCTAAAGTGGCTGACGGACGCCAAGCGGAATGTGGAGTTCGTAACCAGCATGGGATATATGCCGGTGAAGCAGGAATCCTTTGACGCCTACCTTGCCGATGCCATTGACAGCTTGACTGATCCCATGTATGTCACCCTGTACCAGACCTTCCAGGAAACCCAGGAGGCGTACACATTCTACGTTCCGCCGCAGCTGGATACTTATCTGGATCTGGAAAATCGGTTTGAAGAAAATGTGCGCTATGCCATGAAGTACGGAAGAGCAAAGTATCTGGAAGACGATGCCGACAATGCCCTGGACAGGCAGGTTTGGAGCACATTGGCGTATTTTAAGGAGCATTACCAATAACGCTAAGGCGTTTTTCGGGAAAGGAGGGAGATCCATGTTACAGAAGCTGAAAGAGCTGTGGCTGGCCACAATGGACGCAAAACGGCAGAGCGTGAGCATGCAGCGCAAGCTGGGACTGTACTGGATGTCCATGGCCATGGCCGTATTGGCGGCGCTGATTCTGGTGCTCAGCTTTGCCGGGGTGTTTTCGGACCCGGCCCAAAAGGTTTCGGACGCTCTGCGCCTTCAGCAGCGTAATACGGTTTCCGCCCTTTCCGAGCAGCTTTCCGGTCTCAATGGGCAGTGCATCAAGCTGTCCCAGTCCATCTCCACGGAAATCTCCAATACGCTGAAAGAGAACGGCGCATCCCTTCAGGATCTCAACAACAACCAGGCTCTGATCCAAGATGTGGAGGAAGTCATTTACGAACATTTGCATTCCACGTTGTTGGTCGGTGACTGCAACGGTGTATTTGCTTTGCTCAACGCCACCGTTAATACGCAGTTGGAATATGCCTCCACCTCACGAATGGGCCTGTATCTGCGGTATTCTGACCTGAACAGCACCACCAGCGCCAACCAGCATCTGGTTTTCTACCGGGGTGTTTCGGATATTGCCCGCATCCAGCAGGTGGAGATGCACAATCGCTGGAATCTGGAATTTGATACTGCCTTTCTTCCTGGATACGAAGAACTGATGACAAAGCCTGTCAACCGGCTGGCAACGGCAGGAGTGTGGTCGGAGCGGACGCAGCTGAAGGACACCTGGGAGGATGTGATGCTGCTGTATGTTCCTATTCTGGACTGGGATGGACAGGTGTGCGGTCTATGCGGCATTGAGCTGAGCGAGCTGTATTTTCGCCTCTCTTACCCTTCCGTGGCGTCCAATTACGGAGACATGGTTACAGTGCTTGCACCTTTGGACGGAAATACTCTGAACCTGGAGCAGGCAATGCTGGGTGACGCCATGTGTCTGAGACTGGAGCCAAAGGGTGTGCTTCGTATTAAGGAAGGGAATTTTTATAATACCTATTCCAACAGAACGGAGTCCTATATCGGGTTTCACCAAACCATCGGAGGCTCAACTGTTTACGGACGGGAGCTGGCGGTGGTGACTTTGATCTCCCAAAGCAGCTATGAGCAGATGGCGACAGCCAGCCGCACCATTTGGATCCTTGGCTCTCTGGCCTTTTTGATCTGTATGCTGCTGCTGTCTCTGTTCCTCTCTCACCGGTTCGTGCGTCCGATCCTGCAAAGCATCCGCCAGTTCCAGGACTCACCGGTAGATAATCCCAGCTCCGGGTTCCACGAGATCGACCAATTACTTGCCCTGATCCAGTCTACCTCCTGGCAAAAGCAGATGGAAACGGAGCTTCCGCCGGAGCTGGATCGGTTCTTCTCGGATTTTATCGCCTGTGTGCAGACATTGACGCCCATGGAACGTACTGTTTTACAGTATTACATAGAGGGCTGCGATATCAACGAGGTCTCTCAGCGTACCTTTATCAGCATCAATACGGCAAAGAAACACAATACCAATATCAACAGGAAGCTGGGGGTTTCTTCCCGTGAAGAGCTGATGCTCTGCATCGACCTGTTCCGCCGTTGCGGAAAACTGGAACAAATCTCCTATTACACTTGAATACCGCCCGCCTAGTTCAAAACCGGCGGGTTTCCTTTTTTCACATCTACATTTGATGAATATGAATACACACTTCATCCTTCGCCAGTCATTTTGACTGGCACTTTTTGTTTCTATATATAGCTGTTGCAAAAGCATAAACACTATATATTGTGTGCTACTGAGTAGTATTATTGGATTTCCCCTCCAAAATACTACCTGGGACCATATCTTTTCCCGATGATTTTTGATAAAACAAAATCAGAAAGAGCGGCTGCAAAAAAGAAAGGCGGTGAAGGAATGAGTAAGATTGGACCGGATCTTTTACTGGATTGCTCTACGCCAAGTGAATTCATATTTTCTCTGCACTGTGCAGAGTGCGGAGAAGTGTGGCGTTCAAGACCGGTCCGGTTCTCCCGGGCTGGAGTGAAGCCGATGAACGAAGGCAAGCAGGTAATATTTGACACGCTTTACAAGCGGGAGAAAAAAGAGGCACTACAGCGGGCGACAGAAGAAGCGGCGGAGGTATTCAGCCAATGCCCCATCTGTCACCGGCTGGTATGTGACCACTGTTTTTTAATCTGTGAAGAACTGGATATGTGTATTTCATGCGCCGCTCACTTACAGGAACACGGAACTCCCGTGACACAGCGCACCGATCACAGACGATTCTGTAAGCGGTAAGAAACGCAAGTACATGCTCATCAGCATATGAAACAAGGAGGATAAACTATGGGACTTATTAAGGCAGCATTGGGAGCAGCTGGAGGCGTATTGGCTGACCAATGGAAAGAGTATTTCTACTGTGAGGCACTTCCGGCAAACACGCTGGCGGTCAAGGGCTGCAAGCGCACATCCGGGCGCTCGTCCAACACCAAGGGCAGCGATAACATCATCTCCAATGGAAGCGTGATCGCCATAGCAGACGGTCAGTGCATGATTATTGTGGAACAGGGCAAGGTGGTGGATGTGTGCGCCGAGCCGGGAGAGTATACATACGATATGTCTACAGAGCCGTCCCTGTTTTGCGGCGATCTGTCTGAAAACATTCCGGCAGTTATGAAAAACATCGGCAAACGCTTTACCTTTGGCGGTGAGGCTCCAAAGGATCAGCGTGTGTACTACTTTAACACCAAGGAATTGATTGGGAATAAATATGGAACGCCGTCGCCGGTTCCCTTCCGCGTCGTGGATCAGAATATTGGCCTGGACATGGATATTTCCATTCGCTGCTTTGGAGAATACAGCTACCGCATCACAAACCCGATTTTGTTCTATACCAATGTCTGTGGAAATGTGCAGGCAGAATATGACCGCAGTGAGATCGATGGTCAGCTTAAGACGGAGCTTCTGACGGCGCTGCAGCCCGCTTTTGCCAAGATTAGTGATATGGGCATCCGATACAGCGCCCTGCCGGGCCATACCCTGGAACTTGCCGAGGCGCTCAATGGCGTACTTTCCCAAAAATGGGCAGACCTGCGTGGCATTGAGATCGTCTCCTTTGGTGTTTCCAGCGTAAAGGCTTCGGAAGAAGATGAGGCGATGATCAAGGAATTGCAGCGCAATGCCACGTTCCGCAATCCCACAATGGCAGCTGCACACATGGTGGGTGCACAGGCTTCCGCCATGCAGTCCGCTGCAAAAAATGAAGGCGCCGGTCCGGCTATGGCCTTCATGGGCATGAATATGGCCGGACAGATGGGCGGCATGAATGCCCAAAACCTGTTTGCCATGGGGCAGCAGCAACAGGCTCAGCAGCCAGCTCCCGCACCGGCGGCCCCTGCCGGCTGGACCTGCAGCTGCGGTCAGGCCGGAAATACCGGAAAGTTCTGCCAGTCCTGCGGAGCAAAAAAGCCCGAGCCGAAGTCCTCAGCTGACGGCTGGAAGTGTGCCTGCGGTGCCACGGTCACCGGAAAGTTCTGCCCGGAATGCGGAAAACCCAAACCCGCCGAAAGTGTTGGTTGGACCTGTGCCTGCGGCGCTGTGAACCAGGGGAAGTTCTGCGCCGAGTGTGGAGCCAAAAAGCCCGCCGGCGTACCTCAGTACAAGTGCGACAAGTGCGGCTGGGAGCCTGCCGACCCCGCCCATCCGCCCAAGTTCTGCCCGGAGTGCGGAGACCCCTTTGATGACGGAGACCTGAAATAATATGCGCCGCAAGGCTTGGATATTTTTTACCGGGGTCGTTGTTGGCCTTACGCTCTCAGGTCTGCACCATCATTTTGTAACAAATCAGATTATGGACGGAGGGAGCGACATGGAATCGGAGGAAATTCGGACAGTTTCCGAAACCGCCGAATTGGTGGAATTCTACTGGCATCAAAGCGCCATGAACTACGATGGCTGTTTTAAGTTCTGGATAAAAACCACTGAGCAGGATCTCTCCAATCCCCGCCTGTACTGCGAGTATGCAGATCCGGAAACCCATGAACGCGTAGAGATTGGTGATGATTCCCCTGGGTTTTATTGGAACGGGATGGGAACTGAACGCGCAGAGGGCGAGACATGGCTGCCGGTCTCCTTAGAACGTTGGGAAGAGCTGGCTGATTTTCTGCGCAAGGCGGAACTGTCTGCCTACCGCGCTCCGCCCCCGGGTCTTATGGACGCAACCGACAGTATAATCCAAGTCACATGGCGCGATGGCGGCGAGGAGTTTACAAACAACTACGATGGTGTGTCTGCCCACGATCTGCATCTGCTGGAACTGCTTCAGGACATCGCGAAAGAAGCAAATTCCACAGAGAGCGGCAAGTCCCAGCCCGCCCCGGAGGGGAGCTGGACGTGTTCCTGCGGACAGACCGGGAACACGGGGAGGTTCTGCCCTGAGTGCGGCAAATCCGTTGCAAGCGGAGCCCGAAAATGAGGAAGCAAATGGTGAAAGTTTTGATTGGTATTGCAGCGGCCGTTGTGCTGCTGACGGGTGGTAAACTCATGTACCGGCACTTTGTCACCGACAAAATATTGGACGGTCCCGTCATGGAAAACCCGGCGGCGCCTATGCTGGATCTGCTGAGCGCGGAGTGGATGTCGGAGGACGGCGTATGGAGCGCGCGCATAGAAGGCGAAACACTCGATCTCAGCTACCAGCAGGACCTGGTGTACAGCGGCAGCTTCTTCTTCGATTTCGATGGGGATGACTTGAACATCAGGACGGAGCTCCAGTTCTATGATAAGCAATTTGAAAGCGAGGGTGGGAACGTCTCCGGCACCATTGAGAGCCTCTATGTGGAAAATTGCAGGCTGTATCTGGTCCTCACCACCTCCTCAAAAGAGGGAGAAGGCAGTATAAGGCAGCAGGCTGTTCTGGATCGGGTGGAGCACGGCAAGTCCGCTGAAAGCGAATCGGAGGAAATACAGGAGGTTTCTGAAATGGCAGAATTAGTGAAATTTTCCTGGCATCAAAGCGCCATGAGCTACGATGGCTGTTTTGATTTCCGGATCACATCCTCTGAGCAGGAATCCGCCGCTCCCCGCCTGTACTGTAGTTATACGGACCCGGAGACCGGTGAGCGCATCGAGATCGGCGAGGAAAGCTCCGGCTTTCAGAGGTTCCGACTGGATGGAACACGAACTGACAGTGTGGCGTGTCCGCCAGTCCCCTTAGAACGCTGGGAAGAACTGGCTGATTTCCTGCACACGGCGGAGCTGTCCCCATACCACCCGCCGGAACCGGGCCTTCTGGACGCGACCGACAGTAAGATCCAGGTCACATGGCGGGAGGACGGCGAAAAGTTTACCAACAGCTACAGCGGCATCTATGCCCATGAGCTGCTGGAACTGCTCAAGGACATCGCAAGAGAAACAAATTCCCAAAAGAGCGGCCAGAACCAGCCCGCCCCGGAGGGGAGCTGGACTTGCTCCTGCGGACAGGCCGGGAACACAGGACGGTTCTGTACGGAGTGCGGCCAGCCCAAGCCCGCTGAAAACAAATCGGAGGAAATACGAGAGGTTTCTGAAATGACAGAATTAGTGGAATTCTCATGGGATCAAATTACCATTGGCGATAGCGGTTTTCGATTCCACATCGTTTGTGCCGGACAGGATCCTATTGATCCCCGCCTGTCCTGCAGATATATGGACCGGGAGGCCCATAAAATCGTACAAATTGGGGATGAGGGTAGCATCGAGACGTGTCCAACCATTCCCTCAGCGCGGTGGGAGGAACTGGCTGATTTTCTGCGCAAGGCGGAGCTGCCTGCCTACCGTGAACCGGACCCGAGTCCTGTGGGCGATATGGAGGTACACGCGGTCCCATTCGTCAGTAAAATCCAGGTCACATGGCGGGGCGACGGCGAAGAGTTTACCAACAGCTACAGAGGCCACTATGCCGACGAGCTACTGGAACTGCTTCAGGAGATCGCAGGGGAAGCATCCCGCAAAGCATTGGAAGAACCAAAACCGGAATGAGAGCTGCAAAAGCACTTGTTCCATGGAAAAGGAGGAAATGCAAGTGAAAATCAAGATGAAACGGTCTCTTGCGGTGATATTGGCGCTGGTGATGATCTTCTCCCTTGCCGCCTGCGGCGGGAAGGACAAGGGCTCCAACGAGGGCGGTAACAAGGCGGAGAGTATTGTTCTGGGCAAGTACACCGCCGTATTCAAGGGTTATACCCTTACCAAAGACGATGATGGCAACGACGCGATGGTCCTGACCTATGACTATACCAACGGGAGCAAGGACGAGCAATCCTTTGCCTGGGCGTTCCTTTTTGAGGCAACGCAAGCCGGCGAGGAGCTTGGCTCCCCTATGTATGATGAGAACTACAACCAGATCACCAAGAATTATGAGGAGATGGTCAAGAAGGGCCAGACACTGGAGGTGGCGATTGCCCTCACGCTGGTCAACACGACGGATGACGTGACCATTGTCTTCTCTGATTTTGACGACCACGAGTACACCCAGACCATCAAGTTGTCCGGCTCCGGCTCCAGCGGAACGGAGGCCGGCCCGGAGGAGGCCGGCAGTTACAAGCTCTATGAAATGACATATGAGGGAGAGACCTTTGACAACGCATTCCTGGAATCTGTGGGGATGGACGCGTCTTATACGCTGGATCTGGCCGCTGACGGCACCGGCGTGCTGAAACTGGACGAAGACGAAAGTTCCGTTACATGGAAGGACGGGAAGATTACCGTCACCGCCAGCGGCGCAGTCTATACTTACGAGTTCCGGGACGGCATGATCACCCTCAAGGAGACCACCGGCGACATCATGGTGTTTCAGAAATCAGGCGCTGCGGTCGGCTCCGGCGGATTGAAGCCGGTGGACGGCGAAAATGCCGGATCGGAGGATCAGACGGCGTACCAGGCGTATTGGAGCGGCGACTGGTACGGCTGGACTTCTTACAGCAACGGCACCAATGATTACTCGTCCCTGGACGGCTTTTACCTGGACTGCATGGCCCGGATCGAGGTCGATGAAAACGGCGAGGGGACTGTCCTGCTCTGGGATGAGGCCACTTCTGTGGACGAGCCACGGGCTTACGTATCGATCCAGATCTCCGACGGCGGCTTTGAGCAGGGACGGCTCAAGAGCGTGAATGGCTGGTTCTCGGACGGAGATGTTGGCGACGCCGACTGGCTGGTGGATCCGGACGGTCTGGGCTACGAAAACCTGATCTGCATCGAGGGGTCCTATGAGGATCCGGAGGATTTCTTCAGCGGCTATGATTATACGATCTACCTGCGCCCATGGGGACTGGACTGGGCGGACGTTGAGGAGGAACAGTCCGACGGCCTGCCGACTTACTACTATGACTGGTATCTGCCCGCTGTCCAGGCCAGCGCAGCCATGCCCGATGTGATCGGCGGGGATTACGGCGGTCTGGCTCCCGGAGAGGTGCCTGACGATCAGATGGAAGGACAGGGCACTGTCGAAGAAGCAATTCCCGACTCCGGCACGCTGGGAAAATACGGGTTTTCCGTTGCGGATGCGACCGGAGTTGTACCGCTGGATACATTGAATGCAGCTTGCCGGTATATGAAAGAGCATACCTCTGATCTGACCTATGGTGCCCTCTATGCACAAATGGGTAATGTGCATGGTGTTGCGCAGATATCCGGCTCCGCCTGGCAGTCGGGCAACTATGAATACAAATGGAGCGCCGAGAGCGGCGAATATCTCTATGTTACCTTCTCAGTAGACGCAGATGGCAACGAGCTTCTTAAAGGATGGTCCAGCAGCTTGGGCCTGGGCGAGTGAGAATGCGGCAGTCTCCGGTGGGCAGATTGACATCTGCGTGACCGGACACCCAAAACAGTTACGGAAACGAAAGGAGAAACACTATGGCATACATGAGCGATTTGATGAAATCCCAACAGCCCAGAGAATTGGAGCTGGAACGGGAGTGGACACTGGAGGAGCTGTTTGAAAAGCTCAACACCCGTTCGGCGGCTTTCCAGATGCCCTTCTCCCTCAAGGGCGGTATCGGCGGTGACCGGATCCACTTTGAAGAGGAGCCGAACCTGGATGTGGTAGTGAATGTCTATGTGAAGGGCAGCCGTGTGAAGGTGCAGCCTGTAATCAAGACAGAGACTTCCACCGTAGGCGTGGGCGGCATGAACTTCCGCACGGATAAGAACAGCGTCATGCGCCAAGGGGTCAAGGGGGTCATGAACAAGCCTCTGCTCCAGGGCGAATATGTAGACAAGGTGACGGAAACCATCCGGAAGATAGTAAACAATGAGCCGGTTGAGGATTACATTGCACCTCCTCCGGAGGAAATGCCCGGAGCGGAGCCGGAGAAGAACTGGCTCACCTGCCTGCTGCTTAACATCTTCCTGGGCGGACTTGGTATCCACCGCTTCTACGTAGGAAAGACCGGCACCGGCATTCTGTATTTGCTGACCGGCGCGTTTTTGGGCATCGGCTGGCTGGTGGATCTGATTAAGATTCTGACCGGTAAGTTTACCGACAAGCTGGGCCGGCCTATTGTCAGAAAATAAGCGTTCGCGTATCCCGTGGGCTTCCATTTATCATGGCCCCACGGGATACCAAGAAAGGGGGCTGACTATGCCAGAACAGATTACAGAATATAAATGTCCAGCCTGTACGGGTCCTCTCCACTTTGTGGGAGAATCCGGTAAGCTGGAGTGTGCTTACTGCGGATCCAGTTATGAGGTGTCAGAGGTCGAGGCTCTTTATGCCGGACAGGAAGAAAACGCAGAGGCAGCCTTTCAGGAAACGGAGACCAAAAGCCAGCCCCAGGAGACCGACTGGGATGTTTCAGGTATACAGGAGGACTGGGGCGAGGACAGCGCAGGAATGAAAGCGTACAACTGTCCCTCCTGCGGCGCGGAACTGATCTGCGACGCCGCCACCGCCGCCACCAGTTGCCCCTACTGCGGCAACAATACCATCGTATCCGGACAGTTTGGCGGCACCATGAAGCCGGACTATGTGATCCCCTTCAAGCTGGACCAAAAGGCCGCCGAGGCGGCGCTGAAAAAGCACTACCGCAGAAAGATTTTTCTGCCCCGCGCATTTTCGGCGGGCAATCATATGAAAGAAATCAAGGGTATCTATGTCCCCTTCTGGCTGTTTGACGCCGGCGCGGAGGCGGACTGCCGGTTCCATGCCACACGCTCCCATTCCCATCGTGAGGGGGATTACCGGGTCACTGTCACCGAGCATTTTGATGTGCGGCGTTCCGGCACCATGGAGTTTGAGCATGTACCTGTAGACGGCTCCAAGAAAATGCCGGACGACTACATGGATTCCATTGAGCCCTTTGACTACGCCGGCTTGAAGCCCTTTTCCACCGCCTATCTCCCAGGGTACCTTGCGGATAAATACGATGTGACCGCCCAGGAGAGCATGGAACGTGCCGACCGGCGCTGCCGCAGTTCGGCCATTGACCAGATGCGCCGGGATGTATCCGGCTATGAGACGGTGAATCAGGTGGGCGAAAATGTCCGCCTTTGCCGTGGCAAGGTGCATTACGCGCTGATGCCGGTTTGGACCCTGCGCACCAGGTGGAAGGACAAGGACTACCTCTTTATGATGAACGGTCAGACGGGCAAGATGGTGGGCGATTTGCCCGTGTCCAATGGAAAGGTCACGGGATTCTTCGCCGTCCTGGCCGTAGTGCTCAGCGGCCTGATGCTCTGGAGCGGCCTGGGCCAGCTGCTCGCGGAAGTCTTTTTGGCCTGAGAGGAGGGAGAGCGGAATGAAAAAATGGATCACTTCCCTTCTGACTGCCATGGCGCTGGCCCTCTTCCTGTGCGTCCCCGCCCTGGCTACGGGCTTTGAAGAGGCCCAGCTGGACTTCGTCACCGACGAGGCCGGGCTCCTCTCCGACCAGGAGTGGGCGGAGCTGGAGGCTCGGGCGGAGGAAATTTCCCTGAAATATAAATGCGGCGTGTACATCATCGCGGTGGACGATTTTACCGACTATACCCGGGACGACAGCGTCTATGAGGCAGCCAAGGCCCTGTACCGGGGCTACTCCCTGGGGTACGGCGAGGAAAAGAGCGGGGAGCTGCTCCTGCTGTCCATGGAGGAGCGGGATTACACCCTCATCGCCTACGGCTACGGCAATACCGCTTTCACCGATTACGGAAAGGATAAGCTCACCGATGCCTTTTTGGACGACTTCGGGGACGACGAGTGGTACAACGGCTTTTCCGACTATCTGGAAAAGAGCGCCTCCATGCTTCAGTCCGCCCGGGAGGGCCATCCGCTGGACGTGGACAGCGACCCCCTGATCGTTCTGGTCGGAATCGGTATCTCCCTGCTGGTGGGCTGCGTGGTGGCCTTCGTGGTCACTGTGTGGCTGTCGGATCGCCTGATGAAGTCCGTGTCTGCCAAGACGGAGGCCGATGCCTACCTCACCGCCGGGAGCGTGGAGATTACGGGGCGGGAGGATCGCTTTACCTATACCACCGAGACCCGCACGAAGATCGAGAGAGACTCCGGCAGCGACGGCGGGGGCACCACCGTAGACAGCGACGGTTTCTCAGGAAAAAGCGGAAAATTCTAAATGACTGTAGCACACAAAAAGAGTGGAGGACTTGAATATGGGACTGTTCGGAAAATTATTTGATAAAAAAGAATGCGACCTCTGTGGAGGGGAGATTGGCCTTTTGGGCAATCGGAAGCTGGAAGATGGAAACTGCTGCAAGGAATGTGCAGCCAAACTTTCTCCTTGGTTTAGTGACCGTCGGGGCAGCACTGTGGAGGAAATCCGCGCTCAGTTAAAGTACAGGGAAGCAAATCAGGCGAAAGTGGCGGATTTCCACGCCACCCGCACCCTGGGGGAAAGTACTAAGGTCATTCTGGATGAGGACGCCGGAACCTTCATGGTCACCTCTGCTCGGAATTGGCAAAGTGCCAACCCGGATGTTCTCTCCTTCTCCGATGTCACCGGCTGCAATCTGGACATTGACGAGAATCGCACTGAAATTGAATATAAGGACCGGGAGGGAGAGCATAAGAGTTTCAATCCTCCGCGCTATGCCTACTCCTATAACTTCTATATCGTGATCCATGTGAACAACCCCTACTTCAATGAAATTCGATTTAAGCTCAACAACTCTCCCGTGGACAATGACGAGGATACCCTGTTGGACGGCCCCCAGGCTATGCCGCGGTCCAGAAACGGAGGCCCCCGTCCTGGAGCAACTCGCCCGGATTCGTTACGCGGCAATCGGATGCGTACCAATATGTCCGGCCAGATTGGTTTGGGCTCAATGGGAAGAGATCTTACGTCCAATGCGGAAGAAGTTCGAGCCAGCGTGGAATACCAGCAATATGAGAAGATGGGGCAAGAGATCCGAGATGCCCTGCTCCAGGTGCGCCAGGAAGCCAGGGATACCGCTGCGGCGGCAAATGCGCCAAAGGCTGCTGTTACCTGTCCATGGTGCGGAGCGACTACAACGCCGGATGCTTCAGGGACATGCGAATACTGCGGCGGTGCCCTGAACAACTGAGACGAGGTGGTAAAGACAGTGAATAAGAGAAGCTCAAAACTCAGAATGAAAATTTGCAGCCTGTTTGTCGCAATCTGTATGGTTCTGGCGATGACTGCCTGTGGGAATGTCAATCCGGAAAAAGAAGCAGCGAGTTCAGCCCCTGAAAACACCACCGGTGCTGTAGAGACAACGATTCTGGAACCAGAGTCCGATCCAGAGCCGGACCTCAGTACGCTGGTGGACCCGGCAGAGATGGAATGGGGCTATGAAACGGACAGCAATGATTATCAGCACTGGTATCCCGATGGCGACAAGGGTTCCGACTATTACCTGATATTTGAGGACGACTATGTGACGGTGGACGACGGCGGAAATCGTACGACCTTCTCCACCACCATTGCAGACGGCCATATCGTAAATTGGAGCGAGGACGATCCGGCCATGGACTTCGTTTTCCTCGACAACCCTTACACATAGCAATTGCTTTTCCATGTGTAAGGGCTGTAATTTATAGGGCG
>CAJMLQ010000080.1 GCA_905214265.1 uncultured bacterium
GGAGCGGTCCGCCGACGAAATCCTGCCCTGGGACCACATCGACGTGGGGGTATCCAAGGCGTTCCTCCGGCGGGAGTACGAAAAAGCCTCTCGGGCAGAGGTCACGTCCAACTGCAAGGAAAAGTGCGCAGGCTGCGGCGCCAACAAGCTTATCGGGGGAGGTGCCTGCATTGACTGAACCAACATCGAAAATCATCGTAATCGAGGGAAAGCCGGTCTATGACGTCCGGGCCTTCTACCGTAAGGAGGGCCGGGCCAAATACATTTCCCACCTGGATCTGTACCGGACCGTCCAGCGGGCGTTCCAGCGCGCAAAGCTGCCCATCTGGTTCACCCTAGGCTTCAATCCTCATATTTATCTGACCTATGCCCTGCCCCTGGCGCTGGGGTATGAGGGCATAAAAGAAAGTTTCGATTTCCGCCTGACCGAAGATCTTCCACTCCCGGAGGCTGCGGCGCGTCTCAACGCCGTCATGCCGGAGGGCATCGTCATCACCGAGCTGCTGCCGCCGGTCCGCAAGGCCGACGACATTGAGCGGGCGGACTACACCTTGGAATTTTCGGTGAAAGGGCTGACTCCGACGGAACTGAAAGCGGCCTTCGACGCCTTTACCGGTCAGCCGCTTATCGAGACGCAGAAATATAGCAAAAAAGGCCCCAGGGCAATTGACCTGAAGCCTGCGCTGCTACGTTGCGTTTCTGCGGAAACTACACGGGGCGTGGAACTCGGCCTCACCCTTCCGGCCGGAAACCGGGAAAACATCAACCCCACCCTGCTGGTGGATGCTTTTGGAAAAACGCTGAATGTAGAGCCTGACTATCACCGTATTCGCCGGGATCAAATCCTCTGCGCGGATGGCAGTGAATTTTGCTGAAAGAAAGAAGACCGTTTCCGGATGGCGCCGGAAACGGTCTTTTTCGGGAAAAGATCATGGGGGTTACCCATTGGCTTTATCCTATCATAAAAGACGCGATTATTTTGTCGAGTTTTGTCAGATTTCCAAAACTGTTATTTTGCCTTATTTAAAAAGAGAATTTTATATGTTTTAAACAAAACCTAAGTTTTAAAATGCAGGGGATTCGTGGCTGTGGATTTGACTATTTTGTAACCGGATACTTTCCGGGAGTTTAATAAAATGACATTTTTTGCTGAAGCTAGCAGAAGAGAAACGGCATAGCAGAGCTATGCCGTTTCAGCGCCGCCGTTTTTTATTGCTAGTCCCTTACATTGTAAAGCTCTTTGCAGCAAAGCCAGCTTTAATGTCATATGTGAACCCAGCTGCGCATGGCCGATAATCAGCGCCACAGACACACAATATTACCATTCTTTCAGCTCCACACATCACTGATGATCATCCTGCAAAAAGAAACCAGCCCGGAACCGCAAAGCTCCGGGCTAAAATTATGAAAAAACGCAAAAACCCCGTCAGCCGAAGCTAACGGGATTCTTGCAAGCACACCATAACCTTTTTTCCGGAGAATAGTATAGCACAAAGTCAGAAAAGATTTTGTCGAAATTTGTCATTGAAAAAGCAAAAACGTCCGAAAACCTGAAAAATAGGAATCAGACGTTTTTGCTTGTGGAAAATAAGGTTATTGGTGTTGCCATAAATAGTGTAGCAGATATCCGGATGAAAATGTGTCGAAATATGTCGGATGAAAATTGTACACTGGATATATTTAATCGAATTTGCTAATATTATGGTTTCATTTTGTGGAAAAACGATTAAGTTTGCATTATGATACCACAATCGCCCCGTTTTCATCGGTAATAATCAGCGCCCCGATGGGGATCCCGCAGGTATCATCCTCATTGAGATAATACCGCTTGCCGTTGATCTCATGCATCCCGGTAAGCATGGCACCGTTGGGTCCGTCTGCATTGGATACGGTGTTGAAGTAGTACCACCACCCGCTGATCTTCCTCCAGCTCCGCGCCATAGCCCCGGAGGCGGTCAGATAGTACCTGTGCTGATCAATGAGCCGCCAATCTTCTGCGACCATATAGCCATCCGGGTCCAGATAGTACCAGGTGCCTTTGTCCAGAATCCAGCCGGTGGAGTCTTTGCCGTCCTTGCTGTACCGCCATTTCCCGTCCTGCTTGTACCACCCGGTTTTCTCCGGCTGTGGCTTGCCCAGCTCAAAGGCCCATGCCTCGACAGACGGGATCGGGAATCCCTTCCTCTGGCTCCAGGTGAAGTAATTCTCCGGGACGTAAAAGTCCCCGTTTTCGCCCCACGAAGCACCCCAGGAGTTCCGGCAGCGGATGCAGCGCACGCCATTCTTCACGCAGTATCCGGTAGCCCACACCATGTGGCCGCCCAGCCATTCCTCTATGGAGCCATCCCGGTTGATCACCGGCTCCCGAAGGACGGGGTTGTCTGCCGTGACCTTCTTGATACCCTCAAAGAGCTGCAGGCCCAATTGCACATGCATCCCATCCATCAGCGCCCGGCGCACGCTGTCAAAGTCCGCCAGCTGCCAGTAGTTCCCGATGGTCAGCCGCCGGGCTGTGGGCAGCAGCGGGTCCGCAGAGGCTTCAAACCGCTCCATGGCGGCGGTCATTTCCTCTTCATAGGGATATTTGGCCCAAATGAGGCACCCGTCTTTCTGGGCGGCTTTCAGGAGGTCGCGTTCAACAGTGCCCTGCCCCTTGTGCTCCGAGTAGCGCCGGTTTCCGTAGTTCCAGCTGAATGCATACGTCCCGCCCAGAACGTTTTCCAGAGAAGCGGTCAGCGCGTGTGTCGCGCAGTTGTTGATCTGGCCCTGATTATGTACCCCGGATTTGACTTGCGGGAGATATTCCTCCGGAAGCGCCGCCGTAGAGATGCCGTAAACATAGTCCCGGGGATCCGCTTCTCCCCGGATCAGCCCCAGGCCGTGGTTAAACTCACTCATATTATCGCTCCATTTCTGTCTGTAATGATTGGCTTGCCGTCCATGTAAAAGTACAGCTTGCCATTGATCTTTTGGAAACCGTCACGAGCAGACAGTCCCGCAGCCTTTGCGATGCCGTCCGCAATGGCGCGGCCCGCGAGAACCTGTCCGGCGGCAGTCTTGACCTTGTCCAAATCCCTGCTGCTGATAAAGCAGGTCTCCACCAGGCAGGCGGTGGGGCCCGTCTGGCGGATGATGCCATAATAGTCGCTGGCCTTGGCTCCCCGGTTGGGAATCCCCAGAGATTCCGCTATCGCTGCAGAAATGGCGGTTGCGTACTTCTGCCCGATCTGATCTCCGGGGTAATACCAGACCTCTGTACCGGTTGCTGTATCGCTCCCGGCGTTGAGATGGATTTCCGTCAAGAAGTCCGCCTCCTTGCCCTGGAAACGCCGGATACGCTCCGTTAAGGACAGGCTGCCATCGTAGTTGACCAGCTGACAGGACGCGCCGTACACGGCCTGCAGCCGTTCCTGTGCGGCCTTTCCGATCTCCCTGGCGATCCGGAATTCCTGATAGGACCCATTGACCGCTCCGGGGTCATAGCTCCCGCCCTCGCTCTCGCCGTGGCCGATGAGAATCGCGATTTTCATGCCCGGTCACTCCTTCGTAGCCTGTGTGCCGAAGTAGAAGCCGATGATGGTCACAAACACCGTCATGAACTGCTCCGGGCCGATAATGCCCATGGCGGACAGTGTGCAGAATACGCCGGTCACTGCCAGCGTTACCAAGCTTTTAATGGTCAGCAGTTTGCTAAGACGTTCTTTCATGTTGTCTCCTCCTTACTTGACTATCAACGCCAGCAACGCCCCGCCGATGCCGCCCACCAGGACGGACACCAACGCAGTGACGATGGCTTTTTTGATGCTGTTCCAATTCTCTGCCGGCTGCTTTTCCAGCGCGTCCAGCCGCGCCCCCTGCTTTTTCTGCTCCTCGGCCATGACCTGCATGTTCTGGGCCAGCAGCTTCACCGATGTCACCAGCTCGTTTAAGAGCTTACTCTGTTCTTCCAGGTCGTCAATCCGGTGCGTGTTGGATTTTCCACGCTGCTCCAACTCGATGACAGTGCGTTCGATTTCCTCCACTATGTACCCGCCTCCTATTCTGTGATTTCCGTCGCCGAGAGCGCCCCGGTATCGTCTACGAATTCAGTAAATTTTTTGATTTCCATGTATCAATTTTGTACACATATAACCAACCACCGCTTATTAAGCTCATATTTAAGCCCGTCGTTTCGCTATAAAATAAAGATAGAACTACCCCAGTATGTTCGTCGTTTGCACTCTTATGAAAAAGAACCGTTCCTGAAAGATACGCATCATAGTATTTCTGTTTTTGCTCGTCTGTCCATAACGAAACATCAGAAACCATTAACACCTCCTTCTTAATAGGCAAATATTTTTCAGGAATCTGAACAATTTTTATTTCGTTTGTGCAAATTGATAAAGTGTGTTCTGATTTAGTATCGTACGAAACCCAAACATATTCTTCTCCAACTGCCCCATACGAAAAAGGTTCTCCGCTATCTTTTCCGGTAAATAGATAATCATTTCCAATATATAAACAGTTTTGTTCAAGATTAAAGTTACAAACGCATTCATACGTTTCGCCGTCAAACTCTACTGTGTAAGTTTGCCCTTCGACCAAATCAACGTTGACTGGGGAAAGTGCTTGTCCCACACTTCCCGATATCTCAAACGCAACCGTCTGTTCCGGTATCAGCTCTGTAATTACGGGATCTCCGGTATAGAACGGCCTGTTCCTCACAAAATCCGGCGCTGTCTCATCGTTCTGGTTCCAGTCTGGATTGACCTGTTCTCCGCCGGACTGGTCCTCCCAGGAAAAATCCCGGTCCGCGTCCGACTTCTTGGCAAGCACCTGGCCGGTTGTCCCGCCTGCTGGAATCGCGTTTTGAACCTGCTCTACAAGCTGCTGGTATTCGTCCGGCGTATACTCTGGGGCTTTTCCTCCCGCCTTTGGGTGGGTGTATACCGTATACCTTCCGCCTACCGTATAGGTCACTTTCTCGCCCTGAACCGCGTCCAGGACAAAGGAGCCGATTCCATATGCCCCGGAGGTGATGTCGGCTGTGATATCGATGATCCCGTCTTGCGGCAACACGATACCAACCGGATACTGCCCTCTGGGCAGGAAGGTGATGCGGACGGTATAGCCATCCCACTCCTGCGGAAGGGTTATCTGGAGCTGCTCCACCTTGTTCGAGCCTTCCGAACCGAAGCACAATTCCTCCGACGGTTCCAGTTTCCAGATCATCGCGCCGCCGGCGCTTTGCTCCTTAACAACTGCTAATTGAATCATACGGCCTCCTATCTCTGAGGCGTGGCAAGGATCGTCTCTGCCTGCTCCGCTGTGATGTATTTCGGCACGTAAGACCGCACCTTC
The DNA here is from genome assembly GCA_905214265.1 of uncultured bacterium. Lineage (GTDB taxonomy): Bacteria > Bacillota > Clostridia > Oscillospirales > Ruminococcaceae > Merdivicinus. The sequence continues at coordinate 5,341 of CAJMLQ010000080.1, forward strand.
GCCTCGTCAATCGTTCCCGCTGTCCACATGTTCCGTACAAAGTTGTAGAACATCCTGCATTCTCCCTTCGTCAGTTAGCCATCAGCATATCCATCAAGCCCAGCACCGCCTGGTTCGTTGCTTCCTGTTGGGCTTCCAGCGCCGCAATCCGGCTTCCGGGTGCAACCGGATTCTCTTTAAACTCTCCGTCCGAGTAAAGCATCCCCTCTGTGACTGTGACGCCTTCCGGGATCTCCACGTACCGGTTGACGTAATCCGGATGCACCAGTTTCCCTTCAAATGGGTTCCGTACCTCAATGTACTTTACGACTCCCTCTACTACATACGCATATTTTGCCATTGTTACACCACCTTCTCAATGATTACCGCGCCGCAGCACCCTGGTTCTCCGTCGTTGTTGACATATCCAGATTGCAATTTAAGTACCGCTGTTCCTCCGCCAGCCGACCCGAACGGCCGGTATAGCTTGGTTCCCCTCAGCGCTGTTGCCCTTGGTCTTCGGTTCGAATATGAGTCAGTTACATAAATCCCTCCAACGGAAACCGCGTCACACAGGTATTGCGACTCCGTGTTCTGCGGCACAGGGTTGCTGGTACCACCGTTATGGTAATACGACTGTCCATCAGCTTTCACAGACGAACCCCCAGCAATCCCTGCCACATTCGTCTGGTTTCCTCCGGATGCCGTTCCCCCGGATCCGCCAGGAAGCGGGCTGCTCGCATAAGTCGAGCTTCCAACTCCCCCGTTTTCTCCGGCGGTGGCGGAAAGGTAGGAACCAAAGCTGGACAGTGATGTGTTTACGGTGATCGGGATTGACGCACCCTTTGATAACTTGATCGCGCTTTGACACCAGGCACCGGTTCCGCCTGCGCTGCCTCCTGCCGCACTGATAGTTTCATATCCTGATTCATAAAACGAACTCCCGCCGTCGCCTCCTTTCCCGATAACGGTAATAAGATAATCCCCGCTCTCCGGAACAACCCAGTTTTCGGAAATCGTCCCGGTGCTGCTGACCGGTGCGAAGATCTTGACAATCGCCGTCGTTCCCGCCGGGAGCTTGGCACCCCCGGCAGCCTTAAAATTTACCGTTTTCCCCGAAGTGTCCACGATGCAGGACACAATCGCGCCGGACACGAACAGATTGTCCTCCGCGTCCTCTCCGTTGGTCAGCTTGATCGTATAGCTGGTCCCGTCCACTTTCAGCGTGTTCCCAGCCGCAAAGGCCGCCGTCGCCTTGAACTGGCACGAAAGGATCCCCGCCGCACCGTTTAACCCTGTCAGCGCGTGGACTGTGCCGGTTTTGGAGTGGGTTAGGGTGTGGACACCGATTTCATCCAATAGTGCCTTGTTTATGGGAGTGCCGGGTTCCGTGGGCTGATCTGCATATTCGATTGTCACATATTCTGTACTCCCATCTGATCTGGTAATCTTTTTTCGATTAGGATAAGTGGGCATCCTGTCTTTCATGACTATTGCCATTAATATCCTCCTAACTGGAAATCGCCCAGCCGCGGGCATGATTCCGTAATGTTTTTAAGTGCCTGTTCCGCGTCATGCAGGATCTTTTCCAGAGCGTTTGCCTTATTATAATCCATGTATTCCAATGTTGACGGCAGCACAGGAGTCTGTGCAAATAAAGCTATCGCTTTTCGGCAGGAACTAACATTGGCGCGTATCCGCTCCATATCGGAAACAGTGGGAAAATCCGCCGCAGTCCAGTCTGTCTTTCCAGTGATAAGCGTTACCGCATACCCATAGGAAGTCAGCTCTGCAGCGACCGTTATGCAGGCACTCTCCACGCGATTAAGATCAGATGCGTTATAAAACCCTTTTGCAGTCCGATTCTGTACATCCAAAACTGTCCGGTCATAAATGAGATCAAGCACCTACAATCACCGCCTTTGTGGTCCCTGCTATTAAATCTGTGCTGAGTTGTTCAACGCGCCCTGTCTTGACCGTGTCATATAGGGTTGTCACACTGACGCACTCACCTGGCCGCTCATCTCCGATGGCAAAAGAAAGGTCTTGCTCGATACGCAGCTGATAATAGTCATAAAGCCTTTGAGCGGCATCCGGTGCGGCTGCAGGAGATACCAGTGTCGCATTCTCGACCCGTATGACATTTGTTGCGGCGCCTGCCGGAATACTATCCGCATAAACGCCTGTGATCTGGGTATTGTCTACGTACTTTTTACCGGTGACTGTCACCGTTCCGGCAACCGATACCACTAACATCGCATAATTCGGCCCGTTTGAAGAAAGTGTGGCTCCTGTGACCGTCAAGGTGTGATGCGGAGCCTGAAATGTAATCTCATGTGTCCCCGCCTCCAATGTTCCGTTAAATAGCTCCTCACTTTCCTCGCTTTCCTGATATGCGTGAGATGTGACCTCCACTCCCGTTACGATCTGCCGTAGCTTGACTGTTCCGCCCAGGAACTTTCGGTCCGGTGCAATAGAGATCGCAACCGTATCACTTGGTTCCAAAATGCGCACCATTCCGGACCTGGAGCAATCCACCATTCCGCCTACAGCGAAGGCAACCTGATGGAGCGCCTCCCGATGGGAGCTGATGGGCATCCACCCGGAAAGCGTCTTAGCTGCCAGAGATGCAGCTACTTCCACAGTGAACCCGCCCGAGCTGCAAATATCCGCAAACAATTCTCCGGCGCTCTGGTTTGCGTAGATTCCGCCGCGATAAGTGGTAGAATCCAGCACTCCCACTGCATCCACACAGGACATTCGAATCAGTTGCTCGCTGGTATTTTCCCAGCTGTCCAAATAAAATGTCCCCATGTTCCTCCCGCTTTCGCTGACTTCCAGCGGCTGCCTCTGCTGCAGGAGCGTATATATCCCGGTGGGGTTCAAGATAGAAAACTCCTCATCCTCTGAGTACAGTTCAAAATTCAGTGTGTTCATGCTGACTTCTGCACTGATCGGGTCTACTTCTTCCAGAAGAGACGCAGAGGTGATTTCGTCTTCTCCAAACGAACGGACAATTCCATAATAAATGCGATACAGCTTTAGATACCGTCCGGGAGCATTGGCTTTTTGGAAAGACACCACCAATTTGTTATAGTTCTCCACCGTCTTTTTGCATACATATAATGGCGAATCAGGAGAAAAGTAGCTTCTAGCAAGCAAGGTATCGCCCTGATACCACGATAACTGAAGATAAGAACACCAGCCGCCTGCTGAGTCAAAAGCAAAAGTAATCCCTGTGCTGGAATGGTTCTCAGAAAATGTCACGGTCAGCGTTGGGAAGCTGCTGTATGTCAAATCCTCTCTGGACTTGACCGTACTGATCAGTCCCATTCCTTTCCGATCATCTGGAAAACTGCGAAAAGCCCCGTCCAATCGCCAATAATTTTCTTCCAGAGTAGCGGTTGGCGGCACGGAAAGCTCTTTTTCAAGTTCGGCGGCATCAACAAAAGGCTGTTGATAGGTGGCCGTAGGAGTACTGTCCTCTTTTGCTGACACATCAACCAGTCCGAATGAAATAGAAACGCTCATGCCATCACTTCCTCGCAGGGGATTTGGCAATAAAATTGACCGTCAGCCCCGTGAAATAGTTTTTTCCCATTCCGCTATACCGCAATTCGTCTCCAATATTTGAGAAATATGCGGTAAAAGTATAATCTCCATTTTCATCTGGAACCGTTACGGTGTGGAACTCTGCCGGTTCTGTCAGCTTGTCCCACAGGCGGGCGTACTCCTCCGTATCCATTGTGCTGCCCAGCGAAAGAGAATAGTTGAAGTATACGCCGATAATCTTCCGCTGCAGATTTCCGTTTTCTGTGCGCTGCGCGTAGCGGTCCAGCACTTCTGCTTTTCGTTTGATTTCCAGGACTGGGATATCATACCCCTGCCCGTCAATGTACAGCATCAGTACGCACCTCCTGTTACCAGTCTCACGCCACGCCGGTTCGATTCCTTGTCAAGCTCCGGCTTTAGTATCCGCACTAGTTCTGCCATGGAACCGGTAAAGCGAATCGTGACCTCCTGCCCTCCGCTCTGGGCATTGGCCAGGCGAATAGCTTCCACGATTGTATCCAGTGGAGCCTCAATATTGGTCCCCCGTTTCTGGTCGCCAAGAACCGCCAGAAATTCCCGGTTTGGAGGGATTACTGCGCCTTGAGCTAGTTTTGGAATTTTTGGTATATTTAAATTTGGAATTTCAGGGACCCCGACCAATCCAGTAACGCTGTTTATCGCACCTGTGATGCCGTTTATCCCGCTTTCTACCTTCTGCAGCATGGAGTTGATCATGGAGATGATGTTGTTGACAACACCCTTTACAACGCCTTCCATACCTGTCCAGATGCCTTGAAAAATATCTTTGACCGCGTTCCATGCCTTTTCCCAATCCAGCTGGAAAACGGCTGTGATAAAGTCAAGAATCGATCCCATGACTGCCAGCGTATTTTTTACCGCATCAATGATCGTTCCGACCGCCGTCTTAACGGAATCAATAATGGAGTTGATCACCTTGGAAATCGGGGGCCCGAAAACATTGATAAACCAGTTGATCAACGGAAGGATACAGTTGTTGTAAACGGTGAGCGCTGCGTTGACAAACTTTGCCGCGAATTCTCCGATCTGAGCAACCAATGGCTGCAGATGATCGGTCCACAATTCCGTCAATACAGAAAAGATTTTTTCAAATATCGGCTGCAGAAAATTCGTCCAAAGGTTTTGAAAGGTTTCCTGTAATCCGACAATTAGCTTTCGAATATTAGCAAAGGTTGTTTTTCCATACTTCTCCCAAAGGCTTTGGAAAGTCGTCAGGATATCGACCAGTACCATGGACATAAACTGATAGAACGGATCGATCACTCCCTGCCATACTGTCATGATCACTCTTTTTACAGCATTGAATGCAGTTACCAGATTCAGGCAGCACTGTGACCAAATATCAGACAGCAGAGGAAGGCCTTCCGTTACAAACCAATCAATGACTGGCTTCCAGGCGTCCCAAAGAGTATTGGCCACCATCGCAAGGACGTCCATAAAGCCCGCCAATAGAATCTGCACCGTCCAGATCCCCTCGATGATACTGGTCTGGAAATCCGTCCGAAACCACTCTGACAACGGTTTCAGCCATTCCAGGCACTGTAATCCGATATTTGAAAATAACGCACGGAATGCTGCAACCGGTTTATCAAAAAGATTCAGTCCGGCCAGAATCGGATCTACAAGATACCGACGAAATGCGTCTCCAATGCCTCGAAAAATGCCTGTCAGGCGGCTTTCAGCCTCCTCTGCCTCTGTAACAGACAATGCTGGAACGGCAGCAGACGCCGCTCCGGAAGCTTCACTTTCTCCGCTCCCGCTGTCCTGCGTCAGGACGTTCAATTCATCGAATCCTGCCAGCGCTCCTTTGGCGGCCTTTCCCGCGTCCTTAGTTGCATCAGCCAGATCCTGAGCACTGTCTGCACTTCCAGAAATAGCGGCTGCAACGCCTTCGGCGGATGCTTTTGTCTGTGAAATTTGCTTATTCGTGCCGCCGAACAATGCCGTAATAGCAGTGTTTAGAGCATTCGCCATCTGGATCAGTGATGAAACGATTGAATTGATCACCTTAAGCGTCGGTGTCAGCACGGTAATCAGCGCCTGACCAATTACAGACATAAACTCTTTCCAATTTTCCGAAAGGATTCGTGTCTGGTTGGCCCAGCTGTCCGATGTCTTGGCAAAATCCCCCTGTGCAAGGGCAAGCTGCTGGGTCACATACTGATATCGCAGTTCCACCTGTTCCGCCTGGGTCATTTTGTCGATGGTTTTTCCAAAACCGTTTGCCATTGCAAAGGCGTTCAGATTAGCCTGCGTCATGACGATGCCTAAGTCTTTCAGGCTTTCGGTCTCGCCAGTAAAAACGCTTTTCAACTTGGTATCGGCCAGCTCCTGCGAGATGTTAAAAAATGACGCCACATCTCCGGTCAGACCGGCCAGTTCGATTGCCATATCCGACGCATGATCGGCAGAAAGCCCCATGCCCCGTGCCATGGCCATATAGGTGCTGGCGGTCTTCTTGGCAGCCAGTTTTGACATACCAAACTGCTCGATGGCGGTCGATGCGAATTCTTCCGCCTTATATGCCATATCGCCGAAGGCGGTATCCACAACGTTTTGTACTTCGGCAATATCGCTGCCCAGCTCGATTGCCTGTTTGCTGAAATCCACGATTGCCTTGACGCTGAATGCGGCGGCAGCAGTAGCGCCTATCTTCCACAACGCGGATTTTAATCCGCCAAGCTGATTTCCCAATTTGGAAACGCCGGCCTTGAAGTTTTTGTTGTCAAGTTCTGTTGATATGACGACTTTCCCATCATAATTGGGCATCTATATCACCCCTTCCCCAGCCATTCATTCAGGATCTCATCGTCCTCCGAGGTATAGCGCATTTTGAAATCTACCATATCCCGGTTTTCCCGGTAGAAGTCCCGTTCCCATTCGTCCAGCTTTTTCCCCTTACGGCGCTTCTCCCGGATGCCGACCACCGCGGAGAGCTGTCCTTCTCCGATCCCTCGGAAGTATGCCAGAAAAGTCCACCAGTGGAGGAACGGCAGTGCCCGCACTTCACACCCGGCAACCCGGTTGATATCTGCCACGATCAGCGGCTGATCCTGCTCCCAATCGATTCGCTTGGGCGATGGGCGGGAATTGCTTTCTTCTTCTCCTCCGTTTATAAACCAGCACAGCTTTTCCCACGCTTCCGGATAATCGATGGGGGAAATCTGCTGGAAGTCCTCATAAAACAGGGCCAGGGATACCATCAAGCGGACATTCATCGGATCTTCCGGGTCATTCATCCGGGAAAGGATGTCCAGGATGTCTCGGTAATCCGCGTTGATCTGGCAGGTCTTCCCGGCGACTTCGACCGCCTCCGGCAGAGTCCAGCCGGTCATTTCAGCGCCCGGCGCTGTTCCCGGTTCTGTTTTGCCTGCGCAACCGCCGCATCGGCCATGGCCTTGGCATATCGTTCCGCGCCATCCTGGATAATCGGCATCATGGCCTCCAGAAAGTTATTAATCACACATTTTCCATTTCTGGCAACGGCCAGAAGATTGACGCCTCCCAGAATGCGGTCAAAATCGTTCTCCGCCCCAAACACTTCGGAAAGCAGTTTTTTTGCCTGGGAATCATAATCATGCATCGCTGCAAGCTGCCCAGATGCGACCGGGTACCCTTTTCCGTCCAATTCGACAGGATCGGACGGTATCTTTTTCGCATATTCAGCGGCCAATTCCTCAATCTTTTGGTACGTGTCAAAAAAGCGGTGATATAAGTTCGGATCGCTGGGGTTGAACCGCAGAATTTCTCTACCGTTTATTTCAAATTCACGAATGCCAGTATCAAATGTCAGCTTTTCCATATATCCTCCATCTCGTCATGAACGGAAAAGGGCGAGAGAATGTCTCCCGCCCTCTTTTCGATATTAAGGCTCTGCCGTAAATGTAATGGTTTTTCCAGAAACCGACGCAGTTCCCGTCGTCCTGGTTCCGCCGTAGGTCACGTCGATGGGCATCCCCACGTTACCGCTGCCGCCCAGTCCGGAGGGCTTTACCGCGCACGCGCTCCAGCGTTCCGCAAAAACGGCAGTGTCTTTTGTCCCGGCATAGCAATGGACTACCAGCATATCGTTGTTGCACATGGCGGAAATGTCTTGGTCTTTGATGGCCATATTCCAGATTTTGACCTGTGCCGCATCCGCTGCATCCAGTTCGCAGGGGTCAAAGGTCTGGGTGATGGTCGGAGGTTTCAGGGTCGTGTAGGTCTCGCCGAAAATATCGGTTTTGGTTTCCTCGCCCCAGTCGAACTCCATGCTGGAATCCTCTACCCGCTTCCCGACAAGACTCCATACCTGAGTTTCCTCCGTTCCGGTGTTGAGGCACAGGATCAGCAGCTTACGCTCGACCGTTGCGCCGGAAGTTGTATTGAAAGTCAGATCTGCCATATCATTTCACCTCGTAAAAATTTTTGTACTGGATGGAGAGCTGCACCATATAGGTGGCGGTCCCTTCTTCATCCGCCGCGTACAGCACTCCGTTTTCCGCTTTGATCCGCTCATGCGCGGTGTCGTAGTTCCCAAAGGCCGGAGCTTTGTGCAGGATGCTCTGCTCCTGGACCCATCGCTGGAAGTCCATAAGCCAGTCCGCATTGACTGCGGCGCCCGCATCGTCGTCCGGGGATTTCTCAAACACATAATACAGCCCGAAATTCAGCTGATTTGTCACCATCACATCGCCGTAAATATACTCCGTGCGGCTGATCTCCTGCAAACCAGATGGGAATATTCCTCCGCTTGCCGGGATCTGGTCGGTGTAGTCTATTTGGAAATCGGACAGGATATCAAAATTCGGGTATGTTTTGATCCATTCACGCACCTTCTCAAGATCCGTCATTTTGTTCCTGCCCCCCTGCGGATGAATTTGCTTACTTCCTCGGCAATCTTCTGCCCTTCGGCAGCCATCAGCCTGCGGTCCCAAAAAGGCCCGGCCTGCGGATGCTTTGTGGTATCGTATTTAATGCTTACTGAACAATGGCCCATTTTTCTTGGGAGGGAGAATCGCAAGCAG
>CAJMLQ010000081.1 GCA_905214265.1 uncultured bacterium
TGATCGTCATTTACATCGGCATGATCGGTACGATGGGCTTCAATGTCAACGCAGGCATCCTTCAGGGGCTGGGGGACAGCCGCAGTTCGCTGATCTTCCTGCTGATTGCAACGGTCGTCAACATCGTGCTGGACCTGGTCTTCACCCTAACGTTTCACTGGGGCGTTTTCGGCGTAGCACTGGCGACGATCATCGCGCAGCTCTGCTCCTGGCTGTTCGGCATCCGTTTCATCAACAAACACTACGACTGCGTTCACATCAGCCTGCGCCGCTTCCAGTTTGATAAGGGACTGTTTTGGGAAGCCATGCGACTGGGAATTCCTGCCGGGCTCCAGCAGGCTCTCTTTTCCATCGGCATGATGCTGATGCAGGCTCTGGTTAACAGTTACGGCTCCGCCTTCATCGCCGGATTCAACGGGGCAAACAAGCTGGACTCCTTCGCCTTTATGCCCATCCAGAGCTTTACCACCGCCATGACCACCTATACCGGCCAAAACATTGGCGCTGGGGACCTGAAACGGGTCAAGGCCGGCACCCGGGCCGGCCTCGTGGTCTGTGTCGGCTTTTCCGTGGTGATCTCCGCCTTGCTGTTCCCCTTCAGCGGAGCCATGATGCGGCTGTTCAGTTCCTCAAAGGATGTCATCGACGCGGGCGTGGCCTACCTGCACACGGTTCTCCCCTTCTACTTCCTGCTGGCTATCGTCTTCATGTACAACAGCATTCTGCGGGGAACCGGCGAAATGGTCGTGCCGATGATATCTTCCTTCCTGGCCCTTTGGCTGGCTCGCCTTCCCTCCGCCTATCTGCTGGCGCACTTCTTTGGCAAGGAAACGATTTTTTATTCCTACGGCATTGGATGGTTCATCGGCGGAGTGATCTCCGCCGTGTATTACTACTCCGGCCGCTGGAAAAGCAAAAGCGTCATCCGCCATACCGCGCAATAAGCGGATATGCAATCATCCCGATCATCCCTGCTTCTCCCATGATGAGCAGGGGATTTGTGTTGGTCCTTCGCAGCAAAAGCAGGCAGGCGGCGAAGAGGAAAATCGCAATCCAATCCAAATCGGAGAAAGGCAGCATCCATATACTCTCCGTAGCGCCGCTAAAAAAGGACATCAGCAAAATGGTCAGCCCCGCAGAACCGATCAGCGCTACTACCGCCGGGCGCAGGCCGCTGAGAACCCCCTGCACCGCTGAAACATCCCGGTATTTGAAATAAACCCATGACAGCGCCAGAACAATTACGCAGGACGGAAGAATACAGCCAAGAGTTGCCACAACCGCTCCTCGGATCCCGCCGATCCGCATGCCCACGAAGGTTGCAGAATTGATGGCCACCGGCCCCGGCGTCATCTGGGATATGGTGATGATGTCGGAAAACTCTGCCATAGTCAGCCACTGATGCTTTTCCACCACCTGCGCCTGGATCAGCGGCATGGAGGCATAGCCGCCCCCAATGCTGAACAGCCCGACCTGCATAAAGCTCAGCAGCAGCTCCCAGTAAATCATGCAATCCCCCCTTTTCCGTCCTTCCGCTTTCTCCAGAGGTAGTTAACAAAACCAATCACTCCGCTGGCAAGAATAACCCAAATCACATTCACATTAAAAAAGCAGGCTGCCGCAAACGCCGCCGCCATGGTGGCGATGGCTACCGGGTCGCGTCCCCGCACCACATCCAGCGACATCTTCATCACAACATCCACAATGACGGCGGCGACTCCCGCCCGCATACCGGTCATCAGCCCGGTAAAGTAAATGTTGTCTTTGAACGCCTGATAGAACACGGAGATCACGCTGAGCAGAATCAGCGGCGGAAGAATGGTCCCGAGGATCGTCACCAGTGCACCAATCAATCCGGCCAGCCGATAGCCCACCAGAATTGATGCGTTTACCGCGATGGGGCCTGGCGTGGATTGAGCGATGGCTGCAATGTCCAGCATTTCGTCTTCGCTGATCCAGCCGAGGTCGTCTACAAACCGCTTTTTCATCAGCGGCACAATCACAAACCCTCCGCCTACCGTAAACGCGCTCAGGCTGAAGGTTGACCGGAACAGTGTCCAATAAAATTTTGCGTCTCGCTTCATGCAACTCCTCTTTTCCGAAAATTTCCAGTTTTATTATACACCGGTATCATCTATATGGAAAATACCAGTATTGAATAAAACTGATAGGGTTTCTCCTATTCATAGCAATACCGCCTGGCAGAGGGCTTTCTGTCAGGCGGTATTGTCCTTTCTTTTTACAGCAGCGCCAAACCCGTAACCAAAAGCAGCTGGGCGGCTATATAGATCCGCATCACCGCAAAATCGCCCCATAGATGCTTCCGGACAAAGAGCTCCCGCGCCAGAAGATAACCGGATACCAAAAAACAGAGTGCCCCCGCAAAGAGGCATCCTCCGCTGAAACCAGGATTCATACGCATCGCAAGAAAAGCGGAAAACCGCCGAGTCCCCCGAGGAAGCACAGCTTCCACTTCGGTGAAAGCAACAGGATATCGCCGCCCCATCCCAGCAAAATTGCGGCGACCGCCAGATCAAACATCGTCCAGGAGGCCATCCAGTAATAAACCAACAGGACCGGCATCAAAAGGACCTTGATCACCGCACGGCTCCATGCTCCACCCCGCAGGCAGAAAAATAGATGAACGGCGGATACCGCCAAATACGCTGCCAGAGCAATTTTTGCAGCTGTATTCATGCTGTTTCCTCCTCGCTGTCCGAACGCCGTCCACCTTCCGGAAGAAGGCGGTATAGATTCCGGCGCTCCCGCTTTCCAGCACATTCCGCAAGGCCCAGCGTCTCTAAAACCGTCAGCGCCTTTCGAGCATCGTCTACCCGCTGCCGAATCTGCTTGCCGAATTCCGCCGCCGTAAACGTCTCCGGCAGTTTTTCCGGCAGCAGCCTGCGGTAACTCTCCGGACAATCCAAGAGCCATTCTCCCAAAAAGGCCAGGGGCACCCGGTCCAGGCGCCGCTTTCTTCCCCGGGCGCGGCCGATATCATACCGTTCCGTCTCCAATTCCACGACCCGAAGGTGGAACCGGGGATTCTCCAGAAATTCCCGCAGGGCGTACAATTCCGCCAACACATCCGACGGCCTTCCCCGGCGTGGAGACTTTCGCCGGATCACCTCGCCGGTATCCGGGTCGGTGCGGCAGATCCACTCCACCGCATACACCGGGTGAACCACTGTCACGCTGCACACATCCAAAAAGGCCGCCAGCTTTTCCTTCAGCCGCCACAGGGCCCGGGTCTGGACTTCCATGATGCCATCTTCCCCCACGATATCCGCAACATAGCCACCAACCGGCACCTCCTGATTCTCGGAATGAGGCTCATAAGCCGCCTTCAGCACCGCATGGACCGACTTTTCGCCCAGCGTCCCGATGCCGGAACGGCTCCGGGCAGCCGCCTGCTCCAAGGCCCGCAGAAAATCCGCCTGCTCCACATGCAGCCCTCCTGATCAAAGTGTCTCTTCGGCGGTCTCTTCCAGCACAAAATCTACGTTTCCGGCGTTGACGTCGGCACCGGTGCAGCGAACCCGTACCCGGTCGCCGGTCCGGAACCGACGCCCGGTGTGGACATCTGTCAGCTGAATCGAGCCGTCGAAAAAATACTCTCCACCGGGCAGATCCTCCATCCGTACCAGACCCTCCACCGTATTGGGGAGCTCCACATACATCCCAAAGGACGTCGCCGACGAGATCATGCCGTCAAAGCACTCGCCCACCCGGCCTTTCATATACTCCGCCTTATAGCAGTCCTCGCAGTCCCGCTCCACCTGCATAGCCGTCAGTTCAGCGGCGCTGGACTGGGAAGCCGCCCGCACCGCAAATTTTCCAAACTGCTTCTGCAGCGCACGCGCTGGATCTCCCCGTACCAGTGCGCTGAGGATACGATGGATGGCCAAATCCGGATACCGCCGGATGGGGGAGGTAAAGTGAGCGTAATCCTCCAGCGCCAGTCCGTAATGGCCCACCGGATTTTCGCTATATTTTGCCTTGGCCATGGCCCGGAGGATCAGCTGGTTGATGATCGGGGCGGTGCTCAGCCCTTTTACCTGCTCCAACAGTTCTGCCAGGGCAGCGGCAGGTACCCGGTCCTTCAGCATGGCAGCGCTGAGGCCGAGACTTTGCAAAGTCTCCCGCAGAGAAACGACCCGCTCCGGATCCGGGTACTCATGGATGCGGTAAACAAAGGGGAGTTCCAGCCGCCGGGCCAGTTTCGCCGCCGCCTCATTGGCCAGCAGCATAAACTCCTCAATGATAAGCTCCGATTCCCCGCGCTCCCGGGGCTTTACGTCTAAAATCCGGCCATTTTCGTCCAGGATCAGCTTGCTCTCGACCGACTCGATCTCCGGTGCGCCGCGCTCCCGCCGATTTTTCCGCAACAGGTCCTTGAGCTCCCGCATCAGCGGCAGGACCGGCAGGACCTCCTGGTATTTCTCCATCAGCTCCGGCGGCTCCTCCCCGGCCAGCAAGCGGTTCACCTCGCCGTACACCCCTTTGACGCGGGAGCGGATAACGGACTTGCGGAAATCATAGTCCACCAGCCGCCCAGCGGCATCCAAGGTCAGAATAGCGGAAAATGCCAGCCGGTCCTCTCCGGGGTTCAGGGAACAGATGCCGTTGGACAGTTCCTTGGGCAGCATCGGGACCACCTTGTCAGCGTAATAGATGCTGGTCCCCCGTGCAAAGGCCTCCCCGTCCAGCAGGGATCCTTGCCGCACGTAATGGGAGACGTCCGCAATGTGCACCCCTAACTCGTAGAAGCCATCGTACCGGTGCAGGCTGACTGCGTCATCCAGATCCTTGGAGTCCGCGCCGTCGATGGTAAAAATCCGCTCGGACCGGAAATCGGCCCGCCCATCCATTTCGCGATCGGAGATCCCCCGGTGGGCAATATTCCGCGCCTCGTCCAGCACCGCTGCCGGGAAATCCGGCGAAATACCCCTGGCCTCCAAAATCGCGCTGCAGCAGCCCGCCGCCAGATTGGCCGGGCCGAAACTCTTGAGGATCCGCACCTGGTGCTCCCGATGGTTCTCCCCGCGACGGGTGACTTCGGCCAGCACCTTGTCACCATCCGCGGCGCCCGCCGTATCGCCGGAAACCCACAGGTCGATGTTCCCCAGTTCATCCGGTCGGACAAAATTTCCCCCCGGTATTATCCGGAGGATCCCGGAAAACGGCTGCGTGTTTTCTTCCAGAATCGTCCGGACCTCCCCGTCCGGAAGCTCGCCTCGCCCGGGAGACAGCCGCAGCAGTACCCGGTCTCCGGCCATAGCACCCTTCAGACGGCTTCCCAGCACAAAAACCTCGCCGCCTTCCGGCACCAGTTCTGCAAAGGCATAGGTACGGTTCAGCCGCTTGATCACCGCCGGGCGCAGCCCCTTCGCTTCGGCGGACAGCAGCCGCTTTTTCTTTTCCAGGACAAGGCCGTCCCGGCGGCACTGCTCCAGTGCGCCGCGGAATTCCTTGCTTTCTTCCTTTTTTACCTTGCATTTTCCGGCAAGTTCTTTAAAAGTCAAGCCCTTTTTTCCGGCCTTCTCCAGAGCCAGCTGGATCCGCTTCCTCCATTTTTCCATTTCGTTCCCTTTCCAATTCATGAAAAAAGGGCCGTCCCGATCACGCCAACGCAGCGCTGTGCAGATTCCGCACAGATGGGCCGCGTTTCCGTCCGATCAAGACAGCCCCACATCACTTTTCCCGTCTTACTTGATGTAAACGGTAAACACGCTAACCAGAAGCGTCACCACAAAGAACGCGATGGCCGCGTATTTTGTGATCTTTGCCAGCATAGCGTCCAGCGTCCGGCCGGAGTTCTTCCCCAGATAGGAATCGCTGATCCCGCCGGTGATCGACTGTGCGCCGTTGTCCTTGCTCTCCTGGAGCATAACCAGCACAATCAGAATAATGCAGGCGATCAGCAGGATCGAGCCGCCAATAATCTCAAACACATTCATCTTTCTTTGACCCTCCGCAGTTTTAATACGTTTATTCGTTCCAATGCCTGTTTATAGTCAGGCAGACGATTCGCGTTTATAGTATACCATATTTTGAGGCCTTGTGCAAGGGGCCTGACGAAAAAAATGCATTTCAAAGGTCAGGAAACCGGCTGATATTCCGAGGCCGACAAAATCAACGCGCGTACGTCTTCCACATGTTCCGGAAAGACCAGATAATTGGTGCTTCCGATAATCACTACATCGCTGCCTTCTTCTGCAAAACGGATCTGCGTGACCATCTGCATCAGCGCTTGGTATTGCTCAGCTGTCAGCGTCACAAACAGCGGTTCATAGCAGCTCTCCTCCGTCTCGTATGGGTCGGCATAAGGATCCCTGCTATATACTGTGCAGAGGGCGAACCGCCCTGCATGATAAAAAATCCCCGCATCCCGTTTGGGGAATCCCATGACTGCATCCCGTTTCTCCTGGGGGATATACCCGGCTACCGTGTCCTCATACGCATCTGCCCGAAGCTTGGGCAACGCGTCCCACTGCCGGAGCAACGCCAGCGTGTTCCCATCGCTGTCATAGACTCCACAGGAGCCGGTGGAATAGTTCCAGTATCCCTCCGGCTGCCAGACCCGCATGGACAGCTGATAAACCGGGAACGCCTCGGGGGCAACCAGAAAGTCGGCGGGACGGCCTGACATATCCAGGCGCATTGCATCCTGCAGCTGGGTGATCTGGGACGAATCCAGCTCCAGAGTGGAATATCCGCTGAAAGAGACCGAGCTGATCTCCAAAACTCCGCCGTCTGCTTTCAGAGTCGCAAGATCCTCTTCAAAGAAAGCCGTCCGGTATTCCTGCGTCTGAAGCAGCCGGTAAAGGGGCTTCGTCAGGACAAAGGGATAATTGGAATAGTATCGGGCCATGGTCCGACCATTTTTCAGTTCGTACGTGAGCTGGACCGCACCTCCGGTGCCATACTCCGATTGCGCATAACGTCCGTCGTCAAATAAATAGCGGTCATAGCCGTCCAGCAGCGTCAGCATACGGGTGCCGTTCCGATCCACGGTTACATATTTGCGGGTCTCACCGTTTTGATACTCCTGAATCGGCTGTTTTTCCGCTACCATCGCCTGGTGAAAATCCAAAACGAGCTTGACGCTTTCCGGATCCTCCAAGGTGATTTCCCGATATTCATTAAAGCTGTAGACCGTATCGTTGCTAAGGCTGGTGGGCATTCCCACTTTTACCCGGACAACATCATCCAGATCCGGCACACGATCCTCATATCCAAAAATCCCCGTCACCGCTCCAAGGCCAAACAAGCTGGAGGCAACGCAGGCAATGCACAGAGCCGTCACCGCAGTCCGGCGGATTTTCCGAAACCCCCGGTTGCGAACAGTGTCCAGAATTGCGTAGGCAATCATCCCGATCAGGTTCGCCATCACTGCGACACCGGCGCGGATCGGGTTTCCGCCGCTGCTCAGCAGCAGAAAAGCCATTCCGGCGCTGAGGCAGGTTAGCACCGCGCCGACAAAAAATAGCGGCTGGTAGGCAAAGCTCTGTCCCGCGGATTCGCTTTTCCTCCGGCGGTAGAGCAAGCGTCCAAACAGCGCCAGCACAATTCCCAGCACCAGCGGCACCAGTAGTGGAATCAGCTGGAAACTCTCCCAGCTGTAGTTCCTTATCAAAAGGTAGTAAGGGGATCCGCTGAACAGCAGGCTTTCCACAGAATGCGCTGTCTGCTGGTATCCGTAAGTATGCTGCTGAAGCAAAGAAAACAGCGTGCTCACCAACGCAGGGTAACCGGCGTTGAGGACCAGGTAGTACACAATGCTCTCAAACATGGTCCCGCAGTTGATCATGACAAAGACCATGAGGCTGTAGCTGGCAAAGGCGCTGACCCCGACATTGAGCATATAAAGAAGCCCAAGGAATCCGCTTTCAAAGCAAAGCTGCCGGACCAGCGCCGAAAGGCCGCCAAACAGTGCCAGAGGAACCAGCACCAAAGCCAGGCCCGCCAAGTATCCGCCGAAGTACAACGTCTCCCGGCGGACAGGCGCGGCATGAAATACATCCAACGCCTGCTTGTTGTTGACGTAATGAAAGATCAGCAGCGGCATCAGAAGCGCCATGCCCAGCGGCAGCCCCCAGCCCAAAAGATCCGGCAGCTGCGCGAAATCGTTCGAGCCAGCCCAAAACTGTACGAGCAGGGACATCGGCCCCAGCAGCGCCAGCAGGATGGCATAAAACAGCAGCACCGCACGAAACCGCTCTAACGTGTACAGGAAAATGTTGTGCACGCTGTCCTTTTTAGCCGAAGATAACCTGAGCGTCATAGCCCTTCACCTCCATTTCATAGAGGAAAACCTCCTCCAGTGTCAGCGGGATCGCTTCCAGCGCCGCCGGATGCCACCGCGCCAGCACCTCCTCAATTTCCCCGGCGTTCCCCCGCAGAATCAGCGTAAAAAACTTTCCGCGGACCTCCGACGCCATGATATCCAGGTGCCGCTCCAGCAAGCTCAGCGTCACCGGATCCTGAAACACCACCTGGATCTTGTGAACATCGCCCTTCAAATCGTCCAGATCTTTGCTGTATAGCAGGCTCCCTTGATAAAGGATGCAGACGGTGTCGCAGATTTCGTCCAGCTCCCGCAGATTGTGGGAAGAAACCACCACCGTTAGATCCCGCCCGCTGACCGCGTCTGAAAGGATTTTCCGCACCACCTGCCGTTTAACCGGATCCAGGCCGTCAAAGCATTCGTCCAGCAGCAGATACTCCGGCTGAGTCGACAGCCCCAGCAGAAAGCTGGCCTGCCGTTTCATCCCCTTGGAAAAATCAGCAATCCTTTTTTTGCGGGGCAGTCGGAACAGCTCACAGAGCCGGCCGTAAACCTCCCCGTCAAAGTCCGGATACAGCCGGGAATAAAACCGGGCCATGGTGTCCAAACTGGCCTGGGGCAGAAAATACGGCTCATCCGGCACAAAGAAGACCTTCTGCTTTCGCGATGGATTTTCGAATACCTCTCCGCCGTTGACCGATAGTGCGCCTTCATCTGGGCTGTACACCCCGCAAAGCAGTCGCAGCAGGGTCGATTTTCCAGCGCCGTTGGGTCCCAACAGACCACAGATGGATCCACGCCGGATTTCCAGGTTGATATGGTCCAGAGCCGTCACATCTCCGAACCGCTTTACGATATCCTGAAGCAGAATCATTTTCCTTCCTCCTTCCCGAACACCTGGTCCAGAATGCCGGACAGCTCCTGCCGCCGGATTCCTACCTGCCAGGCCTTCCCCGCCGCCCGGCTGAAGTCCTCCATAGCGTCTTTGCGGACCGCCGCAGAGGCTCGGATATCTTCCGTCAAAAAGCTGCCCTTTCCGGCGATGGAGTAAAGGACTCCCTCCGCTTCCAGCTCCTGGTAGGCCTTGGAGACCGTATTGGGGTTGATCCCCAGTTCCCGAGCCAAAACGCGCACCGATGGCAGCTGTTCGCCGCCTTCCAGCGCACCGGCCAGCGCCAGCCGCACCACCTGTTCCTTCAGCTGGAGGTAGATCGCGTCCCCGCTTTTCAAATTTATTTGAAACATTTCCGCCCTCCTTCCACTGCCGCGCCGCTCGATCCTGGATCGGGTAGATGCGGATATAAGAAGAAATCGAAAACACTTTTGAATATACAAGCCGCAGCCGGATCCGGCAAAAGCAGCCGCGAAGGCTGTTCCGCTTATATACTCTCAATGTTTTCGATCAAATCAATTCGTCCGGCCGCTGCTACTGCCGGCACTTTCGCACGGACCATACAGCCGGACGCTTCCAGCTCGCCCCAACACGGCCTTACCGCCAACTGTACTAGCCTGATTAATACAGTTACAGTATACCCTGCCCACCAGCATTTCGCAAGCCGCATTTTGCACAAAGTTCTTGCTTCCAATTCAGTACTTTCCTCTTAGTATCGCACAACATGTGCTATCTCCATGCTTTTTTCTTTTCAAAAGGCATGTCTACACAGAAAAAATTTACAATTTCTTGCTAGACCTTGATTTTTATAAATGTTATATTATAATGGGAAGAATTTGGATATTCTTTCGAATTTTGCATAATAAAAAAGTTCGACCTGCATATTGATACGGAATCTACTTGAAAAAATGCTTTCCCTCTGAGAGCATTTTTTCAAGCAGGTACCCAAACAGCCCGCCTGCGGCGTTCTTCTTTTCGAAGATGCGCCGGTAAAATTGGATGGATCGGAAAGGATGGATTCCCATGCGAAAAACAAAAATCATCTGCACCCTCGGCCCCGCGTCCGACTCGGAGGAAATGGTCCGAAAGTTGATGCTGGCCGGCATGAATGTCGCCCGTTTTAATTTCTCCCACCAGGGCCACGCTGAGCACAAAAAGCGGTTTGACACCGTCGTAAAGGTCCGGGAAGAGCTGGGGCTTCCTGTGGCAACCCTCCTGGACACCAAAGGGCCGGAAATCCGCTTGGGCCTCTTGGAAGGCGGTCAGGCGTATCTGAAGACCGGCGATACCTTTACCCTCACCACCCGGCCCATGACCGGAAACAGTGAAATCGCTTCCATCAGCTACCCGGGACTTCCCAACGACGTCCGGGAAGGCGGCCGCATCCTCATCGACGACGGCCTGATCGAATTGAAGATCCAGAAGGTCAGCCGAGAGGACATTACCTGCCAGGTGATCAACGGCGGGAAAATCTCGGATCGCAAGGGCATTAATGTTCCGGACGTCAGCCTTTCCATGCCGTTCCTGAGTGAGCGTGACCGGCAGGACATCATTTTCGGCATTGAAACCGGATTCGACTTCATTGCAGCTTCCTTTACCCGCACTGCCGAGGATATTATGGAGATCCGCCGTCTTCTCAAGCGGTACGGCGGTGAACACGTCCGCATCATTGCGAAAATCGAAAACAGCGAGGGTGTTTCCAATCTGGACGAGATCGTCCGAGTCTCTGATGGTATCATGGTCGCCCGGGGAGATATGGGCGTGGAGATCTCTTTCGAACATATCCCCGTTCTCCAAAAGCGCCTGATCAAGACTGCCTACAAGGCCGGCAAGCAGGTCATCACCGCCACCCAGATGCTGGACTCCATGATTAAAAATCCCCGTCCCACCCGGGCCGAGACCACCGATGTGGCAAACGCCATCTATGACGGCACCAGTGCCATTATGCTCTCCGGCGAAACCGCCGCAGGGGATTATCCCGTGGAAGCGGTCAAAGTCATGGCCACCATTGCGGAGCGCACGGAATCGGACATCGACTATGAGGCCCGTTTCCGCCAGCGGAAAGGCGAGCTGGGCGCGGACGTGACCGACGCCATTTCCCACGCAACTGTCACCACCTCCATGGACCTGGGGGCCCGGTATATCGTCACCGTTACAAAATCCGGCAAAACTGCTAAGATGATCTCTAAATACCGTCCCTCCTGCCCCATTATCGCCTGCTCGCCGGAAATGTCCACGGTGCGGCAGCTAAGCCTCTCTTGGGGAGTGATCCCGGTTTTCGTCGAGGAGAAGACCAACACCGACGAATTGTTCGCTGCCGCCTATGAAGCTGCCAAAAAGCAGGGGCTGCTCCACAACGGCGACCTGGTCGTGACCACTGCCGGCCTTCCTTTGGGAATTTCCGGAAACACCAACCTTCTGCGGGTGGACACTATTGGGAACCCGATGTAACACTCTTTTGAAACCTGGGCTACCGTCTTGTCAAAACCTCCATATTTCACTGTTAGAATCATGGCCCTTCCCCAATCAAGCTGGGGAAGGGTCGTTTTTGTTTCCCTTTCCGGAGCTACAAAACGGCAAACAGACGTCACAGCTCAAATTGTACCGATTTTAGGCAGTACAAAAGCATCTGTATTTCAATCCGGAAAATCTGCCGCCGTAAAGACGCTTTGGATATTTAACTGTCGATCCATCACAATAAAATCCGCTGCCATCCCCTGGCATATACGCCCTGTTTGTAAGCCAAAATGGTTGCCCGCATTTGACGAGGTCATTTTCACAGCATCCAAAATGCTGATTCCCACATTTAAAATCAAATTTCGAAACATGCGGTATAAATCGCTCTGAGAACCATATACGGTATCTCCGTTATATACCAGACCCTCTCGGACTTCCATACCTGCCTCTACAAAAACGCTGTCAGAAACCGCAATTATCCGTTCAGGCCCTTTTAGTTTCCATAAGATTTTTATAACCTCTGGTGATACATGATATAAATCGCAAATTGCTTCACAATAAACTTCTGGATTCAGCAGCGCCTCACAAAGGATCCACGGCTCCCTGTGGTGAAGCCCTGGCATCGCATTAAAAATATGGGTAATCTGTTTAACACCTGCTTGGAAAATCTGTCGCGCTAACAACGCATCACACTTGGTATGACCCGCCGAAAGCACAATCTTCTCTCTTTGAGCAAGACGGCATAGACTTTTCCATTCTGTTACTTCAGGGGCCGCTGTCATAACCTTGACCTGTCCCTGTAAGTCCTGTATCAGTTTGGCGAACATCTCCTCCGAATATGGCTGAATTTGCTTTTTATAAAAGCCGCCGCGCTGCTCCACATTAATAAACGGCCCTTCTAAATGTACGCCTTTAAATATCCCATGCTCCGGAAACAACCAGCCGGAATGATAGTTTCCATCTTTGTCAAAAGGGCAGATTGCAGCAAAATAGGAGGTAATCCCTTTCTTTTTCAGCTCTGTCCCCGCAGCGGCGTAATCACAGTGTGCATCTTCAAAATTGTACCGAGAAAAGCCGTGGATGTGCGTATCAATGAAACCCGGTATGACATAACAGCCATCCAAGTCCTCCCCTTCGTCAGATAAGCCGGAACAAATTCTAACAAATTTTCCGTTGTGAACGGAAAAACTTCCTTTGGGAAGGACTGTTTCCCCTGTAACAATTGTGGCATTTTTAAATGTATGCATGTTCTTCCCTCACTGATTCAGAAGCGCAGCCCCAATCAGTCCCGCATGATTTCCAAAAGCGGACGTTACTACGCGGCAGTGGGGACAATATTCTCTCACCTTTTTTTCTAAGGGAGAAACAAATCTCTCTTTCTGCACCGAAATAGCACCGCCTATTGCTATCGTATCCAGATCCAGCAGCATACTCACTTCTATAATTCCTGATGCAGCCTGATCGAGATAAGTTTCCAGGCAAGAAAGTGCCACCGGATTCTCCTGAGTAACCTCTTTAAAAAACTCTTCACCGTTGTCTGCCTTTATTCCGGCTTTTCTGGCAAGGGCAATCAGTGCACGAACGCTTCCAAACAGTTCGTAACATCCCCACTTTCCACAGCCACAAAAATATTCTTTGGAGCCAATCGTCATATGACCAATTTCGCCTGCATGGCCAAATGAGCCGCAGTATAGGTCCCCGTTGAGCAGCAGCGCGCCCCCGATTCCTGTGCCAAAAGTTATCATGGCGCCATTTATGCTACTACGCAAAGCTCCATATTTCTTCTCGCAGAGCAAGGCAGTCCTAGCGTCGTTCTCAACCCGAACGGGAGTTCTGCATCTCTGCTGTAGAATTTTTTGCAAATTAAACTCCTTAATTCCAAGGTTAACGGCTTCATAAACTACGCCGTCGATTACCCATCCCGGGCACCCTACGCCAATGCCTACCGCGTTTTTGCAGCAGCTTGTCTCCAGCTTTTCAACACATTGGGCAATTGCTTCAACCATCTGATCCGGACAGCCAAAATACTTGTTTTCCAAAGTTTCCTCGCAAAGAATCCGGTTCCCTTCTGTCAGCCCTGCCGCTATTTTAATGCTTACTGAACAATGGCCCATTTTTCTTGGGAGGGAGAATCGCAAGCAG
>CAJMLQ010000082.1 GCA_905214265.1 uncultured bacterium
AAGCCCTCTCGTCTCGCCGCCGCAGATTCCGACTTCATTTCGTGCAGCGTTTCCTCGACTTCCGACTTGCTTTCGTGCAGGCCACGCCGTCTCGCCGCCGCAAATTCCGACTTCGTTTCGTGCACCGCTTCTCCGACTTCCGACTCAGTTTCGTGCAGATTCGACCCTCGCCCGGACACTTCCCCAGTGTTCCCGGACAGTTCCAAAGGTGCTGAAAATCGGTCATTTTCTTCGGACAACGCAAGATTTTGTGGTACAAAATCGGAAACACCACCCAAGATAGGGGCTGTCCGGTCTGAACCGTCCCCGCTGAAAAACTCATGTGAGACTTGTCCATCTTCTGCCGTACCGTCCGGTTTCCGCACGTCACCAAGTCGGATTTCCGCCTTTTGAACCGCCTTTTCCCGCACGTCCTCATGTCGGACTTTTCCCGTAAGATCCCCGTTTTCCTGCACGTCAGCAAGTCGGAATTCCCCCTCAGACGGCGCTTTACCCGCAAAATGCGGCCCATTGTTCCGCACGCCGTCATGTCGGACTTCCTCGTTTTCCTGCACGTCACCAAGTCGGATTTCCTCCCCGGACGGCGCTTCGACCGCCAAATGTGTCCCGTTGTTCTGCACGTCACCAAGTCGGACTTCCGCGCTTTTTGTCGATGCGCCGTCTCCGTCCGTCGTCACGCCGCTGAGCGCCAGGACCGTCCGTGCGGCGGCTGCCGCCTCCTCGTCGGACACGTAGGCCGTCACCTCGGCAGGGGTGAACAGCCGCCCCTCCCGGCGCAAGGTCTCCCCGGCGGTCTGCAAGTCCCGGCAGGCGGCGTAAAGCAGCGCCCGCCCGCCGTCCCGCAGTCCGAGGGCGGCGCACTCTCTGGGCGGCAGGGCCTCTACCGTCACCGTACCCAGCAGACCGCATGCCACCTCAGCGGTGCGGCCCCTGCGGGAGACACGCTCCCGCAGGACGTCCGCCAGCGCCATCAGTCAGCGGCCCGGATGCTGTCCAGGCACACCAGATCGGAGGGCCGGAAGGTAAAGGGCAGCTTCTGCTGGTTCACCTCGCCCATCTTGTAGTTCATGAAGGGCAGCTCGGTAAACGCCACGTTGTCGATGCTGTACCGCTCCTCGCCGCCGTCGGCGGCGTCCGGGTCTTTCAGGGCGGTGGTGATGGTGCACCGCTTGTCAAGGCCGCGCTTGGCCTGTTCCAGCACCTCGTAGAACCGGGTGTAGACCTGCTTGAGGGTCATGGTGCCCTCTCCGGCGTAGCCGGTGATCTTGGAATCCACGTCCATGCCGAACTGGACTTTCTCCCGCTGGACCTTGACGGTCAGTGTCAGCTGGGACAGCTCGGCGATGCGCGCGCCGTCCACCCAGACCTCGGCAAAGGAGCCGGACAGGGTGCGGTTTGCCTGTAAATTACTCATACGTTCCTCCTATTTCACGTTCGTCCGATGGGTTACATGGAGATGACCAGCGCCAGATCCTCCATGGCGTCGCAGAAGGTCAGCTTGGCCTCCAGAAACACCTGACTGCCGGTGTTGGCCTTCAGAATGTCGGTGTCCTTCATCTCGGAAGTGTCCGTCCCTCTGGATTCCAGATAGCTTCTCTGCCCGGACAGAGACACAAAGCACCGGTTGTCGGCGGTCTTGTCCAGCACATCCCCCTCCAGCCCCTTGAGATAGGCGTTGATGGCCGTCACCAGCAGCAGCTTGTTGTCGTAATCGTTGAGCACCTTGCCCACATAGCCGCTCTCGAAGGCCTTGGCGATGTCCCCCCGGATCAGGTCGATGCCCTCCACGATCTTGATCTTCTGGAAAGGCGCGGCCTTGTCCGGGGTCAGCGTGGTCAGGGAGTTCACCGCGCGGCCCAGACGGTAGCCCTCCCGGCCGGGGACGATGATGAGCTTGCCCGCGTCCACGTCCGCGTCCGGCTCGGCCAGTGCGTCGCAGCCCACCACCTCCGGCAGGTTGACGTAAGTAGCGGAGCGGGTCAGGGGCAGCGCCGCCAGCAGCGCCGCCACACGGACGGCGTAGTCCTTTGCCTCCATCGCGCCGTCCTCCAGCGTCAGGCCGGATACGCACAGGTTCACGATGCCCTCGCAGTCGGGGGCCGTGGCGTTGGCGACCACGGCCTTCACGCCCCGCCCGCCGTTGCGGAGGGTCTTGATAAAGGACATCACCCGCGCGTCCTCCAGACCGGGCGCCGCCAGCCAGTCAAAGCGCAGACGCTCCAGCGCCTGATAGGTTTTCTCGGCGTCCTCGCCCACACGCAGCACCCAGACCTTGGTGGGCGCGGCTAAAAACGCCAGCTTCAGCAGACGGTAGTTCTCAGGGGAGAACTTGTCCTCCGGCACCTCCGCCAGACTTTTGTACGCGGCCTCTGCCGCGCCGCCCGCGGTGGCGTCCTTCACCGCCACCGCCAGCACGCCCCGGGCAGAACGGGTGATGGCGGACACAGCCGCCGTCTGAAAGCTGATAAAAATTTCAGGAAGACCCATAAATACCTCCAAATTTCAAAGATTTCCTTGTTAAATGTCCAAATTGAGGGTCGCCATGCGTCCCGGCGGCTCCATGCCGGGCTTTTCCGGCCGGGGCAGCGGTACGCACAGCTCCACCGTGAACGTCAGCGTCTCCCCCTCGGTTTTCAATTCCAAGGGATGCAGCGTCCGCTCCCCCATGGGAACGCCCCGGAGCAAAATGGGCGTCAGGGAGGAAAGCAGGGCGGTGTTCCCGTCCCGCTCCCGGTCGGATGCGGCGGAGACCGTCACCCGGTAGGTGTGCTCTGCCTGCCGTCCGCCGTCCACCAGCACCGTCCCGTCCTCCCGGACGGACACCGCCAGCAGGGGGTATTCCCCCCGCACCCTCGTCCGGTCCGCCACGGTGCGGACGCCCGTGCGCTCCTGCAAATACGCCGCCACGCTGTCCTGAATGGCCTTCACGCCTGCCCCTCCTTTCCTGTCTCACGTGAGACTTGTCCGTCGTCGGAGCAAGCTGCATATCCCTCGCTTCCGGCTGCCGCCGAAAGCTCACTCATTTCGCTGCTCCTCCTCTCCCCAGCGGAACCGCTTTGCTGGGTTCCGCCGGGGGCCCCCACGTGACTGATTTCCACCACTGTTACGCAATGGCTGTCATACCGAAAGCTGTCGGAGGTGCGCCCCATCCAGACGCTTCCCCCCTCGTCCGTCACCTCCACCCGGTCGCCCAGCCGAAAGGCCAGCTCCGGGCGGGTGTACAGGGTCAGCCGGTACAGTGCCTCCGGCCAAGCGGCGGAAAGGGACGGCGGCGTGGGGGCGCTGGTGTGCTCCGAGCGGCTCAGGGCGCAGGGCGCGGCCTCGCAGAACCGTTCCTCCCCCTCTGCCAGCGGACGGAACGCCGTAACACGGTGGGCATATGTCCGGGCGAGAATGTCCGCCAAGGCTTTGTCCGTCACGGTTCACCCCTCCTTCAGCCGCCCCAGCCTGCGCCATGGGGCCAGCCCCGTCAGCGCGGCGGACTGCCCGTCGGCAACGGCGTAGGTCACGGCGGTGTCGCCCCGGGTGACGCTCTTCACAGCGGCCTCCCGGCCCTCCATATTGAGGACCAGCGCCGCCACGGCCTGTTCCATCTCCTCCGGGATGTCCTCCCGTCCGCACCACGCGCAGGCCCGCTCCATGGCCATTTCCGTCAGCGCGTCCCCGTTCTCACCGAGACTGCGGCCCGCCAGACGCTCCGCCTTCTCCCGAATGGCGGCCGCCTTGTCCGCGCCGCTCATCAGGGAGCCACCACAGCGCCGATGGATGCCAGACGCTTGCCGGGCACGAACAGATCGTAGAGATAGCGGGCCTGAATGGAAGTGCCGTCAAACAGCTGGTTCTCCTGAGGGCCGAACTGCTTGATGGCGTCCAGCTTGCTCACGGCCAGCGGCGTCTCGCAGTGGGTGATGAGACAGGCGATGTCCTTGGCGTTCTCCCCCGCCACGATGCCGCCCTGATCGCTGTCGCCGCTCTGGACGGTGATAACGGTTTTCATGCGGCTCTGGGGCACGAACACGCAGGGCAGATCGTCCAGCATCATCACGTTCTCATAGGTCACGCCGTTGATGGACACGGCGTTGCCGAAGGAAATGTCGTGATAGGTGCCGTTGGCGGCCTCCAAAAAGGCGGTCTTGTGCTTGTGGCTGATGAGAGCCACATAGCCGTCCATCTCCTCCGCATCGTCACGGACGGTCTGCAACAGGCCGCTGAC
Source organism: uncultured bacterium (assembly GCA_905214265.1). Classification (GTDB taxonomy): domain Bacteria; phylum Bacillota; class Clostridia; order Oscillospirales; family Ruminococcaceae; genus Merdivicinus. Next base: position 4,214 of record CAJMLQ010000082.1, read on the forward strand.
GGTGGCGATGGCGTTGGTCTTGGTCAGAGCGACGGAGACGATGTGGGTGGTATTGTGGGCCGCGTCGCCGTTGGCCAGCTCGTACAGGCGGTGGATGCGGTAGGTGTCCTGCTCCTTCACCAGGGCGTTGCGGGCGAACTCACGGATGACGTTCTCGGCGGTGACCAGAAAACCGGTGTCGTTGGGGTCGGTGCGGTCCAGAGAGAACTTCACGCCGCGGTCCATGGACAGGGTGTAGCTTTTCCAGCTGTTGGTCACGGTGCCCTGAGGGTAAGCGGAGCCGTCGGCCTTGCCCGCGTCATAATTGCCGAGACCCGTGGTGGACAGGGTGGAGATCTCAATGTCCCGGCCCCCCGTGAAGCGGACCTTCCCCGCCTCGGGGATCATCCACGCGGTAGCGGAGGCCGCCGCAAACTCCTCGTCGATGAACTGCTGGTATGCCTTTGCGTAATCAAATGCCATAATTATACCTCCGGTATTCAAATTCTGGGGCTTTCAGACCCTATAACCCCACAATAGCGCAAAAAAAACGCCCCGCCTTGGGAACCGTTTCCCAAAAGCTCGACGCTCCATCCGTCTCCATATCCCTCACGATCTCCCCGCCCATCCCTCCGTCCATCCCCTCGTAACCCTCCCATCCGCTCCCCCCAGACACGCCCCATCTATCCTCACGCCCTCGCCCTCCAACACGCCTTATCTTCCTCTTGCCCACATTCCTCTGTCTCCGCTCCCGCACCCGCAAAAAAAGAACCTCCCTCCGTCCCCGGAAGAAGATCCCTCTTTATCATGATCCATTCTTGATAGTAATAAGTCCTGATAATTTACCTTTGTGCCGCCCCTCACATCAGCCCCGCCACGCCGCAGGTCACAGCCGTGGTGATGCACCCGGCGATGACGACCCCGGCGGCGATGGCCGGCAGAGCGGTCCGCATACGGATGTCCAACACATCCGCCACCAGCGCCCCGGTCCACGCACCGGTCCCCGGCAGGGGGATCGCCACCAGCAGCACCAGTCCCAGCGTCCGGTACTTCCGCACCTTCCGCCCTTTCAAATGCGCCCGCCGTTCCAGACGATCCACCTTCGGCCCCAGCCACGCGCTTTTCCGCATCAGGGCGAACACCCGCCGCAGCAGCAGTAAAATGCAGGGCACCGGCATCAGATTTCCCGCCATCGCCGTGACGGCTGCCACGGCAGGCGGCAGTCCGGCGGCTACCCCCAGCGGAATGGCCCCCCGCAGCTCCACCACCGGAACCATAGCCATGAAAAAGGTCATCGCCAGCTTTCCCAATACGCTCTCGCCAAAAAACATGTATGTCCCATCCCGCGCCGATTTTCGGCGCGCTTTTTTTATTTAATGCCCCTTCCTCACGAACCCGGCCATGCTGCCCCCAAAAAAGCGCATGACACCGCCGGAGCGCCGCCCCCATCGGCCCGCGCCCCGATCTACTCGGAAAGTCTTATTCATTAGGTTAACATAATTTCATCTGCTTCGCAACTACAATCTGCCCGCCCCAACACGCCGCCGCTTTTCTGGACCGTCCCTCTTTGCGCCGCCGAACCATGTACCCCTTGCAATGACAGGGTTTCCGCCCATCCGTCCCCTCGTCCCGCCCTCCGCTGAAAAAATTTTTTCCGTCTGCTGCACGCCCCCATGCAACAAACCGCCCTGAGCCGCCATGGACAGAACGGCTTTTCCAGGGAACTCCTTCACAAGCGCCCATCCCTTGCCGGTGATACCGTGCTCCTGAGCCTGTCGACAAGGTGGCAACTTCTCCGCAACGGAAAGGAAGGGTGTGCGCGGGAAACCCAAGAGGGGTGTCCTGCGCCATTAAAATCCTAAGTTTTCAGAACTTCATAAAAGTTCTGAAAACTTGTTAGCGGGGCGAAAAGGCTTTTTCGACACGCTCCTATCTTTATGAAAGGAGTCATGTTCTCTTGTTGACCACGGAAACATTTCGGAAAGCGGCCCGGGACCCGGCGGAGTTCGGCAGCTACTACCTCTCGCACTACTTCACCCGCCGCTCGCCCCCCTTTCACCGGCAGCTGTCCGCCCTGTGGCGTCGGCGGGTGATGAAAAACCGGGACCCAGTCTCGGACTGCGCCGCCATGCTGACGGAAAAGGGCACCCGCAGCGCTATCGCCGCCCCCCGGGGCCATGCCAAAAGCACCGTCATGAGCCTGCAAAACGTCCTCCACGCCGCCCTGTTCGGCTACAAGCGCTACATCCTGCTGGTCTCGGACACCGAAGCCCAGGCGGTCAGCTTTTTAGACGCCATCAAAAACGAGCTGGAGACCAACGAGCGCATCTTAGCAGACTTCGGCGAGCAGCCGGGCAAAACGTGGAAGACCGGCTCCATCCTGCTCTCCAACGGCTGTCGGATCGACGCCGTAGGCAGCGGACAGAAGCTGCGTGGACGGCGCAACTACGAGCGCCGTCCGGATCTCATCCTCTGCGATGACATCGAAAATGACGAGGGCGTCCGCACGGCGGAGCAGCGGCAAAAGACCGCCGACTGGTTCTGGAAGGCAGTCTGCAAGTCCGGCGAGAGCTAAACGGACATGCTCGTCATCGGCACCATCCTGCACCACGATTCCCTTCTGGCGGGCCTGCTGGAAAACCCCGGCTTCCAGAGCCGGAAATACCGGGCCGTTCTGTCCGACGCCACCTCCCCCTTGTGGACGGACTGGGAGCGTCTTGCCTCAGACCTCACCGACCCCGACCGGGAAAAAACCGCCCACGCCTTCTATTTCAAGCACCGCAAGGAAATGCTGGCAGGCTCCAAAGTCCTTTGGCCGGAAAAACTCAGCTACTACGATCTGCGGCTCATGCGGCTGACGGAGGGAGACGCCGCCTTCAACTCGGAAATGCAGAACCAGCCCATCGACCCCGCCGCCTGTCTGTTCTCCGCCCAGTGGTTCCGGTACTACAACCCCGCCGAGGTGGACTTCCGCGCCGCCGACTTCCGGTTTTACGGCTACTGCGACCCCTCTCTGGGCCGCACCGCCTCCAGCGACTATTCCGCCATCGTCACGCTGGCGGTGGACCGGAACACGGGCCTTGCCTACGTCTGGGACGCGGACATCCAGCGCCGCCACCCGGACAAGATCATTGGCGACATTCTGGAAAAGGAGCGCCTGCTCCGCCGGGAGACCGGCCGGGGCTACGCCCTTTTCGGCGCGGAGACCAACCAATTTCAGTGGTTCTTAAAGGAGCAGCTTGCCCGGGAATCCGCCCGCCAGGGCCTGTATCTGCCCATTCAGGGCGTCCGCTCCACGGAGGATAAGACCATGCGGGTGGAGACGTTACAGCCGGACGTGAAAAACGGCTACATCCTCTTTCGCCGGGATCAGACGCTGCTTTTGCAGCAGCTTTCCCAGTTTCCCCTGGGCGCTCACGATGACGGCCCGGACGCCTTGGAAGGCGCCCGTACGCTGGCCCGCAAGCAGCCCCGGACGGCGAACCTGTCCGGCCTTCACCTGTAAAAAACTCACATGAGACTTGTCCGGCCTGTCCGCAAACAGGGAAGCGCCCCAAGCTGTGCAACCGGCAAAAAACTCACGTGAGATTTGTCCAAATTTTTTACGAACGAAAGGAGTCCATCTATGACCATTCCTTACTTAAACACCGCCCGTCCCGTCCCCATGAGCGACATTCCCGAGGAATACCGGGACATTGCCGAGGCCATCGGCCTTGAGGCCTTCACCCGGCTGACGCTGCTGTGCGGCGGACAGAGCCTGTACATCCCCAAGCGGGAATCCTTAGAGCGCAACGCCCGTGACCGGGACATCCGGGCACGGTTCAACGGCTGCAACTACCGCGCGCTGGCGGCCCAGTTCCGGCTCAGCGAGCGGCAGATCCGCAAGATCATCAACGGCACCCGCACCTAAATTTGGACAAGACTCACGTGAGTTTTGTCCGCACATCACCCCGTCCGTTCACCCCGCATGGAACAGGGGAGCGGCCATCGCCTTCCTTATTTTTACATTTTTGTAACAAACGAACTTTTTCTTTGCTTTTTCCCCCTTTTATGCTACACTATTCTCGAAAAAACACTCTTTTTCAAAGGAGGGCCTTGCCATGCCTCAGGATCCCGCGCCCATGGACCAGCTCCGGGACGAGCCGCTGCGTTTTCTGGAAACGGAGCAGTTTCAGGAAATGCTGTCCGTCTACCGCAAGCTCAAGCCGCTTGAGCAGGAAAATCCCCGCAAGTTCCGCAACCAGCTGAACACCTACGACTTCTCCGACATCTACCCCATTATGGACACCTACCTGCAAACCCGTGCCCTCTCCGATCCGGAAGCCGTGTCCGCCGTCATCGCGGAAGGCGCGCCGGAGAGCGTGGCCTTCGCCTCCACGCTGCTGGACATCTTCGAGACCACGGTGGCGGAGCGGGTGCAGGAATACGACGTTCTGGGCAACAGCCCCGCCACCTACTTCATCTGCGGCGTATGGGCCAACATGAAGCGGGGGAGGGAGTTCCACCCGGCGTCCAACGGCATCACCGTCACCTACGATCAGCCGGACGCCTACGGCAACCAGAACATCCGCTACCGCAACAAGGACTATGAGATGACCCTCATCTTCGAGGCGGTGGAAGCCTACACGAAAAACCTCAGCTGGACGGCCCACCGCCTGCTGATCTACACCCTGATGCGGGGCAACGCCGACAACTGGCGGAACAACACCGCCACCTTCTCCATCGAGGAATACATGGCGTGGGCGGGCCTGAAAAGCCGGGACGCGGCCTACCGCCAGCTGAAAAAGGACATGCAGGCCATCACCGGCATGAAGATCACCGCCGAATCCTTCAAAAAGTACTTTGAATCCTTCTACATCACCCACCTTGCCACGGAGGCCTACATCAAAAAGTACACCGGCGAGGTGCATATCTCCTTTGCGGAGAACGTGCGCCACTTCCTGACCCAGTATTACCAGCTGATCCCGGACTGGATGGGCCACCTTTCGGAAAACAGCTACCGTCTGGCCTTCTACCTGTTCTACCGGGCCAGAAAAGCCCCCATCGACGAAAACGGCTCCTTCCGCATCAAGATCGACGACATCATCCATTACATCGGCCTGCCCACCAAGGAAGAAGTCAAGAACCGCAACTATGACGAGGCCATCATCCGCCCCTTCAACAAGGCGGTAGAGGAGATCGAGAGCATTTCCAACGGCTCCATCCATATGGACTTCGACTATGACGACATCAACACCTTTCTGGCAGGCCGCATGAACGTGGGCATCGACCAGACCCTCTGGGACTACATCCAGAAGCTGGATAAGACCCGGGCGGCCAAGCAGCTGAAAGGGAAGACCTCCCACAAAAAAGCGCCGAAAGCCGAAGACTGACAGGGACGGTCTGCACGAAACCACGTCAGAACTCCCCTCCGAAAAACCGCCCGTTCCGGGCCATTGTGCAGAAACCGCCGCCCACTTCTCCACAGGAAACCCATTTTCGGGCCGATTTCCCTGAAAAACAGCCGCAAAACGCCCCTTCCGTGGAGAAAACCGTCCACATTTCTCTGCTTTCCCTGTCCGATTCCAACTTTCCCCCGTGCAATTCCGACCTCTCCCCGTGCAAACACCCACTTCCCCCCGTGCAATCCACGCCTTTCCGCCCCTCCCATTTTTCCCATTTTCGTTCACTTCTATACCCACATTTTGGGGACAATTAACTTTTTACTCCAAATTTTTCTAACTTTTTCCAACCACACCTTTTCCCCCCGTTTTCCCCTTATAGATATATTAAGATATATGACTGCCCCGGACCGCTTCGCCGGTCTCCGGGGCGGTATGCTACAATACTCCTGACCAGACCCAGAAAGGAGACGCTTCCATGCCCGACACCTTCGACTCTCTCCGTCCCCGGATCATCGACTACCTCTATGACCGGGGCATTGATCCCCGCAAGCGGTTCCGCTGTCTGAACCCGTCCCACCTTGACCGGGACCCCTCCATGGGCTTCGATCCCAAGCGCAACAAGGTCCACTGCTTCGCCTGCGGCGCGGACTACGACCTCTTTGACCTCCTCGCCCTTGACAACAACCTTTCCTCCCCGGCGGACGCCCTTTCCCTTGCCAGCGAACGGTACGGGGACGGCTCCGCAAGGCGTTCCGCTTCCTTCAGCGCTGCCGAACCCTCCCGCATAACGAACCGTCTCGCAGAGCGGGCCGCTCCTCACGGGGGGGAGGGGGGATCCGGGGGCTACGCCCCGTCTTTTTTCAGCGAAGAACCCATTTCTTCCTCCTATCTCTCGGAATGCTTCACCCACCGGAACGAGACCCCCTACTTCGCCCAGCGGGGCCTGTCGGCGGACACCGTCACCCGCTTCCGCTTAGGCTACGATCCCAGGCATGACTGCGTGGTGCTCCCTTGTGAGGACGGCCGCTGCGTCCGCCGGGCCGTCTCCGAAAAGCGCTACCTCAACGAAAAGGGACGCCCCTCGCCGCTGTTCCAGCCGGAACTGCTGACCGGGGCAGGGGAGGGAGGCCCCATCTTCCTCCTTGAAGGCACCTTCGACGCCCTCTCCGCCGAGGAACTGGGCTATCATGCCGCCGCCCTCAACGGCTCCGGCAACCGGGAGAAGGCCGCGGCCCTCCTGCGTACCCTGCCCAAGCCCGCCCCCATCCTGCTGCTGACAGACAGCGATCCGGCAGGGGAGACGTGGGCCGCGGCGCTGACGGCGGAATTTCCTTGGCTCTACCGCTGTCCCCCCGTGCCCTACGGCAAGGATCTCAACGAATCCCTCTGCCATGACCGGGACGAGACCGCCCGCTTCCTCGCCCAGTGTGCCGCCGACTGGGCGGCACAGCAGCCGCCCCCCTACAAGGAGACCTCGGCGGCAGGCCGGATGGAGGACTTTCTCGCCTACATCCAGAAGCAGGCCGCCCGCCCGCCGCTGAAAACCGGCTTCCCCAAGATCGACGAGGCCTTGGACGGCGGCTTGTACGACGGCCTGTACGTCATCGGCGCGGTCAGTTCCCTGGGCAAGACCGCTTTCTGTATGCAGATGGCTGACCAGCTGGCCCAACAGGGGAGAGACGTGCTGGTGTTCTCCCTGGAAATGATGGCGTGGGAGCTGATGGCCCGCTCCATCTCCCGGGAGAGCTTCCTGCTGGACACCTCCGCCCGGCGGCGCATGGCCAAGACCGCTCGCGGCGTGCTGGACGGCAGACGGTGGAGCCAGTACACCACCCAGGAAAAGGCCCATCTGGACGCCGCCCGGGACGCCTACGCCGCCTACGCCGGACACATCTACTTCCGGGAGGGCGACCACGAGACCGGCCTTGACTACATTCAGAGCGAGGTGGCCCGCCACATCGCGGAGACCGGCGAAAAGCCGGTGGTCCTCATCGACTACCTCCAGATCATCGCCCCGGTGGACGTCCACTTCACCGACAAGCAGAACCTCGACCGCATCGTCTGCGCCCTGAAAAAAATGTCCCGGCAGTACGAGCTGACGGTCTTCGCCATCTCCTCCTTCAACCGGGAGAACTACAACCTTGAGGTCTCCATGAACGCCTTCAAGGAATCCGGCGGCATCGACTACTCCGCCGACGTGCTGCTGGGACTGCAAGCCCGGGGCGCGGGCCGTCCCGGCTTCCAGATCGACGAGGAAAAACGGAAGGACCCCCGGGAACTGGAGTTGAAAATTCTTAAAAACCGCTCCGCCGCCTTGGGCCAGCCCATTTCCCTCCGCTACTATCCGGCCTTCTCCTGCTTTATGGAGGGCTGATTTCGGACAAAACTCACGTGAGACTCACGCCGATTCCCCTCGGCAAAACAGGAGGTAACCATGTCAGCAGAAGAACTGAAAAAACCGGACGAAGCGGCCATGTTCCGCATCCTCGCCCGACACCCATACAGCCCGGAGGGCGTCATCCTCCGCCTTGCGTGGCAGGAGGGCCTGAGCCGCAAGGAACTGAACGAACTCACCTGGGATCAGGTGGACTTGGACGGCGGCAGCATCCTGCTCCCGGACCGCACCGTCCCCTTGGAGCCCTCCGTAGCGGACTGCCTCCGGGAGCGCTATGCCCGGTATCGCAAGCTGTCCAACCGTGTCCTCATCGCGGACCGGGGCAAAAAGCCCATGACGCCGGAAAACGTCTCCCGTCTGGCGAAGATCGTCTTGGACAGCGAGGGGCAGGACGTCTCCCTGAAAGATCTCCGCCGTGACTGGATCGTCCGCCAGATCAAGGCTAACGGCTGGGCCTGCGCCGCCCGTGTCAGCGGCATGGCCGTGGGCAGCCTTCGGGGCATTTTCCCCGCCGCCCTCTGGGAGGACGCTCCCCAGCCGGACGTTCCGCAGACCGGCGGCGACGATACGGAATACAGCCTTTGGCGGATCGTGCAGCAGGAGGGCAGCTCCACCGCTGGCCTTGCCATCTGGATGTGCTGGAAACTCCAGATGCAGCCTGGGGAGATCCTCTCCCTGACGTGGGATCAGATCGACCTGCAAACCGGCTTGATCCGGTTTCCCGACCACGACGTTGACATGGGCGCCCGGACACAGCGCCTTTTGTCCGACGTCCGGGCACGGCAGAAGGACGCCCCCACTGACCGCGTGTTCATCGCCCCCGCCACCGGCAACCCCATCGACCAGTCCCGTCTGTCCGTCCTGTGCCGCACCGCCATGATCCGGGGCGGCTTGGAGGGCTTCTCCCTCCGCTCCCTCTCCGTCTGGGCGCACAATAAACAGATGGAGGACGTGCTCCTCCGGGGCACGGAGGAACAGGGCTACCTCCTCCGGGACACAGCGGCGGCTTTGCTCCATGTTGCGCCCGGAACGGCTTGGGAGCATCTGAACCGCCTGAGCAAGGCAGGACGTCTCACCAGAGTTGGCGTCCGCTACTACCCCGCCGGAAACACCGTGGCGGAGGCGGATTACCTCCCCATTCTCCGGGCCTACCTCCAAAAAGAGGGCACGGCGGGCCGTCAGGCCCTTGCAGAGCAGCTGAAAATCGACCCCAAGCAGGCTACACATATATTAAAAGGAATGGTGGACAGGGGAGAGCTGGTGCTGACCGGTAAACGTTACAGACTGCCGGAAAACACCCCATAACATTACCTTTACACAACAACTCGCCGTCAACCTTTCGCAAAACCGCCGTTCTCATTACGGTTTTGTTACAGAACCCCAAAACCTATTTACAGTCGAAAAAGGCCGTGCTAAAGTATATTCTGCAAGAAGGGTTATAGCCCCAAGTCCCGATTCAGATATTGGGTAGGCTAGCCACGATATGTAAATCGGGGCGGTAAAGGGGAA
>CAJMLQ010000083.1 GCA_905214265.1 uncultured bacterium
ATAATTCCGGTAAAGATAGTCCAGCGACTGCCGGATTCTCTGAAGCGCCGGGGCTTTTCCGCCCTCCTGCGCTGCCCATCGCGCCATCTTTGCCAGCAAAGAGGCCAGCTGACCTGCAGCCTCCATCTCAAAAAGAGCCTCCCGGGCATAGAAGCACCGGAACATCTCCTGAAATCCGGAGGCCGTCTCCTCCCTGTTTCCCGGCGCATAGACCGTCCCAACCTCCAAGCCGCATTCCGCCAGCAGCTCCTGCGCCCCACTTCCGGAAAAATGCGCCCAATAGTAGCTCATCGGCTCCCGCCCTGTTTTCCGGTAGCCGTAGGACTGCTCCGGCGGGTAGATCAGCATCTCCCCTTCTCGAAGGGTGTACGCTACTCCCGCTGCTGTGACTTCCAGCTCCCCCTGATCCAGATACATGAAGTAAAAGTCGTGCCGGCCGCCGCGGTTAAAGTTGGCAAAGGGGTCCTTCGTGACATAAACGCCAGTGCAGTTGACCATCAGCAGACGATCGTCTACCCGAAAATTGCAGCCGTTGTCATTGATCAGCCTGTAATAGCTCTGAGAATGCATCCGCCCACCTCTAATTCAGTCGATTTCTCCATATAGTCAGCGGAAAGCCCTATCGCTTTCCATTCATACTTATTATAAACTAAAAACAGATGAAATACAATTTTTTGCCGACATTTTTCAACATTTGTCAAGTTTTTTAAAGGAGGCATCACCCCATGAAAAAAGCGCTGAACGCCTGGTCTGTTCCAGGGTCCGTCCCGTTTTCGGAGATGTTTGCGCAGCTTTCCGCCGCTGGCTATGACGGCGTCGAGCTGAACCTGGACGCGCCGGACAGATCCGCTCATTCCCTGTCTATGGAAACCTCTCCCTCTGAGCTCGCCGCTATCCGTGACCTGTCGGAACGTTATCACCTGCCGGTCCACAGCATTTCCTCCTCCCTATACGGCCCGGACACGCTGGGCTCCGACGACGCCTCCGGCCGAGAATTGGGCCGGAACATTCTTCGCCGCCAACTGGAACTGGCCCGCGCCCTGGGCGCCGACGGCATCCTGACGGTGCCGGGCGGTATCGGTCCGGAGCGCTCCATCCGCCGCGCCTACGAAAACTCCTTCGAATCGCTGTACGCCCTTCGGGACGAGATCACAGACAGCGGCGTCAAGGTCGGCCTAGAAAATGTTTGGAACAACTTTTTTGCCTCTCCCAGGGACATGGTTTCCTTCATCGACTCCCTGGACTGCCCTTCCATCGGTGCCTACTTCGACGTTGGCAACGTTGTGATCTTTTCCTACCCGGAGCACTGGATCGAACTCCTTTCCGGACGAATCGTCAAGGTTCACGTCAAGGACTTCAACCGCTCCGGCTGGAACGCCGGGAGCTTTGTCAACCTGCTGGAGGGCAGCGTGGACTGGGGCAAAGTGATGAATGCTCTGCGGGCGGCCGGCTATGACGGCTATCTGACGGCAGAAGTTGGCGCTCTTCCCGCAAGCCCGGATTTCCTTTATCAGACGACCAGCCTTGCGCTGGATCACATTCTTTCTTTATAATATAGGAGGCGTTACCTATGAAAAAATTGGCGATTATTGGCTGCGGCGGCATTGGCAGCTACCATCTGGAGCACTTTCTTGACTACACCGACGTGGAGCTGGCCGGATTCTGCGACCTGATCCCTGAACGGGCGGAGGCTTTCGCGGAAAAGGCCGGGCGCGGCCGGGCTTTTACCGATTATCGGGAAATGTACGACGCGGTGGAACCGGATATGGTGTTTATCTGCATTCCGCCTACCTGCCACGGGGAGATCGAGTTTGAGACCATCCGCCGTGGGATTCCCTTCTTCGTTGAAAAGCCCCTGGCCCTGGATCTGGACTTGGCCCGGCGGATTCGAGACGCGGCAGAGGCCAAAGGGCTGATCACCGCCTCCGGCTTCCAGTGCCGCTACTCCAACATTGTAAAGCCTACGGTTGACTTCCTGCGCAGCCATGAGGTCCCCTATGTGGAATGCGCCCGCATGGGCGGGATTCCCGGCACCCCCTGGTGGCTGAAGAAAGACCTTTCCGGCGGCCAGGCCGTGGAGCAGACCATCCATCAGTTTGATATCATCCGCTATGTCTTCGGCGAGCCGGACACGGTCTTTTCCATGGCCACCCGTGGCTTTGTCAAAGATGTGGAGGGGTATGACACTGACGACCTTTCCAGCACCGTCATCCGGTTCAAAAACGGTGCCCTAGGCACCATCAGCACGGGCTGCTACGCCACAGGGGGAGCTTGCTTTGATTCCAAGATCACCTTCAGCGCCAAGGACGCCCGGCTGGACCACTACATCATCGGCAAGGTCAATATCTACGGAGACCGCCCCGCGCCCGAAGACGATGGCTCCGGCTTGGTCGTCAAGGGTGACGGCACCCTCCGCGCCGGCGGAGACGAGGCCCTGACCATTCCGGACGACGGGACCGCAGGCATTGTCTGCGACCGCACCTTTGTGGATGCGGTGCTCACCGGCGATGGCTCCAAGATTCTCTCCCCCTATCGGGACGCGCTGCGGTCCGTGGCCTTCACTCTGGCCTGCAACCAGTCCATGGAAACCGGGATGCCCGTCAAGGTCGAGTTGGACTAATTTCAAGCAGCGAAGCAGTATTTGCTTCATTAATTCTTGACAAAAGCCCGACTTTGCTGTACAATTTTGTATAAACTTGGCAAGGGGGCTCCTGTTATGAACAATCATCTTGCACTGGCAAGCATATTTTATCCGGATTCCTCCCCCGCCCGCTGGAAAGCCGCTGCTGCAGCCGGGTTTCAGGATGCGGAGATCGATATAATTGATAACAAGGCTGATACGAAAACCATTCTGGCGGATTTGGAAAGAAGCTATGAGGATCTGAAAGCGGGCGGTCTGGCGCCTACCTCTCTCCATCTGCCCTTCGGCGCTGACTGGGATATCTCTGCAGAAGCGGGTGACGTACGGAAAAACGCGCAGAAAGAGCTGCTCCGGCTGCTGCAGTGGGCGGGTGACCACCAGATCGGCATTGCCATCCTCCACCCCAGCTCAGAGCCCATCCCTGAGGGATGCCGTGCCGCCCGGCTTCGCTACTCCACCGAATCCATCCGCCTGCTGGGCGAGAGATCCAAAAAATATGGCGTCACTCTTGCCGTGGAGGAGCTGCCCCGCACCTGTCTGGGCAACTGCGCCGACGAGTTGCTGCAACTCATCGACCACGGAAATAGCGCCAAAGTCTGCTTTGACGTCAACCATCTGCTGAAAGAGAGCCACCGGGAATTTGTCGAAAAGGTCGGGCCTTATATCATCACCACCCACCTTTCCGACTATGATCGGCTGGATGAAAAGCACTGGATGCCCGGAGACGGCTGCATCGACTGGAAGGAGCTAAAGCAACTGCTGGACGGCGTCGGATATCAGGGGCGCTATCTCTTTGAGTTGAGAGAAGACGGCTCGCCCAAACTTGGCCGCCCCTTCACCCCAAAAGAACTGGCCGATCGCTTTTTTGAGCTGACCCGCTGAAACATATCAGAGACATACAAAAAGCCGGTCCCTCCAAACGGAAGGGACCGGCTTGTGTTGCTTTTTTACAGAATTTCCATGAAAAATTCTGCCGAACGTGGTACAATAGGGTCGTTACCAAAAAGGAGGAATTCTGTGAAATTTTTGATTGCGTCCGACATCCATGGGTCGGCTTTTTACTGCCGACGGCTGCTGAAGGCCCTGGAACAGGAACAGCCCGACCGTGTGCTGCTACTAGGGGACCTGCTCTATCACGGGCCCCGCAACGATCTGCCGGAGAAATATGCACCCAAAGAGGTCCTGACCATGCTCAACGGCATCCGGGACAAGCTGTTCTGCGTGCGAGGCAACTGCGACACGGAAGTGGACCAGATGGTTTTGAACTTCCCGATCATGGCAGAATACTGCCTGCTGGAGCAAAAGGGCACGCTGGTCTTCGCCACCCACGGCCATGTCTACAACCTGAAAAATCCGCCGCTTTTGGGGAAGGGGGACATCCTGCTCCACGGACACACCCACGTTCCCGTCTGCCAGCGAACAGATACCTTCACCTATCTGAATCCTGGTTCGGTCTCCATCCCCAAGGAGGGCAGCCGTCACAGCTATATGACCCTGGAAAACGGCGTTTTCCTTTGGAAGGATCTGGATGGGACCTGCTACGACCAGTTCGAAATCCAATAAAAAGAGCGGAGCGGCTTTTGAAACCGCTCCGCTTTGGCTTAATCAATATCCATTTCACCGGAAAGTGCCGCTTGAGCCGTCCGGAGGAGAAATCGGTACATCGGGCCAAAGGAATTCGTTCCTGAATGAGCCTCTTCGCCAGGTTTTCGGAGAACAGCAACGGAAAATCCCGGCTTTTCGCCGACACGCTGACGCAGCGGAGCTCCAGCCACCGGCGGAGCCCACTGGTTGATCCGGATAATGAGGACGCTTATATTGCTCTCCTTCCAGCTGGTATTGAGGGAGCACCTCCATGGCCGCTTGGACTTGGGAAAAGGACTCGTCTCCCCGAAGAATCAGCCGCCGCATGACGTCCAGATACCGGAGTGAAACAGAATGGTAGCCGCAGCTGTACCCAAATCTGCCGCCACTGATCTCAAAATAAAGCAGGACCACTCTGCGCCGGGGGCCGCTGGAGCTGGAAACGGCCCCACATGTTTCCCGGCAAAGAGACTTGTCATGGGAGAAGCGGGTATCCCGCGGAATATGGGAAATGGTCTTGTTCACCCGGGGCGCTATGACCAGCCTGCTTTTCAAAGAGAAAATCAAGGGCTTTTGAGGAAAACGGCATCGAAAAATCTCCTTACCGCTGGGAATCCGCATACTGGCGCGGCGTCATCCCCACCGCTTTTCGAAAAGCAGTGCTGAAATATTTGGCGTCGGGAAAGCCGCTCTGCTCCGCGGTCTCTGCGACGGAGTAGTAACCGCTGGCCAGCAGCTCCTTGGCGCGACTCATCCGCATAGCAGTGAGATAGACCTGGAGTGTCGTCTGAAAAGCCTCTCGGAACAGGCGGCGGAAATACACACTGCTCATGGAGGAACAGGCGGCCAGCTCCTCTACTGTCAGCTCCGGGTCCAGGAACCGTCGCTCCAGACACTCCAAAGACGGACGGATTTTCCGAAGCGCTCCTTCGGCGCAGCGCGCCTCTGCAACCTGGGCCTGGAGCTTGGCGAGAAGCTCATAGGCCATCGCTGTGCAGCGGTATCCGCTTCCGGCACGGCGACGCTCCCACTCCGCCAGGATCTGCCGGAACAGCGCCTCGCAGGCCGCACTATCGACGGGAACAAAAGGCTGGATTTCCAGGCTGTAATAGTTCCAAAGCTGAAAATGCAGGACGATAATCTCCTCATACTCTGTGGAAACACGGTAGCCTCGGCCAGCCGGAACGTAGACGATCTCCCCCTGGCGGACTGCAAAGGAACGGTTATCATATTCAAACCTTCCACTGCCACCGGTACGGATGGACAGCGCATGGAAATTCCGGGACTGCTCCTGAACCACGGAGTTGGACCTGCTAAAGGAAAAAACATTCAGCAGGCTCAACACAAGACCTTTTTCCTCATAGAACACGGGCATTCCCCCTTTTGGCCAGTATACCACAAAAAAAGGCCGCTGTCAGCAGATTGTTTCGATTTTTCAACTTTTTGTTATGTTTCTTCGGTTGTTTTCCGCTGCCTGGTATGGTTAAATGGAGACAAAGCACCTGATGGAAGGATGTCAGCCATGAAAACACGTGACAACATCAGCGCCTCCGTTCTTTACCAACTGTTTCTGCGCCCTTTTACGCCGGAGGGGACCCTTTCTGCGGCTGCCGGACTGCTGGAGCACATCCGCAGCTTGGGGGTGGACATTGTTTACCTCTGCCCGGTTTTCCGGCAGGACGATGATCCCCGGACGGAATACTGGAGTGACCGCCAGATCAAAAGCGGCCTGGGCAACCCGAAAAATCCCTACCGCATCCAGGACTATTTCCATGTAGACCCGGAGTACGGAACAGACGGTGACCTGCGGGACTTCATCGAAAAGGCCCACCGCCTGGAGCTGCGGGTCATGCTGGATCTGGTATACTATCACTGCGGACCCTCGGCGGTGTTTTTAGAGAAGCACCCGGATTTTGTCAAGCGTGATGCCAGTGGGAGCGTCCGTTACGGGTCCTGGCACTTCCCAGAACTGAACTTTGAATCCCAGAAACTGCGGGAATACCTTTGGGAGAATATGGAGTTTTTTGTCCGGGAATACGACGTGGACGGCTACCGCTGCGATGTCGGCGACGCGGTTCCACTTTCGTTCTGGGAGGAGGGCCGGAAGCGGTTGGAGACCATCAAACCGGACATTCTCATGCTCAACGAAGGGACCAAACCGGAATATCTGGGAGCTTTTGACGTCAACTACGACTTCAACTGGTCCTTCCGGCTTCCCCAGGTCTGCGCCGGAGACTGCACAGTCGAGGAACTGCGGGAATACTGGGGGGAGATTCACAGCCGTCTGCCTGCCGGAGGGCGGGTGCTCCGGTCCATGGACAATCACGACATCGCTCACGACAGCGGAGATCGCCGCTGGGAGGACCGCATCGGGTCCCGGGCGGTGGAGGCCTGCCTCACGGTGAACTTTACACTGGACGGCGTTCCGTTTCTTTATAATGGATATGAAATCGCGGACAACGGACCGCACAGCATCTACGGCAACCGTTTCTACGGGAAGGAATTTCTCATCAACTGGTCCCGGACGCTGACAAGCAACGGCCAGGAACGACTGGAATTCGTTCGGGGGCTCTGCAGCCTGCGCCACGCCCAGCCAGCCCTGGTGGATGGAGACGTAGAATGGATTCCAGTTCGGGCAGAGGGCGTGGCCGCTTATCTGCGCCGCAGTCCAGAGCAGACGCTGGCCGTGCTGGTCAACCTCCGGGAGAAGCCGGCCAGTCTGTCGGTCACACTGCCGAACGGTGTCGGAATGCCAACCGCTCTCTGGCAGCGGGACGCCTCCTGCCAGCGCGGCGTGGAAGGAATGCAGGTGGATTTGGATGGATATGGGTTTCTGGTAATGGAAATCTGAAGGCCTGCAAGATGATTGAAAAGCGGCACGGCTTAACGCCATGCCGCTTTTTCTGTTGCCCGGCTTCAGGAATCCCCGCCGTCCTGCTGCAGCTGCCGTCGGTATTCCCCAGGCGATATTCCCAGATATTTCCGAAACATCCGATTAAGAGTCACTTCATTGTTGAGACCCACTCGAGCCGCGATCTCCTGCATGATCAATTCTGTGTTCTTCAGCAGCTCCTTGGCGCGCTCCAGACGAATTTTAGCGATATAGTCCTTCAGATTTTCCCCGTGGAACTTCTTGAAAATAGAGGAGATATACGGCACGCTTAAGTCAAACCGCTCTCCCAGCTGGCTGAGGCAGAGATCCGGGTCACCTGCGTGCTCCGCCACATAGGCGGCAATTTCCGCAGCCACACTGCCCGGGGCGTTTTCCTGTTCCCGAACGGCGTATTCGCACAGTTCATCTACGATGGAGTACAGGCAGGTGACCACTGCCGGGATGTCGGCGCAGTGCCGCACCTCCCGATAATAATGGTCGAAGGAGATTTCCTCCCGGCACTCCGGAGAAGAGGCCGGAGAAAGATTCATGGCACGGATAAAGGTGGAAATCAACGCCGTCAGCAAGCAGTCCTTGGCCTCCGGACCGATCTGCTGACCGACAAAGTTCATTTGACAGATTCCATCGATTTCCTGACGCGCTGCGTCCTGGTTGCCTTTGCGGATCTCATTGACCAGACGCAGCTCCGTTTCATAGGGATAGTAGTAATTCAGCCCCACAAAAGCAATATCCCGATAGCGGAAAACCCGACAGCTTCCACGGATCACCCGATAGGCAATGGCCTTTTTGGCCTCGTCGCAGCAGACGGCCAGCTGCTGGTAGCCACGATGCGCCTGGCTCAGCCCCATGGAGATCCCGATGCTGCAGGAGCCAGAAACCAGATCAAAGACCCGCTGTGCCGCCTGCTCCCAAAGGACCTGACAGTACTCCATATCCGCGCTTGTATCCAAAATCGAGACGACCAACGCCAGCTGTGTATCGTCCATCCGGAGCCAATAGCAGCTGTGCCCCTCGTTTCCGAAGATCTCCTCCGCCACATTGGTCACGGCAACCAGAGCCAGTGCATACTCTGCTTCCGTAAACTGCTCAAAAAACTCCCCTTCGTTTTCCAGCTGTACCACAGCGACTGCAAAAATATCCGAGACGAAGTTGATGTTGTATTCCAGCAGGTGCTTTTGGTACATTTCCTCACTCTCGTTGAGACTAACCGTATTTAAAAGCCGGTTGAGATAGCTGGTGCGCAGAAAGGGAATATTGTTCTGAATTGCCGTCTCGATCTGGTCACAGCGGTTTAGAGTCTGGAGTAGGGAATCCCGGACAAGCTGGATCTCGTTGGGGGATCCGTTCACGGCCCCGTTCAGGCGTTTGGCAATGACGTCGGCCATCTCGCGGATGGGACTGTACAGTCGGTGGCTGAAGTACACAGCAGCAGCCGCGCCCACCAGCAGGGCGATCAGGACCAGAGATAGTATAAAATACTGCTGCTCCCGGAACGACTCAAAAAAATCCTCCTCATCAAAAAGCATGACATACTTCCAACCGGTATCCTGGGATACCTTATAGGAAAGATACCGGGACCGCCCTTCCGTCGGGAAGGTACTGGAGCCGTAGGAATGCACCACATCCTGGATCTGAAGTTCTACCTCCTCGGGGAGCGTCCCAGCACAGGAGGAAAAGACGCAGCGGCCGGATTTGTCATACAGCAGGATATCCGCGCTACTGGTCTCACGGAGTGCGGAGACGCTCTCCAAGAGGACATCCCGGCGAAGCAGCAGCACCAGCCTCCCCCGCTTCTGTGCCGGCACAGAAGGCAGAAGGGCCTGCGTGTAAGTGAACATCTCCTGGTAGGTGGTCTGATTATAATAAATTTCCAACGTCTTCAAGGGATAAAACCGGCGGTACTCCGACGCGCAGAGATAGGTTTCCTTCCACTCTGAGAATGTCATTCCGTCATAATGGTACATGGTCCGGTAGAAATCTTCCGCCGAAAATACCGCGCCGGGAGTAAAAATCTGATCCGTCAGCGGACTGTAAAGATATAGGTCAAAAATCGCGTCGTTTTGCAGAATCCGAACGTCCTGGACGAAGTCGGACAACGAGTACAATTCCGTGCGCCCCTGCAGCAGCATGGGAATCTGCTGGTGAAAGGCCAGCTTGTTGGCAATTTCCGTGATCTGATCCAGCTTGGCGTCCACGCTCAATTCAATCTGCCGCAAAAGGGTATAGCTGTTTTGAATGGATTTTTCCCGCATCTGCGATCGGATCTCGGGGAAAACTGCCAGCAAAATTGCCGCCATCAAAGCCAGAATCATGAAAAGATAGGTCAGAAAGAAATGGTAGACCGACTTGCGCTTCAGACGCTGATAGGGATTTTGTATGGTTGGGACGCGCCTTTTACACCGTCGCTGCAAAATAAAGCTTCCTCCTCGGAACAAGCCGGTTGAACATAAAAAACTGTGTAATTTCACAAACTACCGGCCTCTTTTAAAAAAGAATATCATAAAAACGAATAGATGTAAATGGCTTTAATAACAGATTCCCCGAAATATGAATTATTGATTGCCAGTTAAAGAACTGTTTGTTTACAACCGGAGCCGGATTTTCTATAATAAAGGCATCAAACACAACAGGAGGGATTCTTGAGTGACAGAACACACCATCTCCCACAGCGTCCCGGAAACAGGCGTGGTTCGGGCGCGGCAAAGGGCGCAGGCATTTGCGCGGCTTCGGCGGAACATTCTCCGGAACTGGCAACTCTATATCCTCATTCTTCCGGCTACGGTCTACTTCCTTTTCTTCTGCTACGGTCCGATGTATGGCGTTCAGATCGCCTTTAAGGATTTTATCCCTACAAAAGGGATCACCGGCAGCCCATGGGTGGGATTCAAGCATTTTGAAACGCTATTTCACACCTATTCCTTTGGAAATATCTTTAAAAATACGATTTTCCTTTCTCTTTACTCCCTGGCGGCGGGGTTTCCTATTCCGATCGTGCTGGCGCTGCTGCTCAACGAAGTGGACAACAAGTTTTTCAAAAAGCTGGTGCAGAACGTTACCTATGCGCCTCACTTTATCTCTGTAGTCGTTCTGGTCGGCATGCTCAACGTCCTTATGAGCCCCAACGGTGTGGTGAACGCCCTTGTTCGCGCCTTCGGCGGCGAGACCCAGCTATTCCTGGCGAACTCTGCACTGTTTAACGACCTATATGTATGGTCCGGCGTCTGGCAGGGCATGGGGTGGAGTTCCATCATCTATTTGGCCGCCCTCTCCGGGCTGGATATGGAGATCCACGAAGCCGCCAAGGTAGACGGCGCCACCCGGATCCAGAGAATGTGGTATATCAATCTTCCCACATTGGTTCCCACCATCGTCATCCTGCTGATCCTGAACAGCGGCAGCATCATGAATGTCGGCTTTGAAAAAGTCTTCCTGATGCAGAACAATCTGAATCTAGACAGCGCGGAGGTCATCTCCACCTATGTTTATAAGGTGGGGCTGGTACGGGCGCAATACAGCTTCAGTGCAGCGGTAGGGCTGTTCAACAACATCATCAATCTGATCCTGATCCTGCTGGTCAACACGATCTCCAACAAGATCAGCGGAAGCGGCCTATGGTGAGGAGGGGTTCTATGGCTTCTACAGTCAAACATCGCCGGATCCGGGAGTCTGTTTCCGACCGGGTATTCAAAGTTGTCAACACCATCGTCCTGCTGCTGATTCTCATCGTCACCCTTTATCCTCTAATCTTTGTCTGCATTGCTTCTATCAGTGATCCGGACCTGGTCAACGCAGGAAAGGTGATCCTTATCCCCAAAAATATTATGTGGGATGGTTACAAGAAGGTCTTTGACGATCCCCGCATCCTTATCGGCTACCGCAATACCATCTTTTATACCGTCGCCGGAACCCTTCTGGATCTGGCGGTAACTCTGCCGGCCGCCTATGTTCTATCCCGGAAAGATCTTGTGGGGCGCGGATTCTTTACTGTTCTGTTCATGATCCCCATGTTCTTCAGCGGCGGCCTGATCCCTACCTTTCTGCAGATGAAAAAATTCCACTTGGTCAACAACCCGCTCATTCTTATTCTCCTAGGCGCGACTTCCATGAGTAACATCATCATCTGCCGCACCTTCTTCAAGACCAATATTCCTGAATCGTTGCAGGAAAGCGCCCGCATCGACGGAGCCTCCAACTTTTGTATCTTCTTCCGCATCGTGCTGCCTCTGTCGTCAGCCATCGTCGCGGTCATGGCGCTGTTCTTCGGCGTGGGCCATTGGAACAACTACTTCAGCGCTTTTATCTACATCAACGACCCCAAATGGACTCCATTGCAGGTGATCCTGCGTGAAATCCTCTGCAAGAGCGAATTTAACGCGGAAATGCTCCTGATCGGCGCCAATGAATCCGCCGTCTTAAACCAGGAGCTGAAAACGGCGGAGCTCATCAAGTACGCGCTCATCATCGTCTCCAGTATTCCGGTTCTGCTCGTCTATCCCTTTATCCAAAAGTATTTTGTCAAAGGCGTTATGATCGGTGCAATCAAAGGCTGATACGGATTTTCCGTTTAAATAGCAGACAAATTTAGGAGGTATCGTATGAAACGCAAAAACACACTGGCTTTCATCCTTTCCGCATGCGTGCTGGCCGGCGCATTGGGCGGCTGCGGCGACAAGTCCGCAGAATCCTCGTCCCTTCCCTCGTCCGCGCCGTCCTCTTCCCAGGCGGCGGAATCCTCTGAACCGGAGGCTCCAAACGTTCCCGACTACATGAACGCCGTCGGCTATCCTATCACAAAAGAAAAGATCACGGTGACCGTCCTTGGCCAGAAGGACCCCGGCGCACCGGAATGGAACGATCTTCTCCTTTTCCAAAAGGCCGAAGAGCTGACCAACATCCACTTTGACTTCACCCTGGTGGAAAGTACCTCTTATCCGGAAAAGAAAAACCTGGCCCTGGCCAGCGGCGAATATCCGGATGTATTCATGCGCCAGCTGGGCGTATCCGACGAAGAAACCTATGGGCCGCTTGGTACCCTGCTGGATCTGACGGATCTCATCAGCCAATATGCGCCGAACCTTTCCGCCAGGATGGCGGAAGAACCGGAGATTCAGGGCTCCATGATTGCCACAGACGGCAAAATTTATGGTCTTCCTTATATCTGCCGTACCGCAACCCGCAACCCCAGTATTTCCTTTTATGATCGGAACTGGCTGGATAATGTCGGGTTGGAGCCTCCGCAGACGGTCGACGAGCTCTACACCGTCCTGAAAGCTTATAAAGAGCAGGACGCCAACGGCAACGGCGACCCGAACGACGAGATCCCCTGGTCCAACGCAGGCGGTACAAGTGCTCTGAACGCTTTCCGTACTGCAATCCTCCCCGCTTTCTTCGGCGTTTTCGTAGACGGAAACTGGCTGGCGGTCAAAGATGACGGCACGGTCTTCTTCCCGCCTGAGGAGGACACCTACAAGGAATTCCTCACCTATATGCATAAGCTCTACAGCGAGGGTCTCATCGACCCTGAATCCTTTACCCAGACGTCGCAGCAGCACCAAGCTAAATGCAAAAACGGAATTGTCGGCATCCTCAACGCCACTCCCACGATGATGCCGGCGGAACTCAACGGCAACTACTGGAGCCTGCCTGCGATGACCTCCGCATTCAACGACGTCAAGGCCATGCCGCCCTATACCAATATTTACACTTCCCGCGGTGCCATTACTGACAAATGCCAGTATCCGGAAGCCGTCATGCGCTGGTTTGATATTTGGTACGCCAAAGATGAGGAAGCAGTTGAAGGCCTCTGTGGCAATGCCCTCTTCCTGGGCATCCAAGGCGAACACTGGGATTATGTCGACGCAGAAAAGACACAGTACTCTTTTATCGAGCCAGTCACTGCCTTCCAGGATGTCAACGCCACTATCTCTGTGAACATGTACATTCCCTCCTACCTAAATTTTATGGCATACCCCACCGACTTCCCGCTGATGGAGATGAAGGTCAAAGCTGTACAGACAGAGCAGGAGCCCTACCAGAAAGACGGTTTTTCGCCTTATGCCCGCGCTACCAAAGAGGAAAATGATCAGCTGGCGCTGGTTGAGACGGACATTCAAAATTATGTGAGCCAGATGACCTCGAAATTCATCGTCGGCGAAGCCTCGCTGGACGAGTTCGGGAGCTATGTGACTACCCTCCAAAACATGGGGCTGGCAGATTACTTGGCACTGAAGCAGAGCATTCAGGACCGTTATATGGCCGGCATCCAATAAAAATTGATTAACGCAAAAACCACCTCCACAGCGTAACAGCTGCGGGGGTGGTTCTCT
>CAJMLQ010000084.1 GCA_905214265.1 uncultured bacterium
CATGCCCACATGGAGTCCAGAATGGGTTTCAGGCTCTTGCCGAGCTCAGTCAGCGAATACTCCACTCTCGGCGGCACTTCCGCGTAGACCTCACGGTGAACAAGTCCGTTTTCCTCCATCACCCGGAGTTGGGCGGTCAAGACCTTCTGAGACACATTGCCCACGGACTTTTTCAGCTCCCCGAACCGCCTCGTTCCCGGCATCAAGTCCCGTAGAATCAGAACCTTCCACTTATCCCCGATAAGGGTCAGCGTGGTTTCTACCGGGCAAGCGGGAAGCTCTTTTTTTGCGTTTACTTCATCCATATATGCAACTTCGATCCTAACTTTTCCTGTTCCCATGCTCCGCTAAACCCCGGAAGGCGCTTTTTGCCGGTCAAAAGCTGCTGCATGAGATACTTTTTCTGCCGCTGCTTTTCGGCAAGGCGCTTTTCTTTCAGTTCAATCACCTTGTCCTGGGTGGTGAGGATAGCAGCAATTTTTTGTTGTTCTCCAATGGGAGACAGTACAATTTTACTTTTCAAAAAGCGCTCTTGTCCCAGTGTTTTGTTTCGCACTGCTCCTCCAGGAGATGCTGCCTCCAGAATATTGGTTCCCCGCTTTGTCAAAAAATAAGAAATCAGGTAATCGATATCAACTCTATCGTTTACAGGACGGTACATCGGAAAACGGTGAGATCAAATCATTCCTACTTCAGATTGTGTGGTCTTTCCGATTGCTTGTTCCCATGCGAAAACAATATTCACTATAAAGCAGTCCGGCTCAATCCAAAAGACGGACTTATTACCTAGCGCTGCACCTGTAACGGGTTCTTTATAAAAGATACCCTTTCCATGAGAACGGATACCAATTTGAGTGTACAATTTGTTAGGCTTAGCCTCCACCGGTTTCTCCACACGGCTAAGGCATTCTCCAAGCATGTGCACATCCCAATCAGCAGGGAGAATGCCTGCTTTTGTTTTTTTATATCCATCTGGAACATTTCCTCGCCGGATTTTCTCTATTCTGTGTTTGATTTCTGGTGTCATACAGCAACCTCTTCCCTAGTTGCTTGTGGAGCAGGAAGAGTTGCAATATCGCTTGTTGCTTTCTTCTGCGTCTCTATTCTCGCCCATTCAAGTTCCACAACCTCTTTGATACGATCAACGGGATGAACAATGGTGAGGCCGCTATTCTCTTCTTGAATCATACGGTCTCGTCCGGTTTGTCTGCTATAAAGCGTTTCTCTGTAGGGAATGTACGCGCTCAAAATACCGATAAGGTTTGCACTGGTATTGCTCGGCGTTCCATCAATAGATATATGTTCCGGCCTGCTCACGATAGGACCACCAGAATTTCCTGGGAAGGTTTGTGCATCGACCAGAAATATTGGAGCCCCCTTTTTCAACAAGAATGCGTCTGTAACTCTTGAAATACACCCAAGCCTACAAATGGGAACCTTGATTGGATCGACTAAATCCATAGGGAACCCCAAGGCATACACGAGGCTTCCTTCGTTAACACCTGTATTTTGCATCTGCTCAAGTGTCAGGGCATGGTCAGCAAGATCAAATGCTCCCCAAATAGATTTGTCATTAATAAGTGTTTGCGGGAGAATTTGCAGTGCTATTATATCTGTTTTATCATGCGGATGCGCGGAGAACATAGGCACGCTCATGCTGTCATATAGGTTAATTCGATAATCCTTAACAAGTTCCCCTCCAAGCGAATTGAAACGAACGTAGACGTATTTTTCTTGCTCAATAACATGCTTATTGGTGATGATGTAATATGTAGAAAGGTTTGGATTGTCAATTTCTTTTCGTCCAACGATAAAGCCCGTTCCAATCCAGTGCTTTTTTCCATCACCCCCATCTATGCCAAGAGCAACTACTGCATTTAAGAAAAAGTCTGGAATAATAGCCATGACATAGTTCCCTCCTTCGATTATTTATAGATGGCAATTACTTCAACCTTGAGGACAGGGCCCTCAATGGAAGTTTTATCAAGTCCAACAGACTTTCCATGTGCTGTCATCTGACAGCGCATGGTGCGCAGCAAGCGGATAAAGTCTTTCAACGGATCAAAGATTTCAACCATATCTTTTCTCACCATACCCACAACTTTACAGAGCATGTATACATCTTGATCGGCATAGTCTTCAAGGCTGGCGTATTCCTCACGGAGATACTTTGCGTTCAACTTGCTAGAGATCGTAAAAAAATTTTTTGAAGCACCGAAACGCCAGAAAACCCAGCAACGGCGCATTTGTTTCTTTATGGTAACTGCCCAATAGTTTCTTACAGGTAACTACGGCACAATATAGTGCCTACTTCACAAACGGACTGTACGGTGATATTATAATACCAGCGAAAGAAAAAAGCAACCTTTCGGAGTCAAAAATCATCAAATTCCATTTTGGAGGTACTTATCATGAACAAAGTCGTAGAATTTCTGAATGCCAACCCTGTGCAGTATCTTGCCACCGTCGGTCGTGACGGCAAGGCAAAGTGCCGCCCCTTCATGTTCGCTGGCGAACTGGACGGCAAGCTGTGGTTTTGCACCAACAACACCAAGGACGTCTACAAGGATATGCAGGAGAACCCGGAGGTGGAGATCTCCGTTTCCAGCCCGGAATACGCATGGATCCGTCTGAACGGCAAGGCTGTGTTCGAGAACAACATGGCTGCCAAGGAAATGTGCATCCAGAACCCCATCGTGAAGGGTCAGTACGGCGAGGCTACCAACCCCATCTTTGAGGTGTTCTATCTGGCGGGTGCCCACGGCATTATCGCCGACTTCTCCGGCAATCCTCCCTACGAGTTCTAAGAAATTCGCACAATTCAACATCTTCGGGGCAAGGTGAAATCCCTGACCGGCAGTAAAGTCTGCGAAGCGCAAAAGCGCCCGATGTGGTGAAACTCCGCAACCGACGGTATAGTCCGGATGAAAGAAGATATGAGGAAGCAGCCCCGCAGGAAAACCCGTCCTGTGGGGCTGTTTCAAATCCAAGCATATCCTCAAGATAGGAGCATTATGAACCGCACCGTTACCATGCAGCAGCCGAAACGCGCTGCCGCCCTCAATATCCGTACCATCACTATGACCGCACTGCTTTCTGCAATGGCGTATGTCCTTGCCTTTGTAGAGTTTCCCGTGCCGCTGTCTCCGTCCTTTGCCAAGATGGATTTATCCGACTTCCCGGCACTCATCGGAGCCTTTGCCTTCGGACCGATTTCCGGTCTGCTTATTGAACTTGTCAAAAACGCCTTGCAGCTTATGACCACCTCCACCAGAGGCATCGGAGAGATCGCCAACTTCCTGATGGGCGCTTCTTATGTAGTCGCTGCCGGGGTTCTTTATAAACACCGCAAAACCAAGAAAACGGCACTGCTTGCCTGTGTTGCTGCCAGCTTCGTTATGGGCGCTGCCGCAGCACTGGCGAACTACTTCATCCTGCTGCCGCTGTTTGAGACGTTCATGCCGCTGAATCAGCTGATCGCCTCCTTCGGCGCGTTCCTGCCGTTCATCCACACAAAGCTGGACATTGTGCTGTTCAATGCCTTGCCCTTCAACATTCTGAAAGGACTTGTGATTGGCGGCTTTACCATGCTGACCTATAAACGGCTTGCGCCGATCCTGAAAGGGCGTTGATGTTATGACGAAACAAGATTATTTAGAATTGCTGGTGGAAAATATCCACTCCACCACCGTTGCCACCATCGGAACAGACGGGCATCCCCAGACCCGTGTGATTGACATGATGCTCTATGACGAGCAGGGTGTGTATTCTCTTACTGCAAGGGGCAAGGCATTCTATGCCCAGCTCATGGAGCAGGGATACATCGCTCTGTCCGCCACCAAGGACAAAATCTCGATCTCCCTGCGCGGGAAAATCAAAAACATCGGCAGCGAGAAGCTGGATGAGATTTTTGAGAAAAATACCTATATGCAGTCCATCTATCCCGGCGATACCCGCAGTGCGTTAGAGGTGTTCTGCCTGTACGAAGCGGACGGCGAATATTTTGACATCAGCGACCCGGCACACATCGTCCGGGACAGCTTCACCGTTGGAAAAGAAGCACCGGAAGCACCGGGCTACTATTGCCTGCACTGCGGGCGATGTGCGGAAAGCTGCCCCAAGCAGGTGATCGAAAAGAGGGTTTGACTATGAACCAGAGCGAAAAAAGGCAATTTCTCATTCGGTCGCTTTTACAGGAACACCCGGAATATCGGGATATGGGCATACCGGCCGATACAAACAGCCAGCGCCAGCTTTTTCGGGGCTTGATGAATATTCGAGCGCCCCGGCGCATTGGAGCAGATTTTCTGAAAACACAGGATGCCTATCTGCAAGGCGAAACCGCCGCAAAGGGAATCACCGATATTGCAGACCTGACGCCCATTCAGTCGGGACTGTATCTCTGGCAGGGTGATATTACGACGCTCAGGTGCGATGCCATCGTGAACGCCGCAAACAGCGACATGACCGGCTGCTATATTCCGAACCACCGCTGCATCGACAACGCCATTCACACCTATGCGGGTGTAGAATTGCGGCTTGCCTGTGAGGAACTGATGGAACAGCAGGGCTATCCGGAACCCACCGGTCAGGCAAAAATCACGCCCGCGTTTAATCTGCCCTGCCGCTATGTGCTGCACACGGTCGGGCCGATCATCGACGGGCGCGTGACCAAAGCAGACAAGGAACTTCTCGCCTCCTGCTACCGCTCCTGCTTGGAGCTGGCAGCGGAAAACGGCTTGGAAAGCATGGCGTTCTGCTGCATTTCCACCGGGGAGTTTCATTTTCCCAACGAGCTGGCGGCAGAGATTGCCGTCCGGACGGTCAAAGAATTTCTCAAAAAGCAAACCAGTGTGAAGAAGGTGATCTTCAATGTTTTCAAGGATTTGGACAAAGCCATCTACGAAAAGCTGCTCTGAGCCGATGGAACGGCTGCAAACAGCTTTGCAAGACTGTGATTCCGTTGTAATTGGCGCCGGAGCCGGTCTTTCCACCTCTGCCGGATTTGTTTACACCGGCGAACGGTTTGAAAAATATTTCTCCGACTTTGCGGCAAAGTACGGTATCCAAGATATGTATTCCGGCGGCTTTTATCCGTTTGCCACGCCGGAAGAATTCTGGGCGTATTGGAGCCGGTATATTTTTATCAACCGCTATCAGGACGCGCCTAAGCCGGTCTACGATGACCTTTTGAAGCTGGTAGCTGACAAGGATTATTTCGTCATCACCACCAATGTAGACCACTGCTTTCAGAAGGCTGGCTTTGACAAAAAGCGCCTTTTTTACACGCAGGGCGATTACGGCCTGTTCCAGTGCAGTGAGCCATGCTGTCAGGAAACCTTCGAGAACGAAGCCGTAATCCGTGAAATGGTCAGGCGGCAGGAGAATATGCAAGTCCCGACCGGGCTTCTTCCGACCTGCCCCCACTGCGGCAAGCCTTTGATGATGAACCTCCGCGGCGATGATAAATTTGTGGAAGACGAGGGCTGGCATCGGGCTGCGGAGCGGTATGAGAATTTCCTCCGCACTCGTGACGGGCAGAAGGTTCTCTTTCTGGAACTTGGCGTGGGCTACAACACCCCCGTTATCATCAAGTACCCCTTCTGGCAAATGACCGCGAAGAACCCGAATGCCACATACGCCTGTATCAATCAGGGGCAGGCAGTCTGTCCGCAGGAGATTGAGCGGCAGTCAATTTGCATCAATGCGGATATTGGCAGCACGCTGAGTATTTTAGGGGTGCAAATAAACCGTAGGGGGTGCAGTTTCCTTTGAGGGGGTGCATCTTCTATCAAAATTACGGTTCTTTGCCAAAAATCGGTAAGTTTCTGTCGAAACTTACCGATTTTTAATTTATTACGAAAAAAACCACTGGCCGGAAGGAGGCACTTCATAAGGAAGTGGCCTCCTTCGGCTTTTGTAATCAGCCGGAATGATTGAATTGTGGGTAAAATCAATCACATTGGAGGATTACAAAATGGAGAAGTACATCTACAACGAACAGAACGGACTTTGGTATCCACAAGAGTTAACCGACCGCATTTATCGTGGAAAGTATACTCCGTCTCCAGTAAGACGAGTTGAGATTCCCAAACCAGATAGCAAAGATGAGAAAATGAAGTATGTACGTCTGCATCTGGGTGAGCATATGCCTCTCGGACAGATTGAGAGAGAATATGGGATAGGAAATGCTCTTGTGGAAGCATGGGTCAAGAAATATCTGAAGGAAGGCGAGGATGCTCTGGAACCGCACAATGGCAATCCATATGCAGCACTGCATAGGAGCAAGTCACTGACAGAAGTGGAGCGTCTGCGACTTATGGTAGCAAAGCAGGAAGTAAAAATTGCGAGGCTAAAAAAGGGTACTGGGTGGAAGGAGCTGGTGCAAACAGGGAATACGTTACTGGCAGCGGAAAGACTACGAAGTTCTCGAAGAACTCAAAGTAAAATATCCAGTAGATTTTCTATGCAGAGTCATGGGGATCAACCGTTCCGGCCATTACAAATGGAAGGTGCGTCAAGGCCAGCTTAATATCTCAATTCTTTTATTCTATGACTCTTTCCAAAAGTGAAAGACAAATTGCCGCTGCCGTTCCGGCGGCTTCAATTTGCAGATCGTTTTCTGCGGAAGCATCGAAAAGGATTTTTCCGGAAGCAGAGAATTCTTCGTCCGGCAGCCACAAATTGAACTTTATCGGAATGTGGGGCAAAAAAGAAAACAAAAAGGACAAATCAGATTTTTCCTGCAGTTCTGTTCCACCCAGCTTCGCAGCGGCTTCCCGGATTGCCTGAGGGTCATGCAGACCAATCCGGCTGATAATACGGTCATTATCCCGGTCAAAGCTTGTACCCTTTGCCAAGCCGCCGGAGCGAAATTCGCTCAGGGCAAGGAATTTCCCCATGAGCGTAGTTCCTTTCGTATTTGCCAGATACTGCAAAATTGTCAGGTCGTGCCACATCTCCAGTGCCGGAGAAATCTGACATTCCGGCCAACTGATCCGAATAGGGATTCCCAAGGTTTCCGTGTCAAATGTCCTTCCATCCCAGCACAGTCCGGTCAGTACGGAAAGCTGAACAGGGTCTGCGCCTTCCAATTTCTGTCTGGCGGCAGAGCGCATCAATTCAAACTGTCTATTATTCTCCATCTTGCAAAAACTCCTGTAGGCCTGCCCGAATGAACCGGTCAATGGTCTGTTGTACGTTGTGCCAGTCCCGGCAATTGTTCTGAAGCATCAGCCGGTTAATGGTCAGGCAGCCGTGAATCTGGAAATAGAAAATGCTCTCTGCCTGCTCAAAGGTCAAATCGCTGTGCTGCATCAGATAACTGACAAAGCCTTCCTTGCTTTTGCCCGCCAGTTGTTTTATGATCCTTTCCGAGACAGTCTCATCCATAAACAGGGGCCAAAGCTCTTTATTCTCCTGTACCTTCTGGCAAAACGGATAGGTACAGGTTTCTTTTTGAGGACACAGTACATGACCTATGGTTTGACTCACGTCCGAGAAGGACTCCGTCACAATGTCGTCCAGCACATCATCTACATCAAAATAGTGGATGTAAAAGGTTCCTCGGTTGATGTCTGCCAGGCGGCAGAGCTCCGTCACGGTAATTTTGGAATAGGGCTTGATCCGCAAAAGCCCCATCAGAGCCTCCCGAATGACACTGCGCGTATACTTCGTCCGGCGATCTTTGGTGTTGATTTCTTTTCGCTGCAAAATATGGCACCTTCCTCAACAGATTCTGGAAACTGTTTTGTTTCTGCACAGCTTCCAGAATCTGATTATTGTTAATCTGCTGACAATCAGTATAATGATATTGAAACAAAAAGTCAACAGGATGTCTACCAATTAACAACATGAGGAGGAAACTATGGCGAAGATTATTGCTGTAGCCGGAAAGGGCGGCGTCGGAAAAACCACGCTGACCGGTCTGATGATCCAATACCTGTGTAAGAACGGCAAAACACCCATTCTTGCGGTGGATGCGGATGCCAATTCCAATCTGAATGAGGTGCTGGGTGTGGAAGCTCCGCCCACCCTGGGAGAAATCCGGGAGGAAATCGAACGGGCAGGAATGTCACTAAATTCTCCCATTCCTGCGGACATGGCCAAGGGTGACTACCTGCAAATGCGGCTGGAGGATGCCATTACAGAGGAAAAGGATTTTGACCTGATGGTCATGGGCCGCACCCAGGGCCAGGGCTGCTATTGCTTTGTGAATGGATTGGTGCAGACCCAAATTCAGCGACTGCAAGCAAACTACCCTTATCTTGTGGTGGATAACGAAGCGGGCATGGAGCATATTAGCCGTGGCCTGCTTCCCACCATGGATGTGGCAATTCTGGTCAGTGATTGCTCCCGCCGGGGCGTTCAGGCGGCGGGACGAATCGCGGCACTGATGCAGGAGCTGAATTTCAAGCCCAAGCAGATGGGATTGATCGTAAACCGTGCGCCGGATGGCAAACTGGATGCCGGCACCATGGACGAAATTCAGAAGCAGGGGCTGCACCTGTTTGGCGTAGTACCTCAGAGTGATGAGGTTTATCGCTATGACTGCGACGGAAAACCCACGGTTCAGCTGCCGGAGGATTCCCCTGTGCGGATGGCATTGGTGCGCATTTTACAGAACATCGGACTGTAAAGGAATAAGACCATGGAAAAAATCAACTATTTGAATCAATATGGTGGGAACAACCTGACGGAAAAGCCGTTGGAATACTATTTGGAAGCATTCGAAAAAACAGACCCATACAAAATCAGCCGCCGTTTAGGAATTCCGTATGATCCCCTGCGCAAAGAATTCACCTTCTATTTTTTGGGTCAGACATATATCGCCCGCTGCTCAGATTTCCAGATTAACCCCGTTGATTCGGAGGACAACCTTTTTGGCAGAAACCCCAAGGCACGGATTCTTCTTCTGCGGTATTTGCTCTATTCCACTGTATATTTCCCGGATGGGGAGTTTAAGTCCTACCGGGAATTTCCATCCGGGGAACTGTACTATGACGTTTTTCGCGGAAGGTGTATCCAGCGGCTGCTCAGGATCTATTCGGGGCGGATTCCGGATTTCAAGGAAGCGGCTGTCAAGCTGGGAGGAATTCTGATTCCCGGTGGAGATGCCGCGGTTGAATTGGAGCTGTTTGACAATCTTTATATCCGCTTTCTTTTATGGGAGGGAGACGAGGAATTTCCTGCGTCCAGTCAGATCCTGTTTTCCAGTAATTTCCCGGCGGCATTTTCCGTCTACGATTTAACGGAGATCGTAGAAATTATTTTAGGTGTTATGAAGGAGAAAGAGGTACAGAAATGATCAACTGTCAGGAAGCCAGAAATGCCATCACAATTCTGGAAGTGGAATGTCCACAATGTGGAGACAGCGTTGAGGTGTTTGTCAAGGACGGTGTGGTCTGCACCGATTCGGTCTGCACCGAATGCGGCAATATCATTGAGCAGTCCACACCCATTGGAGATATGAAATGCGTTTAGCCGGAATTCAACAATTTCTGAAAGAACATCACCTTCCCTTTCAATACTGGGAAGAGGATGACTGCGGCAGTATTGAATTTGACCATCGTGGGCTTCACTATCATATTTGGGAATTTCCCGAACCAGAGCGTGGCGCACAGAGCAATGTTCGCATCGCAGGTCGTAGTGAGGAGTTTGGCGACAATTACGAAGAAGTGATTTTAGGGATTCTCAAGACATGGGAGGAATTTTGATGAAAATAACCGTATGCGGCAAGGGTGGCTGCGGAAAAAGTACCGTGACTACACTCCTTGCAAAAGAATTGGCTCGCATGGAAAAAAGGGTGCTGGTAGTGGACTCCGATGAATCCAATTTCGGTCTGCACCGTCAGTTGGGTGTCGAGCTGCCCAGAGATTTTACCGAATATTTTGGCGGCAAGGATAAAGCCTTCAAAACCATGATGACCTCTGGTATTCTGGACGCTATGAAGCTTTCTGCCTTTGCCAAGAAGTTTTTCTCCGAAGATTTCACCATGGCAGATATCCCAGAGGAATATTACAGTGAAAAAGGCGGAGTAAAGCTCATGTCCAGCGGAAAGATTCACAAAGCCAATGAGGGCTGTGCCTGTACCATGAACAGCATTCTGGAGCAGTTTGTTGCTCATCTGACCCTTGCGGAGGATGAAATTGCACTGCTGGATATGGAAGCCGGTGTGGAGCATTTTGGCAGGGGTACGGATAACTCCGTGGACGGCATTCTGATGATCGTAGACCCATCCTTTGAATCCCTGCGGCTATCTGCCAGAATTGCAGATTTAAGCACGAGCATCGGCAAGCCCATCTGGTTTTGCCTGAATAAGGTGACTGAAGAAGCTGCGCAGATGATGGAAGAGGAAGTCGGTAAACATGGGGCTATTATTGGCAGAATGCCGCTGGATCACGATCTTGGTCTTGCAGGTCTCACCGGTACAGAGCTTCAAATGACAATTGCTCCAGTCCGTGAAATGGCCCAGTTTTTGATCCATTAACCAGAAGATATCGTTCTTGATTCTATCTAAGGAAATCATGATAAACTTAGAGCGTGCATCCATACTGAAGCTGCCTCTTGCGGCGACGGAGGATAGGATCGTCCGGATACAGGCCGAGGCCATATCGGATATTGAATAGGACTCCCAGAATTGTTGCTTCTGCATTCCGTGCAGTTTTCCCGCATTCGGAATGCGACGTATGCTTTGTAATGATATTTATCGCGCATCTGTCTAAAAATTTTTTGAAATTTTTTGAAAAAACATGTCAGGAATGCGTTTCTGAAGACATATATAGGGTGAAGGGCATCCGAGTGTGGGTACCCGCGCAGGCCACGAGGCAGGGCCGCGCGGATATTGGAACCGCCCTTCTTTTCCCCGCCGTCCTTCCCGCGGTTTTTGACACCCGGGGCAGGCAAGGCGGCGGGGTCTCCCCTGCGCGGCCGGTCTCTTTCCCCCGGCTGCGCAGGGGGCTTCTCTCAGCTTGCCAAAAAAGTCCTTCGGGATCTCGCTGCGTTCAGAATCGCAAATAGAGTTTTGAAGCATTTTGTTTTGCAATTCTGCCGCCGCGGATCATTAACGTGAAAAGGCACTCTCAAAAAATATTTTTTCGATTAATTTCAAAGATATCTTTTCTTTTCTATGCGATTATGATACACTAATTTTAATATGTATTTTGTTTTTTTGCAACTCGTAACATTATATTAACCACAAGAGGGGCGTGCAGCATATGGAGCATCGGCATATCCCTGCCGCAAAGGACGGCAGCATTCCCGACGCGAAAACGCGTTTTCGGCGCGGGCAGGACATTTTTCTGGAGGACGTATGGTACGGCCGCTGCGCGATCTGCGGCGAGCTGATCCGCCCGCCGAAGCTGTGGTACTGGTACCGGAACGGCCTTTTTCTGCTTCCCGCTGCAGCGTATTTTCCGATCCTTATCTGGCTCCTCAATCTGGCTGTCAGGACTGACGGTCCGGCATATTTGGCTTTCGTTCTGCTTCTGCTCACCTGCTTGTCACTCTTCGCGATCAGCGAGCTGATCGAGCGTGCCATTCTGACCTTCGGGCGGTGGCAGGAGTTTCCCACGGGTCTGAAAGCCAAACAGCTGCAGTTTCGCAGCGACCGGAAAAGCCAAAAGCGGATTTTCATTCGGTTTGGCATTTCTTTGTCTTTCTATTTTACCTATTTTGCGCTGATCTGCTTTTTCCGTCGCTGACAACGCCGTATGTCCCACCCTCCCCGCAGCAGTAACTTCCGACAGAAAGAAAGGAGCACCCTGCGATGAAGCTCGCCCTGAGACGGATTCCCTTTGTGCTGATGGTCGCCATCGGCGGCAGCTATGTGCTGCTTCGGGCCATCCTGCCGATCCTTTCCCCCTTTCATGTGGACATTGAGATCCATAACGCGGTCGTATTCTGGTATTTTGCCGACCGGGCCGCATTCTGGATCACACTTGCCGCGTCATTCATGATCTGGCGCAAGGGCATCACGCGGCGCTACCTGCGTGGGAATCAGGCACAGCTTGAGAACGTATGCCAGCAACTTTCCGCCATGCCGATCCGCTATCTCGGAACGACGCTGCCGCGGAAATTCCGGGAGCAGGCGCTCCAAATCGGTCCATTGTATTTCGTTCCGGAGAAGAACGCACCGGCGGACTGCGCTGCAAGGGCCGCTGAGATCACAGAGCCGCTGTTTGCTGCGCTGACGGAAAGCGAAAAAAAGCGCTTTTCCGACTATTCCCAGCCACCGGAGGTAAAGCTGTGCTTTCGGAAGCTCGGCGAATCGGTTTGGCGCGTAAAGGTCAGTACCGCGTGGCTGAACGGCAGGGCAAGCCTGTACTATTCCCCGTTCGGCAGAACCCGCGCTTTGAAGGAACGGGCATGGTGGCCCCCAATTGCGCTCAGCCCGGTGTGGTTCGTGTGAGCACCGGAGGATGTAAAGAATGACAGAGATCGATGTGATCATGGGGATGCTGGACTGGAACAACAGCGCCGAGGAGCAGGCCGCCGGACTTGCGCAGGCGGCGCAGGTGGAAAACTTTCAAGTCTTTTTGCAGCCCTGCACGGAGCACTACAACAAAAACGTATGGGACAATTGCGCAAAAGCTCTGGCAATGCGGTCGGATGCGGAATTAGACGCCTGTTTGGAAAACCTGTTGGCATGGCTGCGCGACATGAATTGGCCGGGCGCTTTTCTCATCCTCGAAAGGCTGCAGGCTTTTCAGAACTCGGCGGCACTCCATCGGGCGATCGCGGGAAGTCTTCTGTGCGCGCAGGCGCTTGGGGACGAGGTATGGGAGGAGAATCTCAGAAAACTGCAAAATTGTGAAAACACGATATCTACATAGGATGAGAGGAGGCCCCACATGCGCGAAGTTGATCTGGAACTGGATTATTGTCCCAAATGCGAACCGGAGGAAACGCAGGACCCATTTCCCACACAGAGTTTCAAGTTCTTTTACATGTTTTCAGTGGCCGTGAAATGCGTAAACTGCGGAACATACTATGTTCCGTCGCCCCGGTTGGGCGTGATCGTAACGATCATCTATTTTCTGGGTGTTTGGATCAATGAATATCTTGCAGGAATTACGGCCTATCCCTTTTCCAGCATATTGTCATTGGTTGTGCTGCTTGCGATGTATGGACTCAGTGGAGTTCTCCTTCGCCGCTTCGGAACGTGGCGTCCGATTTCCGGAAATAAGCCCTTGGAACAGCAGGAATATCTGCTGCCCACGATCGTCTGGTCCATGCTCACGGCGCTGGGGCTGTCCCTGCTGGTGTTTGCCGTGACGGCCCTGATGCGATAAAGGAGGGATTCTTATGGAATTAAGCAGCTGCCCGCAATGCTCCGCCAAGCGGAATATCCCGCTCTCATTCAGCTTTTTTCTGACAAACCGGTTCCATCTGGCTCTTTCCTGCAGCCAC
>CAJMLQ010000085.1 GCA_905214265.1 uncultured bacterium
ATATTGTCGGTAGACTTATAGATGAAAGGAATCATGACATCCTGACCATTCACCGCATAGGTTCCGTCGCTGTTTTTCTTCGTGGCCGCCTCGGAAACCTCCCAGATGAAGTCCCAGGTCAATGTCTCCGGCAGGGTGTAGCCCAGTTTTTCCACATAGGTCTTATTCACATAGCAGGCCTCGGTGGAACGCATGAAGGGCAGGGCATAATAATGGCCCTCGATGCTGCACTCGGAAAGGAACTGCGGAATGATCTCCTCCTCCGTCGGAGAGTCGAAAGCCAGACCGCTTCCGCCAAGGCCGTAAGTCTCATCCGTCAGAAGCTCATCCAGCGGCACCACCGTATCCTTGCCCGTGAGGTAAGTTGCGATGTGGTCCGGGTAGGTGATGCAGACATTTGGTGTCGTGTCCGTGGCGATGTTGGTGATGACGTCGTTATAAATTTTTCCGTAATCCGTATACAGCTTCAAATTTACCGTGATGTTCGGATAAAGGGCCTCAAAATCGGAAATTGCCTTCTTATAGATATCGGTCTGGGTCTTGTTCGTATCGTTTTTCGCCCAGAAGGTAATCTCATAATTTTTTGAAGTATCAAAGGTATCCGAAAGCTCAAAGTTCTTCTCCTCCTTCGCCCCGTGGCAGCCCGTGAGGGAAAGCACACCTGCTGTGAGAAGGCCTGCCGCCAGATATTTTTTCCATCTGCTTTTCATCCTTTTGTCCCTCCTCTTGATACCCCTTCCATGATCCGGCTCCGGAAAACAAGAAACAGAACGATGAGGGGCAGGGAAATGACCACCACCGCCGCCATCATGGCAGGAATATTTTCCCGGCCGAAGCCGTTTTCCCTGATCTCCTGGATTCCGTTGGAAACGAGATACAGGTTGGGATCGTCGGTGATGAGGCGGGGCCACACATAGGAGTTCCAGCACTCGATAACCTTTAAAATCACAATCGTCACCATGGTGGGCTTGCAGATCGGAATCATGACCTTACAGAGAAATTTCAGGTCCGAGGTTCCGTCCACCTTCGCCGCCCGGTAAAGCTCGTCGGGCACCTGCTCGAAATTTTCCTTCAAAAGATAAATGTAGAAAACTGAAGTCACCGAGGGGAGAATCAGTCCCGTGAAGGTGTTCCGGAGGTTCAGGTTCGTGATCGTCACAAAGTTTGTGATGACCACCAACTCCGCCGGAATCATCATCAGAGAGAGAAAAAGCGTGAAGACCAGATTTTTTCCCTGGAAACTCAGTCTTGCAAAGGCGTAGGCCGCCAGTGTGATGACCACCATCATGATGGCCGTCGTGATCACCGTGAAAATCAGTGTGTTCAGAAGATATTTTGCCAGAGGAACGGCCGTGAAGGCGTCCTTATAGTTTTCAAGAGTCGGCGACGCGGTGAAAAACGCCGGGATATGCTCCGCGTTATAAGCGCCGTAGCTTTTTACAGAAGTCAGAAGCATCCAGTAAAAAGGAAACAGGACGATGAGCGCCCAGATCGTCAGAAAAAGATAGGTTACTCCTTTTCCAAGGATCCGGCGTCTTTTTTCCGACTGCTCTATTTTTTCATGCTTCGCGTGTCGGATACTGGCTGCGGCATCCCGGAGGAGCATCAGCGCAGTATCTTCCAGCCTTTCTTCCGGGTGGACAAGTCCCGCAGCCGGGAGTACGGTGGCGCAGGGTTGGGGCTCGCGCTGGTGTGGGAGATCGCCGAACTCCACGGCGGCTCCGTTTGGGTGGAGGAGAGTTCGGAGAAGGGCACCACCATTGCGGTGGGGTTGCCAACGCAACAATCAACGAAGCCCTAAAATCCTTTTATTCGTTATTTCGTTGCTTCGCTTGC
The DNA here is from genome assembly GCA_905214265.1 of uncultured bacterium. GTDB lineage: Bacteria > Bacillota > Clostridia > Oscillospirales > Ruminococcaceae > Merdivicinus. The sequence continues at coordinate 1,837 of CAJMLQ010000085.1, forward strand.
TGCCCAGCGGCGTTCCTCTCTGTATGGGGCGGTCAGCCGGAAAGAGAAGCGTCCCTTTTCAATCTCAAATTCCTTGCAGCCCGTGTCCGGGTCTGACGGCACTCGCCGGGGTGAGCTGCGGCATAGGCGGTCAGCCTGTTCTTGAGGTCGGTGTTGTGGGTGCGGATGAAGATGGTGGGGTCTTTCTCGTCAAAATAGATTTCGGTGGTTTTTTCCTGCTGGGTCAGCCCTCTTCTCATAGGCTTATCCTATCTGCGGCTCCGTCACGCAATAGGGGTGTTTTTCGGAGATTTTCTTCGGCTCTTGACTTTGGAAAAATGGCGATTTTTAAACAGGAGCGCGCCGGACGATGTCTGCCCTGTCCGACGCGCTCCCATTCGATAAAATGCGTTTTTTCCGGCTCTACACAGGAATCAGCGAGCTTCGTCCCTCGTGACCGCTTTTTCTCTGAGCGGATGGAAAAATCGCCACAGATTATTACGCTGAATTACATCCTCATAGCTGCGGACTTTCCCGCGTATCTGGCCTCCTTAAACAGCAAAAATGCGATGTTCAAGTACGGGCTTGAACGATACAATGCACTACGCATCATGGAAAATACACTGAACTTGCGGGAGATCAAGCTGCTTGATAACGGAACGGAGTACAACGAGCGGGATACCCTTGCCGCCCTGGAAAAGCAGCGCCTGATCAATGAAGAATTTAAGCGGTGGATCTGGCTTGATGAGGACCGCCGTTGGCTGGTGGAAGAAGCCTATAACAACATATTTACCGGCTATGAAAGAAGCCTTATATCCTGCTGAAATACGCGGAACAAAAATACCTTAATCCAAGACCGTGTCGGGGTGCTTAGCCCCGGCGCGGTTTTTTCGGTACACCGCTGCAGAAAAGGATCCGATTTCTGAAGTTCCGGAAGTTCCGCATCCCGAAGCAGACGCGCTTGAGGGCCTTCGTTTTGTTGTTGCAGCCCTCGATGAAGCCGTTGGACCAGGGGACGTCCATGGAGTTCAGGATCTCCTGAAACCAGTTGCGGTACGCCGTGACGCAGGCCCGAAATTCCGGAAGATCCATAACGTTCACGGCCGCGAGCCAGTCGAGCAGCCGCTGCTTCCCGACGGTCGAGGACTCCGAATGCATGACGGCAAGGAACTCGTTCTTCAGCCGGTAGGCGTCGGCGAGCCTCGGGGCGATCTCAACCATCAGCGCCAGACACTCCTGCTCCTCGCTGCTCAGAGCTTCCATCGGCTTCCGGAGAAGGTGCTTTGACCGTTTGAAGTACCTGCGCAGCCCTCTGGAGAGCTTGTTCTGCTCGTTCTTCCGGACCTGGCTCCATCGCCCAGAACGCCTGACGGATCACGTGGAACCGGTCCGCAACGATAATGGCATTGGGAAAGCAGATTTTTCCAACCGTGCGAAAATGCGTATCACTTTGACTTTTTTGCGATACTTTTCGGCCCAATCAGCATAAGGCTTTGACAGAACATACGAAGAAAAAAGTGCGAACACAGATTCTATCTTGGTGAATGGGAAAAACATCCCCCGGGGAGGCTTCCGCCCGGGAATCTCATCTGTTATAGTATGCTCATCGGTTCATACACGCATTCCTGCCAAAACCCAAAGCAAAGGCGCAGCGTTTCTTGGGGAAGAAAGCGCTGCGTCTTTGCGCAGGGCAGGAATGCAAAGCAACACCGGTTCGGAGGAACACTTGGAAACACCTATTTTACAGTATGCCGGCGGCGTGATCGCCGCAAAACTGGACCGCACGGAAAAAGAACTGGTCCACGGGGTTTCTTTCCATATTTCTCGCGGGGAGAGCCTGGCTCTTATTGGCGAGACTGGGTCCGGCAAGACGCTGATTGCCCAATCCGTGATGGGGGTGCTGCCCGGCAATGTGCGGCTGGTTTCCGGTGAAGTATTATTTTGCGGGAAGGCTTTGCCGAAGGGCAAAAAGCTGCGGTCCATGCTGGGCCGGGAGATCGTATATATCCCGCAGAACGGTCACGAATTTCTTGACCCGTCCAGAAGCATTCGCCGCCAGATGTTTGACAGCATTGCAAAGCTGGGCATTGCGGCACCTCTGAGAGAAGCGTTTGCCCGTGAAAAGCTGACGCAGGTGGGGTTTACCAAGCCGGAGGCCATTCTGGACCGGTATGCCTTCCAGCTGTCCGGCGGCATGGCCCAGCGGGTAACCATTGCACTGGCCCTTTGCTCTCAGGCGAAGCTGTTGATCGCCGACGAACCTACCAACGGTCTGGATCAGGACAGCAAACAGCAGACGCTGTCTCTTTTGAATGACCTGTTCCCGGATGCGGCAAAGCTCGTGATTACCCATGACATTTCCGTGGCAGCGACCTGCGGCCGGATCCTTGTTCTGTGCGGCGGGAAAATGCTGGAGACTGGCAGCTCCGCACTGGTGCTGGCTGCCCCGCGCCATCCCTACACCCAAGCCCTGCTGGGTGCCTTGGTGGAAAACGGGATGCAGGAAACGCCGGCTTTGCGGACGGAGGCGGGCACTTGCCCCTTCTACCGCCGCTGTCCCGCAGCCTTCGGACGATGCCGTGCCGAAATACCCCGGAGGACGCAGGGAGACAGAGAATGGTGGTGCTGCAAGGAATGATCTCCATGGAACAGATCGATAAGGCTTTTGACGGAAAACAGGTTTTGCAAAATGTCACGCTGGATATTCCCGACGGTCAGATCTGCGGCATATTCGGAAAAAGCGGAATCGGAAAATCCACGCTGGCCAAGGTCCTCTGCGGCATCTGCCCGCCGGACGGAGGGCAGATTCTGCTGGACGGCCAATGTCTTGTTTCGCAGAATACGCCCTATGACAGGAAACTGGGCCTTTCCATTCAGATGGTTTATCAGCAGCCCTATGCAACGCTGGATCCACGCCAGAAAATCGGCAGCGGCTTCAAAGAACTGATCCGCTATCACGGCTTTGCTCCCAAGGGGAAGGAGCGTGCGCTGACGGAAGACGTGCTTGTGAAAGTCGGATTGGAGCCGCAGATCCTGGCCCATCTGCCGCATCAGATCTCCGGTGGGGAAGCCCAGCGGGTGGCCATCGCCCGGTGTCTTCTGTTCCGGCCAAAGCTGCTGATTCTGGACGAGGCAACCTCGATGCTGGACGTCTCCACCCAGGCCAATGTGCTGGGAATGGTACGCCGTCAGATGCAGGAACACCACGGAAGCATCCTGCTCATCAGCCACGATGAAGCACTGGTGAATTTACTTTGTGATCAAATCTATGTATTTGAGAAGAAACACACAAATCAGAAGGAGAAAAACACGAAATGAAAAAAGTAGGATCTCTTTTGCTGGCGGTGCTGATGGTGCTGTCGCTGGCAGCCTGCGGCAGGACCCCGGCAGAACCCACCCAGACACCCTCCACCCAACCAAGCACCGAGACTCCGACCACGGAGGCCACGGAACCGGCACCCACCTACGCCATTGATACGCTGACCGTCGGCACGACGGCTGCCATCGAAACCGCCGTGTTCGGCGAGTATAACTTCGATATGCTTGCCAGCGGCGTGTCCGAGCTGCCTCTGGTCTATCAGGACACCAAGGGCGAATATCATCCGCTTCTGGCAACTTATGCTACCGAGGATGCCGCTACCTGGACCTACACCATTCAGGACGGCATGACCTGGTCCGACGGAGAGCCTGTAACGGCGGAGGACATTCTTTTCACACTCCAATACGATCAGGCCAACGGAAGCGCCAATTTTGAGGCCCAGACCGGGGAAGACGGAAAGGTCACGGAGGCCAAGTACACCGGCTACAGCCTTTCCGATGACAAAATGAGCATTTCCCTGACGCTGGCCTCTCCCAATGTCCGGGAACTGAGCAATATGACCTCCTTCCGGGTCATGCCCAAGCATGTTTATGAGGACAAGGATACCGTCACGGAGGCCGAAGGCCGCATCACCTGCGGCCCCTATGTGCTGGAATCCTTCAACAAGGAAGCCGGGACCATTACCTTTGCAGTCAATGAATACTATCCCCAGAAGCCCAATGTGGAGAAAATCGTCTATCAACTTTTCGGCAACGAGGATACCATGTACCTGGCGCTCCAGCAGGGCGACATCGACATGGTCTGGGCCTACTCCACCGGTGTGGCAGGAACCTATCAGGATGTACTCTCCACCGATACCAATGTCTCGCTTGTCAATGTGGCTGCGGCCAATGCGCCTGCGGTCCTGGCCTTTAACAACGCAAAGGGCCTGTTCTCTGACGAAAACCTGCGTCAGGCAGTTTCCTATGCACTGAACTACGAGGAATTCAAGACCTATTTCGGCAGCGCCTATGCTGAGATCCCCAACCGGGGCTTTGTACCCTCCACCACGGTGGGCTATACGGACACGGAGAAACTGACCACCGATACTGCAAAAGCGGACGAGTATATGAAGGCTGCGGGTTACACCGAAAAGAATGCCGACGGCTTCTACGTGAACGCCGACGGTGCGGCTGCTGCCTTTACGCTGACGGTCAACGCCGCAAAGGAGACCCATGTGGGCTACGCCGAAATGATCAAGACCCAGCTGGAGGCCTTTGGAATTCAGGTGAATCTGGACGCCGTGGACAAGGATGCCTACAATGCCAAAACCAGCAACAAGTTCTCCGAGAACAATATCACCATGGAAGCGGCAATCTATGGCTATACCGTCGCCGGCATGGGCATGGGCAATGGCCTTGGCTCCATCTATGTGGACGGCAATCACGCCGTGCAGGGCGGCTGCCAGGTGTTCGACGAAGCCTTTTCCTCCATTCTGGACGAACTGAAGGCCGCCAAGACCATTGAGGAATATTACACCGGCGCAGCAAAGCTCCAGGACTACTACGCGGCCCATATGCCGCTGATTGCCCTGTATTGGGACAATATGATGCTGGCCTATTCTTCCAAGCTGGACAATGTGACCGTGGATGCTGTATTCGGTCTGAACAACGTCAACAACTGGTTCAGCATCACCAAGAAATAATTTTTGCACGCAGGAGGCACACCGGTGAAAAAGTATCGTAAAAACCTGATTCTGGCACTGGTGTGCTTCCTGATCGTGATCGTTCTGAACTTCTTTCTGCCCCGGCTTCTGCCGGGGAACCCCATTGCTTATCTGACCGGCTTTTCCGAGGAGGATATGACCCCTGCTCAGGTAGCTTATTACCGGCAGGCCCTCCATCTGGATAAGCCGGTATTCGTGCAGTTCGGGTACTATCTGCGCTCCCTTGCAGACGGCACGCTGGGCCATTCCTTCAAAAAGGAAGCCACGGTTTCAGCCCTGATTGGGCAGCGGCTGGGCTACACCTTACAGATCACCCTGCCTGCCGTGCTGCTCAGCACGGTCATCGGTCTTTTGTGGGGGCTCCGCTGCGGTTACAAAAAAGGCAGCAGCTTTGAGAAAATTTCGACTACATTCCAGATCATCGTCAATACGATGCCCACATTCCTGATTGCCCTGGTGCTGTTGATCCTGTTCTGCTTCCGGCAGCGGTGGTTTCCCTATACAGGACTCAACAGTACCGGGGCTGTTCCCGGAACGGCCGGGTACTTCTGGGACCGGATTCATCATCTGATTCTCCCGGTGCTGACGCTGACCATCGCCGCTGCACCTTCCCGGTACCTATTGATGCGGAACACCGTCCGACAGGTGACGGAGGAAAAATATGTGCTCTATGCCAAGGAACGAGGCTTGTCCGACAGTAAGATTCAATTTGGTTATATTCTGAAGAATATTGCCCAACCCTTTATCACCATGGTAGGCATGAGCGTCAGCACCTGTATCGGCGGTTCTCTGGTTGTAGAGAAGCTGTTTTCCATCGGCGGTATGGGAAGTCTGCTCTCCGATGCCGTCTATACGCTGGATTATCCGCTGATGCAGGGCATCCTGTTTGTCACAACGGCGATCATGACGATCTCCATTGTCGTGACGGACCTGATCTGTATTCTTATTGACCCCAAGGTACGCTTCGGAGGTGGTCCGGCTTGAGAAAACAGCATATTCCACTTCTCCTGGGCATCGTGATTTTGAGCCTTTTTCTGACCGCTGCATTGTTTCCAACGGCGTTTACAGCTCACGGGCAGAAAGAAATGTTTGGCCCATGGCTCATACCGTCTGCGGAACACCTACTTGGCACCAATGCGTTGGGCTATGACATCTTTACGGAGTTGGTCTACGGGACCCGGCAGACGCTGCTGGTGGGTGTATCCAGCAGTATTCTGACATTGCTTCTGGGAAGCGTGATCGGTACGCTGGCTGCCGGGAAGGGCTTTTTGGGCGGCCTATCCAATGGCGTTATCAATATTTTTGTGCTGCTTCCGAAGCTGGTGACCATGATCGTGCTGGCGACTTTTCTGGGAAGCTCCAGCCGGAACCTGATCCTTCTGATTGCTGCATTCAGCTGGGTGGGGACGGCCCGGAATGTCCGGGCAAAGGTCATTCACCTGAATGCCCAGCCTTTTATTGAAAATTGCATGATCCAGGGATACAGTCGGAAGCATATCATTCTCCGCCATATTCTTCCGAATCTGTACGATGTATTGCTCTCCCGGTTTCTTCTGGGGGTCAACAGCTGCATTATGATGGAGTCTACCCTGAGCTTTTTGGGCTTTGGGGATCTTTATCATCCCACTTGGGGCACCATGATCAACTTTGCCTATAAGCGGGGTGCCTTTCTTCGCCAGGCCTATGGGTATCTCCTCTCGCCGGGCGTGTGCATTATGATGCTATCACTGTCATTCTATCTCATCAGCCTGTATTTTGAGCACCGACAGGCTGCCATTCAGGAAAAATAGGAGGTCATACGATGCAAAAGGAACTGGAATCTCTGTGGCAAAAATGCGTGGCGTTTCATGGCCACGGCTGCGGAGGCCTTGCGGTCGGCTTTCGGGCAGTGCTGTATGCGTGGGAGCTGTTCGGATGTGATAGCCCATCCGAGGACGAGAAGATCGTGTGCATTGCCGAGACCGACGCCTGCGGCGTGGATGCCATTCAGGCGCTGCTGTCCTGTACCGTGGGAAAAGGGAACTTGATTTTCAATCTACAGGGGAAAAACGCCTTCTCCTTTTACCGCCGTTCGGACGGGAAGTCCTTCCGCCTTGTTCTGCGCCCGACACCGGAGAAAACCAAGGACGAACGGCTGGCGTGGCTTATGGATGGGGATTATCACGAGATGTTTGATGTGAAGGAAGCCCCAGAGCCGGTGTCGGAGGAGGCTCGGATCTTCAAGACCGTTACCTGCTCCGTGTGCGGAGAACGATTTGCCGAGAGTTTTGCCCACCTTCAAAACGGAGAAATCGTCTGCTCCGCCTGTTATCGTCCGTATACAAGGGGGCTGTGATGGAATACCCGTTTGATGCGCTGCACGCCGGGATAGAAAGCCAGATTCTCAATCTTCCCGCCGGAATTCCCGACTCCCAGGCAATCAGGCAGGCAAAGTCCTTGCCAGACTCCGTTGAAAAATTCCGTGCATTGGGGAAGGCTCTTTCCAGGCAGCTTCGTTACCGGGAGGCCATTGATGCCTATACGGAGGGGCTGAATTTGGAGCCGGAAAATCTGTCCCTGCTCCGCCTTCGGGCGGGACGGTACCTGACGACGCTGCAAAGTGATCCTGCCATCGCTGACTTCGAAAAATGCCTGACTTTGGGTGCGGAAAAGCTGGACTGCCTCTATCGGATCGGCCTTGCCCAGTATTATGCCGGGCGGTACGAACAGGCAATGGAAGCTTTTGAGGGCTGTATGCCTTTATGCGATGACGAAATGGGGATTGCGGTTCTTTACTGGCACACGCTGAGCGCTGTCCGGACAGAGAAAGCGCCGACTCTTCTGAAGTACTATCGCCCGGATATGGCGGTGGGGCATCATACTGCTTACGAAAAGGCCATGCGGGTCTGGAGCGGTACAACGCCGCTTGCAGCGGCGCTGGAAATGCTGGAGAGGGAAGAAGACGATCTGGAATATGGCATTACCTTGTACGGCCTGCTCTGGCATCCCGACTGCGCCGAAAAAGCGCGCCTTTCCCAAATGCTTCTTCGCCGGGACGGTTTCTGGCCCAGCTTTGCGTACCTCGCTGCATGGAAGGATTGGGCAGGAGCCCAGTAAGCGTCTATCTTGATATTGGGATCAACCGAAATGAATAAAAAACGGGGCTGTCTCAAAATGAAGCATTTCCAGAGGTTAGAGAAATAATCTTTATAAAAATTGCTCAAGCTGCCGAGAGGGTTTACTGTCTGTGAATTGCAGGCGACAAGCCGAAAGGCATCGCAACGGCGAAATCAACCGGGAGGACTACGACAAGTGGCGTTATAACTACCCGAAATACGACGAAGTGTCCGGCTGTGTGAAAGTACCGTCTCAGCAGCTCAGCGATGCAATGGTGGAGGCGTTCAAAGACCGGCTGAAGGCTGATTAAATAACAATAGAAAAAAGCGCTATCTGACTTGGCTTCAAATCAGATAGCGCTTTTTGTTATCGCAATCATTCAAATAATGTTGTCATTTTGTTGCCACAGCGGGCACTCATGGCGAAAAAGCCTTGGTATGACTGGGCTTTTTCCGGGATGCAATCATTCCCACTCGCCAAGCAGAAACGCAATCTAAACTTTTTTGTATAGACCGTTTGATTCCATTTGGCTTTATTTGATACCAATTATCCCAATCCTACGGGGTATCCGACTTTCTGCTATCAAAAAGCTATCAGGGGATGCTATCAATAGCAATGATGATTCTATGATTGATTACCTAATTATTCATAGTCAATTAATCGTTTAAGCTCATCTGCATATTTTATCATAATATCATTGGTTTTTTTCAAATCGTCAATCAACAGCTGATATTCAGGATACGTTCTCTGTATTTCTTGCGGAGTTGCCGTTGCGTCGGATAAGGTGCTGTTGTACCAAGCCCTATACTTTGCTTGCCACGCAGTCAGATGAGGTCTTAGACCGTTGTTTAGAACTTTCGTGGTTATATCGATTAAGCCCTTAGCATCACTAATTCTATTCGCAGGAATATTTGCAAGAAGCGTCCTGATAACCTTGAACGCTTCATACCACGAATCGTAAACCTCGCTGATAATGTCGTATTTTTCATCAAACTTGAGACCAATTTTTCGTGTGGTCAATTCAATCCAGATTTTGTATGCGATTTCTTTTATGCAGCCATCGTACTTAATGGTCACGCTGCTATTGCCTATTCCAATAGTTGCCTCTTCAATTGTCACGGTCTTAAGGATTGCTTTTTTATGTATCCACTTTATCCCCAATGATATGAATAATATGAGCAGAAAAAGAATGATAATAGTTATCCAGTTGAAAGATACAACGATATTTTGCCATCCTTCAAATTTTACAGAGATAATATCCATATAACCCATTCCAATCTTAGTGGACAGTAGAATTCCTACTCAAAATACTGATTAAGACTGCCAGTTTTTCTTTGCAGAAGGCTGTCTCTATGTTGATCTGAATAAAAAGCTGAACCATACTTGCCGTTCTTTAGAATAAACTCAGTGAGTTCAGTAAGATTATTTAGCACCGTTTTGGTTTTCAGAAAAGATGGAAAATCGTCAATATTCTTTGTCTTTATTGACGCAATTTTAACGCCAGCATTATCGGCTATACCGATTTCGTAAGGAACCCACCAAGACAGTCTTGTCTTATCTGTGATAATGCAGAGCAATACTTGACTCAACTTCAGCCCATTTATTACTGATGCTACAATCTTAGCGTCATTTTCAACTGATACTGCTTCTCTTAATTCGGAATCAAAAAGATCAAGATAAATGTCAACGTCCAATTGTTCAGTCAAATATTTACCGAGTTCGATAGCAATATCTTGATCTTCTTTTTTATGCGAAATAAACACGCACACTTTGTCACTTTGTATCTTTCGAAAGAACCCAAGACTGGAATCAGCTTTATTCATACACTCTCCTTAATGTGTTACGCCATGGTGCCTACATTTTGCGTTATAATGCATCATCTCATTTGGGTTCTTAATAAGATTTGATCTGGTCGTTCGTGCTGCATAAGCATCTTCTATCCAATCATATAGTTTCTGCTTGGAATCTGGATAGACATAGTATCTTGCATAGCCCACTTCGTTTCCATTGGAATCTCTCATGACATTTTCAGAAACACGTTCAGGTAATGCACCTTCGCTCCCCATATAGGGGAGATTGATTGCAATAAGCCCATTGGGTAGTGTGATACCTTGCTGAAGGGATGCTTTAACTTCCCAGTCAACATATCTTCTGCTATGTGTGCATGAGCCTACAAGCACAATAGTAACAGTGGAATCCTGCAGCTTGTTTTCTCGAATTTTTCTCATAATATATTGAGGGTTGGTGCTATCAAAGTCAAAGTCCCCATCCTTTACTCCAACAGTCTTTGCAATAAATACATCCGAAAAATCTTGGACAAATTTATTAACCGCAGTTTGATCACCGTGATAGTAGGAAATAAAGACTTTTCTTTTTGGATAAAATGTCATTGTTCTCCTCCTTGAAAAAATCGGTTTGTATGTCGTGAATCAGGATGCTACTACTGTTTCATATGGATTTATATAAACTAAATCGAAGAGTGTATTAACTCGGCAACTTCACTTGCAATCTCTTCTACTGTTTCTTGACTCGTATTCCTTGCGACCTTATCTGCCAGCGATGGGCTATAATCAATTACCTCTTGTTTGGTAATATCATGCCAAATTGGAAGTAATATCTGTTGTCCAGAAATAGCTTTAGTCATCAAACCGTCCAATTCATAGTTTGTCCATCCTTTTTTTATAAAGGATCGAGAAATAACGACTATACCGAACTTACTCTTTGACAGACCTTGGTCAATTTTCCTTCTCAGACTATCTCCAATTTTCAGTTCAAACTCGTCATACCAAACATTGACCCCCTTTTCTTTCAAAGCGAGTGCCAATGGACGAACAACACTATCTTTATCTTCTGATGCATGAGAAATAAAAACGTCATATTCCTTATTTGCATCGATGGTATCGATATATAGGTTTTTCTCTTGAACAAGCGGAAGTTGTTCTCTTGCAATGGGTAACATACCAGACAAAACTCTGGCATTATGTCTAACTGTTCCAGAATACCCGCCTAAATCAATAGTAAGATACCAGTGGCCTGCTGAGGGAACTGTGATTCTGTATGGACTTCTCGTGACATAGCCACCGTAATATCTGTGTTTTCTACCATTTTTGTAGTTGGAATAATTTGTCGAGTCCATTAGCCGCACATTTGCAGCTGCGGATAATTGAACCTCAACTATTTTACCCTTTTCAAGATACCCAAAGTCGTAGTATGAAAAATTCATTAGCTTTCCTCACGTCCTTCTGTACGGTTGCTTGTTTATGACGCCTATTATTCCTTCCATATACAGCTACACAGACAAATCCAGCGGCAGATCGGAAATATCCTTCAGCCGCTTGCCCTGCACCAAG
>CAJMLQ010000086.1 GCA_905214265.1 uncultured bacterium
CCACTACCTTCACGGCTTCTCAGGGCCTGCTGCTGATGATCCCCAATATGTACAAGATGGCTGGCGAGCTGCTGCCCGCTGTCATCAATGTTTCCGCACGTGCTCTGGCCAGCCATGCCCTCTCCATCTTCGGCGACCACTCCGACGTGTATGCCTGCCGCCAGACCGGCTTCGCCATGCTGTGCGAAGGCAGCCCCCAGGAGGTCATGGACCTGACCCCTGTCGCCCACTGCGCCGCCATCAAGGGCCGCGTTCCCTTCCTGAACTTCTTCGACGGTTTCCGCACTTCTCATGAGCTGCAGAAGATCGAAGTTTGGGACTATGAGGACCTGAAAGACATGGTGGACATGGACGCCGTTCAGGCATTCCGCAGCCGCGCCCTGAACCCCAACCATCCGGTCCTTCGCGGCACCGCTCAGAACCCCGACATCTTCTTCCAGGCTCGCGAAGCCTGCAACACCTACTACGACGCGGTTCCCACCATCGTCGAGGAGTACATGGGCAAGGTCAACAAGAAGCTGGGCACCGATTATCAGCTCTTCAACTACTACGGCGCCGCTGACGCGGAGCATGTTATCGTGGCCATGGGCTCTGTCTGCGACACCATCGAAGAGACCATCGACTACCTCAACGGAAAAGGCGGCAAATACGGCCTGGTCAAGGTCCGTCTGTACCGGCCTTTCTCTGCTGCGCACCTGATATCCGCTATCCCGGACAGTGTTAAGCAGATCTCCGTCCTGGACCGTACCAAAGAGCCCGGCTCCCTGGGCGAACCCCTGTGGCTGGACGTCGTTGCCGCCCTCAAGGGCAGCAAATTCGACGCGGTTCCCGTGCTGAGCGGCCGTTACGGTCTGGGCTCCAAGGACACCACTCCCGCCCAGATCATCGCGGTCTACAACAACACCGAGAAGAAGCGCTTCACCATCGGCATTGAGGACGATGTGACTCATCTGTCTCTGCCCATCGGTGAGAACCCCGACACCACCCCTGACGACATTATCAGCTGCAAATTCTGGGGACTTGGATCGGACGGCACTGTCGGCGCCAACAAGAACTCCATCAAGATTATCGGCGACCACACCGACATGAATGCCCAGGCGTACTTCGCCTACGACTCCAAGAAGTCCGGCGGCGTCACCATTTCTCACCTGCGCTTCGGCAAATCCAAGATCAAATCCACCTACCTCATCAACAAGGCGAACTTTGTGGCCTGCCACAACCCGGCCTATATTGCCAAGTACCCTATCGTTGAGGATGTGAAGCCCGGCGGCGTGTTCCTACTCAACTGCCAGTGGTCCGATGAGGAGCTGGAGCAGCATCTCCCCGGCCAGGTGAAACGCTATATCGCCAACAATGGCATCAAGTTCTACACCATCGATGGTATCAAGATCGGTAAAGAGATCGGTCTGGGCGGCCGCATCAATACAGTTCTGCAGTCCGCTTTCTTCAAGCTGGCCAACATCCTTCCCGCGGAAGACGCCATCAAGTATATGAAGGACGCCGCTACCGCTTCCTACTCCAAGAAGGGTGAAGCCATCGTCAAGATGAACCATGACGCCATCGATGCCGGCGCCAAGGGTGTGCATGAAGTCCAGATCCCCGAGAGCTGGAAGAATGCGCCCGACACCGACACCACTGAGAAGGCCACCGGCTCCCGCAAGGATCTGGTCGATTTCGTCAACGACATCGTCATCCCCGTCAACGACCAGAAGGGCGACCGTCTGCCGGTTTCCACCTTTATGGGCGACCGTACCGACGGCACCTTCCCCCAGGGTACCGCTGCCTACGAGAAGCGCGGCATTGCGGTTGACGTTCCCACCTGGGTCCCCGACAACTGCATCCAGTGCGGTTTCTGCTCTTTTGTCTGTCCGCACGCTGTGGTCCGTCTTTTCGCGATGAATGAGGACGAGGCCGCCAAGGCTCCCGCCGGACTGAAGAGCCTGCCCATGACCGGCATGGCCGACAAGAAATTCGCCGTTGGCATCTCCGTGCTGGACTGCACCGGCTGCGGCATCTGCGCCTCCGTCTGCCCCGGCAAGAAGGGCGAGAAGGCTCTGGTCATGAAGTCTCTGGACAGCCAGAGAGAGGAGCAGGCCAACTTCGATTACCTCTTCGATCTGCCTGAGAAGGCCGATGTTGCCGAGAAGTTCAAAGACAGCACCCTCAAGGGATCCCAGTTCAAACAGCCTCTGCTGGAGTTCTCCGGCGCCTGCGCGGGCTGCGGTGAGACTCCTTACGCCAAGCTGGTCACTCAGCTCTACGGCGACCGGATGTATATTGCCAACGCCACCGGCTGCTCCTCCATCTGGGGCGGTTCCGCGCCTGCGACTCCTTACACCGTGAACAAGTACGGCTTCGGCCCCGCTTGGGCGAACTCTCTGTTTGAGGACAACGCAGAGTACGGCTACGGTATGTTCCTGGCGCAGGATACCATCCGTCAGAGCCTGGCTCGCCTGACAAAAGAGCTGATCGCCATTGACTACTGCGACGCTGATCTGAAGGCTGCCGGCCAGAATTGGCTGGATACCATGGATAACAGTGTGGCGAACGCAGCTGCTACCCAGGCTTTTGTGAAAGAGCTGAAGGAATCCGTCGTTGACGGCTGTCCCTGCGACGCCTGCACCAAGGGCCGCGAAATTCTCGCCAAGAAGGATTACCTGAACAAGAAGTCCGTTTGGATCTTCGGTGGCGACGGCTGGGCCTATGATATTGGCTTCGGCGGTCTGGATCATGTCATCGCCTCTCATCAGGACGTCAACATCCTGGTCTTTGACACCGAGGTGTACTCCAACACCGGCGGACAGTCCTCCAAGTCTACTCCTACCGGCGCTATTGCCCAGTTTGCGGCCGCTGGCAAGGAAGTGAAGAAGAAAGATCTGGCTGCCATCGCCATGAGCTACGGCTATGTCTACACTGCCCAGGTCTCCATGGGCGCGGACAAGAACCAGTGCCTGAAGGCCTTTGTCGAGGCGGAGAGCTACCACGGCCCGTCCCTGATTATCGCCTACGCCCCCTGCATCAACCACGGCATCAAGGGCGGCATGGTTCATGCCCAGGATGAGGAGAAGAAGGCGGTCGACGCCGGTTACTGGCATCTGTTCCGGTACGATCCCCGTCTGGCGGAACAGGGCAAGAATCCCTTCCATCTGGACAGTAAGGCTCCGACCATGTCTTACAAGGACTTCATTATGAATGAGGTCCGCTATAACGCTTTGGCCCGCTCTAACCCCGCCCGTGCGGAAGAGCTGTTCGCCAGTGCAGAGAAGACTGCCGCAGAGAAGTATGACCGTCTGGTCAACCTTTCCAACGTAGCAGACGAGAAATAAGAAAATGTGGAACCGGCAGGATGCTGCCGGAACCGAGGCCGCGGAATGTCAACACATTCCGCGGCCTTTCTCTGCTTGTTTTCCGGTGGGAAATATGGTATACTGAAGACAAATATCTGCGGCTGAAAAATTAGGGATAGTGCAGGCGGCTGCCCGCGCGGAAAGGAATTCCTATGCTGTCGAAATCGGAAGTACAGCTGATGGCGAGAATGCAGCTCGCGAAGGATCTGGCTTGTTCTCCGCGGGATTTTACAAGGCCTTCCAACACCGTGATGCCGTTTCAGGTTCAGGAGGGGCGCCGCCCCTTTCAGGAACGGGAGTTTTTATATGTGGCCTGTTTTGGCAGAGGAGCTGTGTTTTCTGTCGATCCGTTGATACAAGGGGCCGTTGAAGAGGCGGCTGCCCGGCGAAAGGGCCCGGAGTGGTTCGAACATGGGACCATGCGGGAGCTGGACCGGATTTTGGAGCCTCACGGCTGGGAAATGGGAGACGTTCATCTGGCTTACCTTCCGGAATTTTTGCTGCGCCGGGCGGACAGCGGCCTTGCGCCGGTGCGCTGGTTCGAAGGGGCTGCTGTGCGCCAGCTCTACGAAAACCCCAGCTTTCCCAACGCCTTAACGTACCGTCCGGATTCGTTCCGGCCCGATGTTCTGGCGGTGGCCAGCTGCGATGAAAAAGGGGAGATCACCGGCCTGGCCGGTGCCAGCGCAGATTCCCGGAAGTTTTGGCAGATCGGAATCGACGTGCTGCCGGGAAACCGGCGGGAGGGCCTGGGCTCCTATTTGGTGAATCTGTTGACGGCCGAGATCATCCGCCGGGGCGTCATTCCGTATTACGCCACCCAGGCCGGCAATATCGCCTCCCAATCCATTGCCCGGAAATGCGGGTATTATCCGGCCTGGGTAGAAATGCACGCTTCGCCGGTATCGGAAAAATGAGAAACTCTGCCTGCCAAAAATCCACCTAAATCTTTAGATTTAGGTGGATTTTCAGTATAAGAAACGGTATAATGGAACAGAAAAAGTAATGTCACTCTTTCAAAGAGCCTACCATTACACCTTTTACAAAGTATTTTTGCAAGAAGGGGTAGATACACATGATCGGTACCGTTGCCAGTATAATCGTGGTATATTTCATCAATTGCAAATAATATTCTGCACCGGCTTCCTGTAGCTCCGTGGCAGTACCCAGCTGGGAAACATTTTCCTGAATCAAAATCTCTCTCATTATCAGCTGTAAGGGGAATTTTGATCGATCTCGAAGGAAAATCACCGCAGGAAACCAACTGTTCCAATAACCTAAGCCATAGAACAAAACCATAACGGCAATTGTGGGGATAGTCAGAGGAATTGCAATTGCGAATAGGATCCTGATTTCTGAAGCACCGTCCATACGTGCTGACTCTTGGACGCTGCCTGGTATTTGCCGGAACGCAGAACGCATGACCATCATGTTCCAAGTGTTCAAACAATAGGGCAGAATCAACGCCCAGATGCTTCCGTTTAGTCCGATGTTGTCAATGAGCAGGTAAAAGGGAATCAATCCACCGCTGATAAACATCGTGATGGTAATCATTTTCATGAAAAGCTTGTTCCAATAAACATTGTGCTGTGATAAGACGTATGCGCCGAAGCATGTCATCAGCAGACTGATAAATGTGCCGAAAGCCGTGACAAATAGCGTGTTTTTATATCCCGATAAGATCAATGGCTTTTTGAATACCAGTTTATAGCCTTCGATGTTAAACCCTTTTGGCCATAGGATCAGGCCCTCTGTCCTCATGACCTCGTAAGGATCGCTGACGGAGGCCCAAAAAAGATGAATAAAGGGAACAACGCATAAAATGGAAAACAGTGCGAGGAAAACGGTATTGACAAAAATGAAAATTATTCTTAAAACAGAGTCCTTTGGTTTCATAATGGCCTTCTCCTTTTACCACAGGGAAGTTTCGGAAAACTTGCGGCTCAGTGTGTTAGCGGCAAAGAGGAAGATTAGGGAAATGATAGAGGTAAAAACACCCACTGCCGTAGAATATCCGTAAACGGATTCAATTAATCCTTTTTTGTATACAAATGTCGCAATTACTTCGGAGGATTCCTGGTTTGCTGCGTTTTGAAGCAATAGGATTTTTTCAAAGCTGACCGTTAAAATATTTCCCACGCGCATAATGAAAAGTGTGATAATCGTTGGAGAGATCCCAGGCAGGGTTACATGCCAGGCCTGGCGTAGACGCCCCGCGCCGTCCAGCATGGCCGCTTCGTATAGTTCGGTGTTTACTCCCCCGATTGCAGCAACGTAGATAATACTGCCGTAGCCGGTTGCCTGCCAGATGTTGGAAAAAACGTAAATGACAGGAAACAGTCCTTTGTTAGCCAATAGGCTTTGTCTTTCCATGCCGAAAAAAGCGAGAGCATCATTGATTAATCCATTTGTATTGGTAAAATCAATTATGATGCCTGCGGCTACTACGGTGGATATGAAATAGGGAAGGTAGGTGAGGGTTTGGACAGAACGTTTAAACTGGACATTCCTCACTTCGTTGAGCAGCAGTGCAAAAATAATTGAGCATGGCCAGGCGAAGATCAGGTCACTGATGTTCAGAACCAGTGTATTCTTCAGAATGCGGAGAAAATAGTAACTACCGAAAAAATCTCTAAAGTTCTGTAAACCAATCCAAGTGCTCCCCGCAATTCCCGCTCGAACATTGTAGCGCTGAAAAGCCGCTAAAATTCCATACATCGGCCCATAGCAAAATAAAATGTAATAGATCAGCACCGGAAGAAAAATCAGATAGAGCTGCCAATGTTTAAAAAAATCTTTTTTTACCATCGCTCCATAAGAGCTTTTGGGGGTTCTTTTCAAAGCGAATTGTAAATTTCTAGTTTTCTGCTGCATAAGGCACTCCGTTCCGCCACCATGGGCATAATAAAGAATGGGTTGGACCTCCCCATATGGATAAGCATGAGGAGGCCCACTTTTTCGTGGATGTTTATCGGTTTAAGTAACGATCGTAGGAGGCCTGTTTCAGGCTAAGAGCGCGGTCGATTTTCATGGAGTTGATTTGCTCTACATAGCTGTCCCACTGATTGAGGTCCATGTCGCCGGTAATAAAGGCAACGACGGATTCCGCAGCGTAGTTGTTGATATCGGCCATAATTGCAGAGAATTCCTCGCCTTCGGCTGCGGGCATAGTCAGGTACGGCTCCGGTAGAGGCGCTTCTCCGGTGGAACTATTTTCCCAGATATCCATGGCTTCGATGGCATTCGGCAGATGAGTAAACCAGTTGCGATCAACAATGCGATAGTACGGACCTTTACCAAAAGCGATGTTGTAAAGGAAGACACCCATTGTGCTGCCGTCTTCAGGATGCATTGCGGCATCTGTGTAAGTTGGTTTTCCGTCTACCATGGTGTAGTATGTGCCTTCTTCACCATAGTTGCCCTTAATTTTGAATTCCTCTGTAAACTTTTCATTCAGCCATTTAACGGCAACTTCCGGCTCTTTGCAGGAGGTGGTAATCGCCGTGCAGTTTTGCTGTGCCCGGTAATTTTGCTGTTTGTTATTGACCAGTTCGCCCTTGTTCAGGGAAACATAAGGTCCTGCGGCCAGTTCATAGCCATCCACATCGCTAGCCATAGCGGTCCAAGTGGTAATTTGGTTAAACCCACCTTCTATGCATCCAGCACTCCCGTCGGTCATAACGACATCCGCTGTTGGTGGGGAAACAAAATCCTTTGGAATAAGACCTTCCTCATACCATTTATGCATTTCGGTTACATATTTGCGGTAACCGTCTTCGATGGGACCGTATTTTACGGTTCCGCCGTCATTATAAAAGCTGTGCGCCACATTATACGCGCTGGCAATCCAGCTTTGTGCATTCTGAGGGAACGAAATTGGCCTTTCCAGATCAAGCTCATTTTTAAAAGCGGTAAGGACACCGTAAAGTTCATCTACCGTAGTCGGAATCGCCTTTCCGATTTTATCCAGGAAATCCTTACGGTAAATCGGTCCATTGTAAGCATTTTGTGCAAAGTTGTCAATCATATAGAAACACCAAATGTTTCCAGCGTCAGTGGTAACATCCTTCATTAAGCCCTGATCTTCCGAGATCAACGACCAGTAATTCGGTGCATACTGTTCCAGAAGTGGCTTGAGGTTGATGTAAACATTGTCCGAAATCGCCTTGTCTGAACCGCCCGGATAGTAGCAGTAATAGGGGTGGGTAATGATGTCGGGAAGATCCTTGGAAGCGATTAAAACATTGTACGCAGCTATTGCGTCAGCGTCCGCGATGGGAGGGTGAATCCACTCGATTTTTACACCGGTGGCTTTTTCCAACTCCTGATAGATCCAGAGATTGCCCATATCGCCTGTGCCAACATAGTCAGCCTCCCACTGCCACATCGGGTACCAGTAACTTAAGGTTTTCCCTTCCATAACAACTTCCTTGGATTCTGTGCTGTCCGATATATTGGAGACAGACTCCGTACCGGAAGAATCAACATTCGGCCTTGTGCCGCACGCGGAAAGAGTGAGCATCAGTGTCAAACATACAGAAATTGCGCAAAAGAAATGTTTTTTCATATGGGTCCTCCTTTTAGTTATGTAATACTAATAAACGACAGGATACGAGCAAATGGGATAAACCTGTTGAATCAGCTGCCGCAGAGCAGTCCTTTCAAATAGTCGATTGCGTCAGTGATGTCCTTTTTCTGTTGCTCACCGGAAATTTCCCGTTCAATAATGACGTATCGGTCATAATTCAGCTCACGGAGCTTTTCAAAGACCTTTTTGAAATCTACGTATCCGGTTCCGATGGGAACTTCCAGTCCCAATTTTCGCGGGTTAGTGGGCGGAAGCCCATCTTTGGCATGAAGGTTCCGGACGTATTTTCCGAAGGTGTACAGGGCGTCCACAGGGTTGCCATAGCCGTACATGAGGATGTTGGCAGTATCCAGATTGATGAAAAGGTTGTCCTCCCCCACGTCTTCGATCAGGCGGAGCAGGGTGATAGGGGATTCGCCGCCGGTTTCAAAAAGGAGGTTGACGCCCAGGGAGCGGCAGCGGCGGGCCAGCACCTTCACCGAGGAGAGCATGGCGGCGTACTCCGGAGAGAAGGGATTGTTTGGGGCAAAGCCTGCGTGAATGACCATGTCGGTGATTCCCAGCCATTGGACAAACTGCGCTCCCTGGAACAGGTACTCCAGCCGGGATTGGCGGAAAGCTTCGTTGTTGATGCCGCAGAGGGCGTAGTCGTAGTAAATGTCCCAGAGGACGAAGCTGTCCCGGAAGCCGCAGAACTGGGCGGAGATTTCCACGCCGTTTTCGTCGGCTGCCCGGCGGATCAGCCGGGCGTCCTCCTCGGTGTAGACTGGGGGTTTATAGACCAGTTGACAGGCATTCAGCCCCATCTCCCGTATTTTTCGAAAGTCCTCCGTACAGTTCCGGGCGTCCTGGACGCGAGCCAAAGTGCCGAATTTCATGAGCAATCGTCTCCTTTCGTCAGCGTTCCAGGGTCATGCGGAGCAGTTCCTCCGTGATGACCATTTCGCTGTTGGGGTGAAGTTGTAAGAAAGACGCCGGAGCGAACCGGTTGGGCTCCTCCAGGGCGATCTTCCGCATAATGCCCCACTGCCAGTCGCAGTAGAGGTAAATTTTCAGGTTCCGGGACGCCAGCAGCTGCTTCATCCCCAGGGTGATGCAGCGGCGGGGGAAAATGTCCAGTGCGCCGTGGATTTTGTGGGCGCCGTTGTTGACGATGGTCTCCCGGGAGATATCCAGGCAGCGGGTGCCGCAGCCGAGGAATTCCTCGTCGGAGACAGGCTCTTCCGGGGCGGGCGGCTCATTAAAAGCAATGTGGCCGTTGATGCCAACGCCGGTCAGGCAGCAGTCCGCACCGCCCAGTTTCTCCAGGAGACGGTCGATCTGGGCCTCCTGTCCCGGCTCCGGGAAAAGCCGCTGCTCCGGGGGCATGACCAGCTCTGGGTCGATCTGGGAGTAAAGGAGCCGATCCATGATCCCATGGAAGCTCAGAGGGTCGGACGAGGGGATGGGGCGGTCGCTGCCGTCCAGATATTCGTCCATGTTGAAGAACCAGACGTCCCGGAGGCTGATTCGGCGCTCATTGATCTTCCGGGCCAAAACCGGGTACTGGCCGATAGGCCCCACCGGACAGATGACCACAGCCCGGCCGTTATTTTCTACAATGGCAGAGACGATGATCTCCGCCATTTCCTCGTACATATCCGCCTCCGTGGGGAGGACCCGGACGGGAAGCCGGCTGTTTTTCAAAAAATCTTCCGGAGAGACGCGGTAGGGGTTCATTTTGTCCCCTCCTCAATTTCCGAGATTTTTACGGTGCGCTTCAGCTGGGTGGAGAGCAGGGCGGCGTCCAGGACCTTCTGGCACTCCACGCCCTGGATCAGTTCCGCGGTATAATCGTCCTTTTTGCCCTGCAGGAGGTTCAGGAAAGAGCGGGACTGGATGGCGTCGTAGTTCGCGGGCGGAGTGAGGTGATGGGTGCCGCCGGCCTCCCAATCGGTTTTTCCGCTGCAGATTTCGATGTCCTGCTTTCCGTCCCGGTAGGTGTATTTCAGCCGTCCGTTCTCGCCGAACAGTTCGAACTCGATCAGGTCCTGTATAGTGGTGGCGCACCGGGATAGGTTGATGGTGACGTTGACGCCGCTTTGGGTCCGTCCCACCAGGTTGCACCAGTCGTCGGTGGTGACGAGGGACATTTCGCTGCTGCCGATTTTGGGGCGCTGAGGAATCAGAATGCCGAAATCTGCGAAAACCTCTGCGAATTCTTCGCCCCAGAACCGGGTGATGTCGATCATGTGGGAGCCCAGATCGCCCAAAACGCCGCTGCCGCTTTTTTCCTTCTCAAAGCGCCACTCCAGCGGCCGGTCTTCCCACAGGCCGCTTTCCTTGATGCAGCGGATGTAAATGTGGTAGAGTTTTCCCACCACACCGCGGTCGATCAGGGCCTTGAGATACCGGGTGTACAGCCGGTATCGCCAGGAGAAGCAGATGAAGGCGGGCAGGCCCTTTTCCTCCGCGTCGCTGAGGAGGGCCTTGGTCTCGGCGTAGTTCATGCCCAGAGGTTTTTCCACGCTGAAGGGAAGGCCGGCCTTGATGGCGGCCTCTGCGATGGGGCAGTGGAGGTAGTTAGGGGTGCAGATGTCCACCGCGTCTACCATGCCGCTGGCCAGAAGATCGTGGTAGTCCTCAAAGAGCTGTTCATCCGACAGGCCCAGCTGTTCTTTCGCGCGCAGCCGCGCGGCCGGGTCGATGTCGCAGACCGCTGTGATCTCCGCATCCTCCTTACAGGCAAGATAACCGGGAAGATGGACTCCCCGTGCGATCCCGCCGAAGCCAATAAAACCGATCCGAATTTTTTTCATGATGTCTCCTCTTTTCTGCAGGTTTCCTGCTGAATTTGAAATCTAATTTTTCGATACCTTCCCTTTCTTGAATTACAAAAAATAAAATAATGGAAATTTCAATTTTTTGAGGAAAAGTTGTAGATTTATCATATAAATAAATGAAATAATAGATTGTTTTTATGATTATTTGTCATCGAATGCTGAAGATATTATAGCATTGAATTTTTTCATTTGCAATAGAGCTTTCGATACTAAAATTATACTTTTCGATACAAAACTGTACCAATTTTCTTGACAGCAGCCGGAAAACCGGTTATAATTTTGGCAAGGAGGCGATGTGGTGAAGCAGCTCCGCAGCCTGTCTGAGCTCTATCAGTCGGAATACTATTTGCAGGTCATCAACGGCCTGAAGCAGAATCCTCGGGAGAGGGGGATCTTTTCCTGCATTGGGGAACCGAAAAAATACAACATGTTTCTCTACCTTCATAACTGTATTGGGACCTACACCCTAAGCGACGGGCGGGTGATCCGGGCGGAGAGCGAGACCATCGTCTATACGCCCCAGGGTTCCCAGTACAGCGTGTCCTTCGAACCGGCGGACCGGTCGCAGCCAAGCTATAACGACGGGATTAACTTTCTGATCTGGGACAGCCACCAGGAGCCGCTCTTTTTTACGTCTTCGGATGTGGAGGTGCTCCATGTTCCCAATCCCCGCCACTACCAGATGCTGTTTTCCGATATTTCCGAGCACTGCCTGCTCTCGGTCCAGTCCCCGGCGAAGCTCCACTCGGTCTTTTACGGGATTTTGTCGGAGATCGGCTACTGCTACCGGCGGAAAAATATTAATTCCCAGCAGTTCCATGTGATCGAAAAGGGCATCCTTTATTTGGAAGAAGATAAAGACCAGGATCTGAGCGTGAAAGAGATTGCCGCGCTTTGCAACGTCAGCGAAATCTACTTCCGCCGCCTGTTCAAGCAGTACGCGGGGATGTCTCCGGTGGAATACAAGCTGCATTCCAAGCTGCTGCGGGCCAAGCAGTATCTGGCCAGCCAGAATTTTACCATCCGGGAGGTGGCGGAGCTGTCCGGCTTCGAGGACGCGGCTTATTTCTGCAAGGTCTTTAAGGCCAAGACCGGCCTGTCTCCTCGGGCGTACCGGCTCCAGAACCATCCGGCGGGGAGTCGTGTTGAATTTTGCGGGCGCTATTGATTTGTGCGGAAAAATATGGTAGGATAAGGAAAACTCTCTTGATAATGGGAAAGGAGATCGCAATGAAGAAACGAATCGCCGTTTTTTTTGCAGCGTCTTTGCTGCTGGCGGCCCTTGGCGGATGCGGAAAGGAGCCAGCCGGTTCCTCCTCCAGTGAAACCTCTCAGGCGGAGAGCCTTCCGGAGTCCTCCGTACCGGAAAGCAGCGAGCTCTCTCTGTTGCCGGAGGAGTCCTCCGAAAAACCCGAAGAGAGCAGTGAAACGGCACTGGAGGCCAATCTCCCTCTTCGGGAGCTGACCGATATCACTGATGGATTTCTAAGTGGTGGAGAAGTGCCCTACGCCCTTCGGTTTACGGATCCCCAGACTTTGGCCGTTGAGTTCAGCAAAGGCGAGGAAACAGGCACGGGATTTTTCTCCCTGGAAACTTGGGAATCCCTTCCCGATGAGACGGGAAGCACCGGAATTGCTCTGCCCAACTCCTACGACCGTCTTGTCCCCCTGGAGGACGGCCGGATTGCTTACATAACCGAGGATCTGACCAAGGCCGGCGTCCGTAATGCGGACGGCAGCGGGGACCAGGTGCTTCTGGACGCCGCCGAGATGGAAGGGGTGGACTCCTTCTGGGTAATTCTGGCCAAAAACGGAATCGCCGGCATCAGTGGCAACACCTACGAGTATCTCCCCAGCAGCTACTGCGTGGACCTGGACACCGGCGAAGCAGTCAATACCGGCATTTCCGGCACGGTAATCCCCCAGTGCATCGAAGGGGATCGTATCCTGTTCCTGCGGGACTACGTTTTTTCTGAACCGGAAAACGATTGTCTGTATGTATACGACAACGGGGATAAAGCTCTGACGGAAATTTCCACAGGGAGCATCCTCGGCTGCACCTGGGCCGTCCTGAGTACCGGCGGGGACTACGTTTTGGCGCTGACGGAGGAGGATCAGGAGGAAAGCATCCGCTCCTTCGCCGTATTTGACGCCGCCACCGGGGAAAAGGTCAACAGCGCCCTGATTCGGGATCTGCCTGCGCCCGAACGGAGCCTTTCCTATGCATTAAACGAAGACGGTACGATCATAGCAGTGACCTATTACCGCTATCCCGGGGACTACACTCACTGCGGTGTAGCGCTTTACCAGCTGGATTAAAAAAGAAAAGGACGCCGGTTTCAAAGTGATATGCTCCCTCTATGAGAGACAGTGAAATAAAACACTGTCAATTGTGG
>CAJMLQ010000087.1 GCA_905214265.1 uncultured bacterium
GAAGATGGTCCCGCAGGGCGTTCCAGCTGTCCGGCGCATACCCCAGCCCATACTTGACGATGGTCTGCGGCGTCAGCTGCCGGGCGGAAAAATAATCCTGCCCCGGCTTCCCTGCCGAAGATTTCAGGATACTGTGGTAAAAATGGGCGGCCAGCCGGTTCATCTCCAAGATAACGGGCTTCAGCTTGGAGGCACGGTCCTCCACTCCGTCGTCGGGGACCTCCAGCCCGACCCGCTGGGCCAGGAATTTGATTGCCTCTACGTACCCCAGGTTTTCGATACGCATGATGAAAGAAATCACGTCTCCGCCGGCTCCGCAGCCGAAGCAGTAGAAGGACTGGGTATCGCTGTAGACCACCATGGACGGCGTTTTTTCCGAATGGAACGGACACAGTCCCGTCTGGTTGCGCCCGGATCGCTTCAGCTTCACATAGGAGGAAACGATGCTCTCAATGTCGCAGCTCATGCGCAGAGTTTCGATAAAGCTCTTTGGAATGGGCATCCTCTCTCTCCTTTCCGTCCGGCCCGGTTATTCTTTAGTCCAAAAGCGGGGTACAAACAGCTCCTCGTAAAGCCCCACCGCATACTGATCGGTCATCCCCGCGATGTAATCGCAGATCACCCGCTCCCGGGGATTCTCTTCCAGCATCCCCCGATAAAATTCCGGCAGCCGGTCCGGGTCCGTGCGATAATACTCATATAAACGCTGTATCAGCGCCTCCGCCTTCGCCTCCTGGCCCTTGGCTACCGGATTTGTATAAACGCTTTCAAACATAAACTGCTCCAGCAGAAGCTGCGCGTCCCGGATCTTGGGATCCATGCGGATGTCGTTTCCGCTGTTCTCCACGATGGAGGTGATCACCGTGGTCAGCCGGGCGGATTTTCCCCGACCCAGAACATAGACTGCCTCCCACGGCAGATCTGTCTCGCTGAGCACCTCGGCGCGGATGGCATCCTCAATGTCGTGGTTCACATAGGCGATCTTGTCGGCGACCCGCACCACCCGACCCTCTAAGGTGGCGGCACGGACGTCCTCCCCGCTCCCGCGGGAGTGGCAGGCGATCCCATTTTTTACCTCAAAAGTCAGGTTGAGTCCTTTCCCGTTCCGCTCCAGCTTGTCCACCACCCGTACGCTCTGGAGATAGTGACGGAAGCGGAAGGGGCATACGGCGTCCAGGGCCCGCTCCCCCGCATGGCCGAAGGGGGTATGCCCCAGATCATGGCCCATGGCGATGGCCTCCGTCAGGTCCTCGTTGAGCCGCAGAGCCCGGGCGATGGTCCGGGCGATCTGGGAGACCTCCAGGGTGTGGGTCAGCCGGGTACGGTAATGATCCCCCTGGGGTGCCAGGAAAACCTGGGTCTTGTGTTTTAACCGGCGGAAAGCGTTGCAGTGCAGGATCCGATCGCGGTCCCGCTGATAGTCGGTACGGAGGGGGCATGGCTCTTCTGGAACGACTCTGCCGCGGCTTTCGGCAGAAAGTGACGCATAGGGAGACAAATACTGCTTCTCCCAACAGTTCTGATATTCCTTGCTGTCCATTAAATCCCCGCCTTTCCGCAAAACTCTCTAATAAAATATACCGGAAAAGATGAAAAAATCCTCTTTTTCAAAAATCCGACCTACAACATATCCGCACAGTATTCGTCAAGCGTTACGGCGGTCACTGCCCCGTTAGTCAACTCGGTGAGTTCCGCTTCAAATGCCTCCGCCCGTGACGCCTTGATCAAAAGCGTCAACGTCACGTTTTCTGTGAAATCCGACTTTTCTGTCCGGATGTTGTATTTGGGCAGGATGTACGTCACCTTTCCGTAAAGGCTGTAGTCCATCCGCAGCCGCAGCAGGCGGCAGGGCGTCATGTGGAGCTTCTCCGCCGCCTCCAGGGCTATGGCTGCCCCATGGGTGTATGCGCGTACCAGTCCCCCGGCTCCCAGAAGGATCCCCCCGAAATAGCGGGTGACCACCATGCAGATGTCGGTGACGCCCGCCTTCTGCAGAACGTCCAGTACCGGTACGCCGGCAGTCCCCTGAGGCTCTCCGTCGTCAGAGCAGCGCTTTTGCTGCCCTGCCCGGAGAACATAGGCAAAAACGTTATGAGTTGCGTCCCAATGCTCCTTTCGCCGTTCATCCAGGAAAGCCAAAGCCTCCGCTTCCGTCTCCACATGGCGGCAACAGCCGATAAACCGGGATTTCCGTTCCACAAATTCTTCCTCCGACTCACCGGCAATCGTCAAGTATTCCGTCATACAACTCTCCCCTTTCCAGCTGTCAACGACAAAAAGGCGGTGCGCAAGGAACGGCTAATACCGCACCTTTGGCACCGCCCCAGAGGGTTCGGGCTGAACTTATTTATCCAGGCCAAAACGCTTTTTGAACCGATCGACCCGTCCGCCGGTATCCACCAGTTTCTGCTTCCCGGTGAAATACGGGTGGCATTTGGAACAAACCTCAACGTTGATGCTGCCCTTCGTAGAACGGGTCTCAATCACGTTGCCACAGGCACACTTGATAACGGCAGACTCGTATTTCGGATGAATTCCTTCCTTCATTGCTCGTTCACCTCTTTCAAACAAATCTCTCGAAGCAATATCATACCATATCCCGTCAAAAAAAGCAAGAGATTTCACAAAATTCCTCAAAAACTCCAACCTTTTTCAATGGAACCCGTAATCGCATCGCGCAGAGAAATAGCATTGGAGCAGCCTGACGGCCACATATTTTTATAATATCACAAGATGTCCGGAAATGCAACTATTATTTTTAAAAAAAGTACAAAATCTTCGGGATTTTTACAGATTTTAAAACTTCCTTTCCATACAGAAAATCTCGTCTTTTCTTACAAAAAGAAAAGTAAAAATTCAGTGAAAAAGGTTTCTTACCGGCTCTTGACTTTCATGCACAAATGGATTATGATAATTGTAAACGATTACAATTTTTGCGCAATATTTTTAAATTTTGGAAAGGATGGATTCCATGGCTACCATAAAAGACGTCGCCAAACTAGCTGGGGTTTCGGTTGCCACGGTTTCCCGTGTCCTCAATGATTATGGCAACGTCCGGGGGGAAACGGCGCAGGCGGTAAAAAAAGCAATAAAAGAGCTGGACTATCATCCCAATTTTCTGGGGCGAACACTTCGCCGCTTGGAAACGATGAAAATCCTGGTCATGGTCCCTACCATCTCGAATCAGTTCTATTCCCGTGTAGTAAAGGGCATCCAGACCGCTGCTCTGGCGGAAGGATATCATCCGATGATCGCCATTACCAACTCGGATACCGCCGTTGAAAAAGAATTCATCGACATGGCTAAGCGAAAACTGGTAGATGGGACGATTTTTCTTCATACCACAATGAACGCGGAGCGCTTATCGAAATTTGCGGAGGGATACCCGGCGGTCACGGCCTGTGAGCTGGTGCAGAACGCAAAAATCTCTTCTGTTTCCATCGATAATTATCAGGCCGCCCGGGATGCTACTCAGTTTTTGATTGAAATGGGCCACCGGCGGATTGCTTTCATCTGCGCCGGAGAGCTTTACTATTCCTCCCAGCTTCGGGAAAAAGGGTACCGGGACGCCTTATCGGATGCCGGTATCCCCTTCTGTCCGGAACTGGTTCTCAACGAGGGATTTACCTTTAACGCTGGTCGTCGGGCCGCAACGCGGATTCTGACCATGGACCCGCTGCCGGACGCAGTGTTCGCCACTTCGGACTCCGCCGCTATCGGCGTCACTTCAGAACTGATGCGCAGCGGCATTCGGGTCTGCGAAGACATTTCGGTGATGGGCTTCGACAACAACCAGATTTCAGAATACTACCTTCCTTCTATTACAACAGTTTCTCAGCCCCAGTTTGATATCGGTCATAAGGCCTTTGCGCTTTTGATGAATAAAATTCAGGACCTTGCCTGCAAAGACGAGCAGATTCTGCTCCCCCACAGGCTGGAATACCGGGATTCTGTAAAAGACCGCAGAATCCCATGACGAAAGGAAGATTTTTATGGAGAAAAAAGTAAGAGTCGGCATTATCGGCTGCGGCGGCATCGCCAACGGCAAACACCTGCCCTCCATCAAAAAACTGGCGGAGCGGGGCGTACTGGAGATCGTCGCCTTTTGTGACCTCATCGAAGAAAAGGCCGTGAAAGCGGCCAAAGAGTACGGCACTCCCGATGCGAAGGTCTACACTGATTACAAGGAACTGCTGAAGGATGAGACCATTGAGTCCATCCACGTCTGTACCCCCAACCGTTCTCACAGCTTCATCACCGTCGATGCTCTCCACGCCGGCAAAAACGTCATCTGCGAAAAGCCCATGGCCATCAACAGCGCAGAAGCCAAAAAGATGCTGGATGCCGCCAAGGAAACAGGCAAAATTCTCACCATCGGCTACCAGAACCGCCAGCGTCCGGAATGCCGCTACCTGAAAGCGACCTGCGAAGATGGCGTCCTCGGCGAAATCTACTACGCAAAAGCCCACGCTATCCGCCGCCGCGCGGTTCCCACCTGGGGCGTGTTCCTCAACGAATACGAGCAGGGCGGCGGCCCCCTCATCGACATCGGCACCCATGCGCTGGACCTGACCCTCTGGATGATGGACAACTACAAACCCAAAATGGTTGTGGGCAGCGTTTACAAAAAGCTGGGTGATCAAACCAACACTGCCAACGCCTGGGGCGATTGGGATCCCAAGGAGTACACCGTTGAGGACTCCGCTTTTGGCTTTATTACCATGGAAAACGGCGCGACCATCGTTTTGGAATCCTCCTGGGCGCTGAATACCCTGGATGTGGAAGAAGCGGCCACCTCCCTCTGCGGCGTTCTGGGCGGAGCCGACATGAAGAACGCGGAAGGACGTCCCGGCGGCGCCCGCATCAACGGCGTCAAGCACGGCCGCCAGTTTGTGGAGACCCCCGACCTGCACGCGGGCGGCGTTGCCTTCTACGACGGTGCGTCGGAAGACCCGGCGGAAATCGAGCAGATCATCTACTACAACGCCATCACGAAGGGTACCGAGCTTTGCGTAAAGCCGGAGCAGGCCTTCGTCGTCACCCAGATTCTGGAGGCGATTTACGAATCTGCCAAAACCGGCAAGCCGGTGTATCTCGACTAATTTATTTTGCAGAAGCAAGGGGCGGGCCGATTGCCCGCCCCTTTTTCAAAGGAGAATGCATCATGAAACTCGGCATCATGGCCAGCTATGGCAAATTCAACCCTGTGGACTACGACGGCGCAAAAGCCCGAGGGCTTTCCTTTCTGGAATACTGCATCAATGTAGGCGCCGACTGGCAGGCGTTTGTGGACTCTGCGGATGAAATCAACGCCAATGCCGCCCGAACCGGTGTTACCGTCGGCTCCATCGGACGCTGGGGCACCACCCGCGTGACGGCGGAAGGGCCGGTAAAAGAAGAACTGGAAGCAGACAAAGCTCTGATCCGCACTGCCGCTAAGGTGGGCTGCCCGGTCTTTATCTGCGGCTGCAATGAAGTGGAAGGGCTGTCCTATTACGATAACTGTGGCCTGGCGATCCGCTATTTTGAAGAGCTGCTAGCTCTCGGCAAAGAGATCGGCGTCAAAATCGCTGTCTACAATTGCCGCTGGAACAATTTTGTCTGCTGCGATCCGGCCTGGACGCTGATCCATGGCCATCTGCCGGAGCTGGGCATCAAATATGACGCCTCCCATTGCATCAATGAGTCGGAAAACGACTATCTGGAGGAGATCAAAAAGTGGGGCAGCCGTTTTTACCATGTTCACATCAAGGGAACCCTGCGGATCGGCGGCGACCACGTTGACGACCCGCCTGCCGGCCTGGATATGATCAACTGGAACGCCCTGATGGGAATGCTCTATGCGGTCGGGTATGACGGCAATCTGAGCATTGAACCCCATTCCGGTGTCTGGGAGGGAGAGCTCGGCGAAAAAGGCATCGACTATACCATCCGATACATCAAGGAACGGATGCTGTAAAAATGCAGCCGGCAGCGCAAGCAATGCGCTGCCGGCTTTTGTATTTATCGAAGGTTTTCTATTTGTCAAGTGGATTTTACAAAAAAGTCTTTAAAAAATTCACTTTGTTCGTCAAAAAATATTTGATTTTCTTTCCATTATGTGCTAAACTAGACAAGGTTGATTATGCTAAAAGGAGCAAGCCGGGCATTGGCCGCCCTCCTTTAACCACATACTGGAAAGGACGATTTTTATGGCTCGTTTATTTGGAACCGACGGCGTCCGCGGCGTCGCGGGAACAGAACTGACCGCTCAAACCTGTTTCGACATCGGCCGCGCTGCGGCAATGGTCCTGACGGAGGGCTGTTCTGGCAAACCCCGTATTTTGATTGGCCGGGACACCCGTATCTCCGGCGATATGATTGAAGCGGCGCTGACCGCGGGCTTCTGTTCCATCGGAGCGATCGCCATTCCGGTGGGCGTAATCCCCACCCCTGCCCTCGCCTACCTGACGCGGGAATACCATGCAGACGCTTCTGCCATGATTTCCGCCTCGCACAACCCTATGGAATACAACGGCATCAAGCTGTTCAACAAAGACGGTTATAAGCTGGATGACGCGCTGGAGGACCGGATTGAGGCGATCGTCCGCGGCACCCTCCATACCATCGATCTGCCAAGCGGCGCCGGGTTGGGGACGGTCTCCCGTATCGATACGGCGGTAGAAGATTACGTCAGCTACATTCTCACCACCATCGATACCCGGTTGGACGGCATTCGGGCGGCGGTGGACTGTGCCAACGGTGCCTCCTCCCGGACGGCTCCTGCTGCGCTCAAAAAGCTGGGGGTGGAGCTGTCGGTGATCAACGATCAGCCCAACGGCCTGAACATCAACGATCAATGCGGCTCCACCCATATGGAAGCGGTCCGGCAGCTGGTGCTGGATACCGGGGCGGATGTCGGCCTGGCCTTTGACGGGGACGCAGACCGGCTGCTGGCAGTCGACGAACTGGGGAATCTGGTCAACGGGGACCAGATCATGGCCATCTGCGGCTGTTACCTCAAAAGCCAGGGCAAGCTCAGGAACAATGCTATTGTTGCAACCATCATGAGCAACCTCGGCCTTTTCCAGATGGGTAGCCGGGAAGGAATCACCATTCCCAAAACCAAAGTCGGTGACCGGTATGTTCTGGAGCGGATGCTGGCGGACGGTTACTCCCTTGGCGGCGAGCAGTCCGGCCACGTAATCTTCCTGGAGCATAACACCACCGGCGACGGCTTAATTACCGCCCTTCAGCTTCTGTCCGTCATGCGGCATACCGGCAAGAAGCTGTCGGAACTGGCCCAGATCATGACGGTCCTTCCCCAAGTCACGGTCAACGTCCCCATCGAGAATGAACGAAAGTATGATTACATTGACGACGCTGAGATCATGGAGACGATCCACCAAGTAGAGCGCCTTTTTGAGGACACCGGCCGAGTGCTGATCCGCCCCTCCGGCACCGAAGCCATGATCCGGATTATGATCGAAGGACAGGACCTGCCTCTGATGGAAGAGCAGGCCAACCGCATCGCCCAAATTATGACGCGAAACCTGAAGAACTGAATCGGCTTCCTCAAACGCCGCCGGCTGACGCCGGCGGCGTTTTTCATGTATTCGTTACACTTTTACAAAGGTTTGTTCACGTATTCTTTTTATTCCATCCAAATGCTGACAAAAACACGATCTAAGCCCAAAGAAAATCCAAAAATTTTGTAAAAATCACATAGATACAAACAGCTTTTTTTATGGTATAATACTAGTAATTTCAGATAAGAAATGGGCGGCGGATGCGTGCTCCGCTCCCGCTGGAAAGGCGTGGTCGTAAACATTGGCAGAACAAAACATTACACTAAACAGCACTGCGGAGGGTATTGCCCTCTGCGGAAGCTATGATCGCAATCTGGAAATATTAAAAAAAGAGTACGACACTGAAATCGTTCTCCGCGGCTGCGACCTGAAAATCATAGGAGAGGAAAGCCGCGTTGCCCTCTGTGCCAAAGCGGTGGGCGCGCTTCTCCCTCTGATCGCCCAGGGAAAGGACATTGATGAACTGAACGTCCGCTATGCAATTTCCCTAACAAATGAGGGCAATGAGAAGGAGATGCAGACCTTGAGCGGCAGTGCCATCTGCATTACGCAGAAAGGCAAGCCGGTTCATCCCAAAACCGTGGGACAGAAACGGTATATCAAAACCATTGAAGAAAACACCATTACCCTGGGCATCGGACCGGCGGGAACCGGAAAGACTTATCTGGCGGTGGCTATGGCGGTCAACGCTTTCCGTTCCGGCAGCGTGTCCCGTATTATCCTCACCCGTCCGGCGGTGGAAGCTGGGGAAAAGCTGGGCTTTCTCCCCGGAGACCTGCAGAACAAGGTGGACCCTTACCTCCGTCCCCTGTATGATGCGCTGTTTGATTTTCTCGGCGCGGAGGGCTTTTTGAAGTATCAGGAGCGGGGCAGCATTGAGGTGGCGCCTCTTGCCTATATGCGCGGGCGGACGCTGGACGAATCCTTCATCATCCTGGACGAGGCACAAAACACGACCCGGGAGCAGATGAAAATGTTCCTGACGCGGCTGGGATTCGGCTCCAAAATCATCATCACCGGTGACATCACCCAGATTGACCTGCCCGACAACAAAAAGTCCGGCCTGGTTGAGGCGATGCGAGTGCTGCGGAACGTGGAGGATATCGGCATTGTCAAATTTACGGACAAGGACGTTGTCCGTCATAAATTGGTACAGGACATCATCAAGGCTTACGACCGTTATTATGAGGAGGGCAAATCGAAGCACTATGAATAAGGTAAAAGTGGTCATTTCCAACCGACAAAACGATGTGAAGATTCCAACGGGTATCCGCCTGCTGGTCCGGCGCTGCTGCAACGCAGCTCTCCGGGAAGAAAATTTCACGGAAGACGCGGAGATTTCCGTTTCTTTTGTCAACAACGAAGAGATCCAGGCGCTGAACGCCAAGCATCGGAACAAGGACGCCGTAACCGACGTGCTGAGCTTCCCTCTGGGAGAAAACGGCCAGTATGATCGCAACGAAACCACCGGCGCGCTGTTGCTGGGCGACATCGTCATCTCCATGCCCAAGGCCATGGAGCAGGCGGAGACCTTTGGTCACTCCCTCCAACGGGAGGTCGGATTCTTGACCGTCCATTCCATGTTCCATCTGCTGGGATATGACCACGAAGAAGGTGGGCTCGCCGCCGTGCGGATGCGGGAGAAGGAAGAAACCGTTCTGACCATGCTGGGGATCCCCCGGGGCGCCAGCTATGTCATGGAAAATGAATAAGATCGATCAGGAGAGACGGGCGCTGCTCAAAAGCTTCCTCTATGCTTTTCGCGGCGTCCGCTTCTGCGTAAAAAGTGAGCGGAACATGCGCATCCACTTGGCGGCGGCGGTCATCGTCACCGCTTTTTCCCTTGTCTACGGATTGAACGCGGTAGAATATGCGGTCCTGTTTCTGGCCATGGGATTCGTCATTGTCTGCGAGGCGGTGAACACCTCCATTGAGGCTATGGTGAACCTGGAAAGCCCCGCCTATCACGATCTGGCACGGATTGCCAAGGACGTGGCGGCCGGCGCTGTGCTGACAGCGGCCTTTACGGCCGGAGTGGTGGGCGTCTGTCTGTTCCTCCACTTCCCGCGGCTGACTGAGACGCTGCTGGCTATTGTCACGACGCCGTGGCTGTTCGCATTGTTTTTGGTACTGCTGGCAGGCGGCATACTGTTTGCCTTCCAGGGGAACCGGTTGTTCCGAAAGTGAGAAGCGCATGAAAACATTGGTGGCGGCTTTGGGCCAATGGAGTTGGAAAATCGCCTCCACTGACCGTGCAGTTTGCGTAGACTGTCCTCCCTCGCCATTGACTCACCTGTCGGGAAAATCCAGCTTCTGCTGACCCGGAAATCGCTCCGGAATGATTTCGAATTAAAGGAGAACCTATGAATACAAAGTCCGCATTCATTGCCATCGTGGGCAAGGCAAACGTGGGGAAATCCTCCCTGCTCAACGCACTTTTGGGAGAGAAGATCGCCATCGTTTCCTCTAAACCCCAAACTACCCGTACCCGGATCACCGGCGTGCTGACCCAAGACGAATACCAGTGGGTCTTTCTGGACACTCCCGGCATCCACAAGGCGAAAACCAAGCTGAGCGCCCACATGAACAAGGTGGTCACCACCAGCGTCTCCGACGTGGATCTGGCGCTTTTTGTCGTGGAGCCCATGGGCAGTCTCAACGAGGAGGAGCTGGCGCTGCTCGAACAATTCCGTGCCCTTTCCCTGCCGGTTTTACTGGTCATCAACAAAATCGATCTGGTGGACGAGGAAAAGCTCCTGGCCCGGATTGCCGAAGTCAGCGCCCTATACGATTTCGCTGCCGTTCTGCCCATCAGTGTCACAGAATCCAAGGGAATTTCCGATTTGATGGACGAGCTGCGGCAGAACACGGAAGAAGGCCCCCACTTTTTTCCTGACGACACCCTGACTGACCAGCCAGAGCGGACCATCGCCGCTGAAATCATTCGGGAAAAAATCCTGCGGAATATGCGGGATGAGATCCCCCATGGCACAGCGGTAGACATCGAGAAAATGCGGGAGCGAGAAAATGGCGAAATTCTCGACGTGGAAGCTACCATCTATTGCGAAAAGGAGAGCCATAAGGGCATGATCATCGGCAAAGGCGGCGCTATGCTCAAAAAAATTGCCTCCGAAGCCCGGGCAGACCTGGAAGCCTTTCTGGAGACCCGCGTCAATCTCAAATGCTGGGTCAAGGTCCGGGATGACTGGCGCAACAGTGAAAACGCCATTAGACAGGTGGGCCTGCGCTATGAGGAGTGATCATGAAATACCGGGCAGTCTTCTTTGACCGGGACGGCACCCTGACCTACAACAGCCCGGATTGGGAAAGGCTGCGCTGACCGCACAGAACGTATCAGCCGGCGAAAGCCTTTATATCGACGACACCCAAGTGGAAGCGGACGGAGCCCGCAAACAGGGGTTTACCTCTTTCTGGCTGGACCGGACCGGTGAAAACCAAGGCGAATTTGTTGCAAAAAATTTGCTGGATCTGGTTCATTTTGCAGAAAGCATAGGATAAACGTTCCATCCGCCGCAAGATTTTCCATCATTAGAACGGATTCCGCCGGGCAACCTATTTGTGGGAAGCATCCCGAATATTTTCGGCGGAGGACAAAGCTATGGAAAGACCGACCCCTCAAAACGCCTGGCGGCATTTCGAGCAAACTGGCACGATTGCCGACTATTTGATGTATAAAGCACTGGAAGCAGGAGGAGGAACCATCCTTGACCGTCAAGACCCGTGGGATCGTTCTGGGTCAGATCCCGATGCGGGACCAGGACCGGAAACTGATCCTTCTCACCACCGATATGGGGCTGATTGAAGCAATCGCCCGCGGCGTCGGCGGCAAAAAAGCGAAAATTGCCGCCGCTGCCGAATTACTCGCATACAGCGACTTTTGCCTGTTTGAGGGCAAAAGCGGCTACATAGTCAATTCTGCGGACCTGGACCGGAATTTCTACAATCTGCGCCTGGACCTGCAGAAGCTGTCGCTGGCCAGCTATTTCTGTGAGTTGACCCGGTTTATCCTTCCGGACAAGGACAACGGTTCCGCCTGTCTGAGGCTTCTGCTCAACACTCTTTGGCTGCTGGAGCAGGAAAAACGCTCCCCCGCCTTTTTAAAATCGGTTTACGAGCTGCGATTGCTGACTCTGTCGGGGTTTGCGCCGGATCTTTCCGGCTGTTCGGCCTGTGGATCGGAAGAAGCCTCTGTATTTTTCCCCATCGACGGAGTCCTGTACTGCGAGGACTGTATCGGACGGATGCCGCCGGACCGTCTTCGGCTCCCTTTGCCAGATCCGGTCCGCCAAGCTATGCGTTATATTTGCGAAGCACCGGACGAAAAGCTTTTCTCCTTCCGGCTGACACCGGACAGTGAGAAATCCTTAGGAACCGTGGCAGAAGCCTACGCCATCTGCCAGACCGGCGCGCAATTCAAGTCCCTGGACTTTCTGAAATCTATTTCCTGACCCTTCCCTTTTATGAGGTATGCCAAAATGATGAATGCGAAATACTTAAAAACCCTGGAGCTGGATAAAGTTCTCGACATGCTGGCTGAAGAAACCTGCTGCGAGACGGCACGGAATCTCGCCCTTTCCATCCAACCAGAAACAGATGTTGACGAAGTCCTGCGCTCCTTAAAGCGCACAGACGATGCCTTCAATCTGACCCTGCGGTTTGGGACCCCGTCCTTTACCGGTCTGACCGATCCTACCCCGCGGCTGAAGGTCGCTATGGCCGGCGGTACCCTTTCCCCCCGGGACCTTCTGAACATCGGGGCCGTGCTCCGGCAGTCCCGCTCCCTTTCCCAGTGGGCGCACCAGTTCGAAGAGGAGGAAAACTCCATCACGGAGGACCTTTTTTCCCTCTATCTGAACAACTCTCTGGAACGGGAGATCTCCTCCGCCATTATCAGCGACGAGGAAATCGATGACAACGCCTCCCCGGAACTGGCCTCCATCCGCCGAAAGATCCGGCAGACGGAGCTGAAGGCCCGAGAGCGGATGGAAAAACTGATCCACTCCAGTACCTATCAGAAATATTTACAGGATTCCCTGATCACCATGCGGGACGGGCGCTTTGTCGTCCCGGTCAAGGCCGAATACCGCGGAGAGATCGAGGGGCTGGTCCACGACACCTCCGCCTCCGGCTCTACCTATTTCATCGAGCCCATGGGCGTAGTGGAGGCCAACAATGAGATCCGAGTCCTCCAAGCCAAGGAAAAGGACGAAATTGAGCGGATCCTGGCGGATTTTTCCGCCCGCTGCGCCGAATGCGGCGAGGATATCCAGCTTCTGTTCGGCCGTCTGATGGACTTAAACGTCCTCTTTGCAAAGAGCCGGCTGGCCTCCAAGATGAACG
>CAJMLQ010000088.1 GCA_905214265.1 uncultured bacterium
TCTGATGGCCGTTTTCTCACCGCAGAAAAAATGGGCCATTGTTCAGTAAACATTAGTTATTCTGTCATTAGCGGCAGCGTCGGAATAGCAGATAAGCACAGTATAAGTGAAAATCGGCACTCTGTGCTGAAACAACCATTGAAGCACCTGCTGATACGCTCCGCCTGCGAGTTGCTGAAAATAACACCAAAAGAACGGATTCCGGCTGATCATGCAAGTACAATCATACCATAATCCGTTCTGTCTGTAATTGGAAAAACCCAGTCAATTTGTGGAATTTTCCCATCAAAAGTTACATTTTTTAAAAATTATGTTGTTTAAAGATATGCTTACGATAAACCCGCTTTGCGGCGCAAAGACTGTTTCGGTAAATTTAAGCATAAAAACGACTTCCGCACCTAATCGATGCGGAAGTCGTTTTTCGCGGAATAAATTTTATATGTTAAAACTCTTGTATAATCTGTTAAAGTCATACCGATGATTTTCCATAATATCTATTTTCTTTAGAA
Organism: uncultured bacterium; assembly: GCA_905214265.1. Lineage (GTDB taxonomy): Bacteria > Bacillota > Clostridia > Oscillospirales > Ruminococcaceae > Merdivicinus. The sequence goes on from CAJMLQ010000088.1 coordinate 510, forward strand.
AATCATTTCTTATATTGGGGCCAAACCGCATGATATCCTCTGTTTCTTCTGTTGCAGAGGTGAGGAAAACGGGAGTTTTTGCGCTGTCAAGTATGTCAATCATCTCATAAGTGTTTTCTATTTCCTTTCTTATAATTTTATTAACTTTATTAAGCCTTAAATCTCCCTGCTCGTCTTTAACGATGGTTTCCTGCGGCTGCTGCAGAAAATCGGTTCTGTCCATAATAGACTGAAAATGTATAACATTGTATGCGTTATTAATAATACATCTGTACATTCTTATTTTAAGTACAAGCTCTGTAATTTTGTCCTTGTAATCGATAATATCATCGCAGGCCAGCAGCTCATTTAATATATCGAGCGCGTTGCTTATATGTGACAGCGCTATTTTTGAGGAGTTTTTTATTTGTACATGTGAGGAATAGCCGCTCAGCCATACATGTCCCTGAAGATTTACTAAATTTTCGGATTCTTCTTCGGTGCCTGCCTGGAATAAGTAGTCTTTGTAATAGGCTCTTTCTTCATCGCTCAGTTCAAAGGGAAATGCTACGAGCGGACGTGTGAGCCAGCGCTGATGCACAGTGCCGAGAGAAAAGATATGTCCGCCTGAATTGAGGTGTTTTAAAGCGTTATAGGCGCTGTTGATATTATCCCATACATCAACGAGCTTGTCTGCATATTTTTCACCTATCAGCCCGGCTGCCATTGAGTATAAATTTTGGTACCTGTTCCGGACAGAGCCGTCCATCTTTCCTGCATAACCCTTAATCAGCTCGAAATATTCGACAGAATTGGGAGATGGAATTCGGTAATAAATATTGGATGTACTGTTTTTGGAAGCTGCCGGCATCATTTCTGCAAAACGTACGGGCATCGGCATATTGGCAATCGGGAAAGCGGGTTCCTGATACTCAAACCAGCCGATAATTTTCGTTCCGGCGGATTCCTTGTTGGTATAACCGCAGCAGAACTGACCGTCCTTCAAAAGCGGCACTATCGACTGCAACTCCGATTGATTAAAAAACCTCTCAAAGCCCGCCTCAGCTGTTACGCCGGCACGGGCGGCCGCGTTCTGTACGACCGAGAGAAAGTTTGTTACCCTTTCGGCAACAGAAATGTGTCTGCATCTCTGAGGGCCGTTTGTGCCAGGATAAAGGCGGCTGCTCCAGCACATACCTCCGCCGGAATCATTGGTTAAAAAGCTGAAATATTCAATCGGAACAATGCTGCACAGCTTGTAAATGCTTTCATCATATAATTTTATAACCTCCGGATTGTCGGTGCAGGGAGCATAGTATTCGCGTCTTGACCGTCTGGGCTGGTCGCAGCGCGGACCGCGCCATGAGGGATGCTCTCTGTATACATCTTCATCCAGCCATGCCGGCTCCATTCCCTCAAATACTGCCTTGAGGTCATATTTTTTAAGTATTTCGGCTCTTTTCACAATCATATCAAGATTGCGCTCCGCGTAATCCTGAGGAATAAATTTTTTTAATTCATCCGGAACGATGATTTTAAATATGGAAGAAAAATACATACCCCAGTTAGGATACGGATCTCTCCTGCATTTATTCCACTGCCAAATGCTTTTTTCAACTTCTGAAACAACAACGTGAGTTATATTGTTGTTTTTTGCAAATTCTGCAACTCTTTCAAAGTCATCAATGTTACAGGCTTCGCAGTTCAGTATTATTTTTTTCATAATCCTGCGTCCTTGTGTTATAGAGTAGTAGTTATTAAAGCCCCTCTCCAAGGGCTGGTGTGCTACACTGGAAGGGATGCTGTGGATTGGTAGCTGCCTCCTACCACAAGATGGTTCAAGAAAGGTTCCGACCACAGTCCCTTACACTTTTGTTAATCAGTTAAATACCGCCAGACGGTTTATGTGGAACAAGGCTACAAAAGTAGGGCGTACTGTGGATGCAGCATCACAAATTTACCGCTGGAGGTTTTGCTATGATTGGTGCCAAACAGATTGCTGGAGCACGCTTGACAAGGCTGAAAGCTCTTCTCGAAGCAGCCTTCAAAGGACACTACAAGCGGGATATGGCGTTAGAAATCCGAGATACCGCCAAAAATTCTATCGGCTCCAGGATGCCTGTCAAGTCTCTCGAATTGCAGCACACCATCCGGCTTATCCGTGAGCTGGACGCTGAGATTGCTGAATTTGAATACCAAATTCAAGCCATTCTGGATGAACTCGATTCTCCCATTACAACCATCCAGGTCTGGGCTTCCGCATGACCGCTATGATTCTTGCTGAAGTGGGTGACTTCACTCAATTTGACTCACCGGACAAGCTGCCAGCCTATGCTGGGATGTCTCCCCCAACTTACCAGTCTGGGCAACTTAAAAACTGTTACACACATATGGAAAAGCGAGGTCCCCGATACCTGCGCTATACCCTTTTTGAACCATCTGTTTTTCTACCACCACCATTCATTTTGGAGGCTGACACTTAATAGTTAATCTTTCTTGGTTTTCAGTATAGCACCTGCGAATGACAAATAAAATGGCGGTAAGTTGCATTTGTTTATCTGATTTTCTCATTATATAGCAAAAAAATATTTGATTTTTATGAATGTATTACTTTGAACTTGACTCCTTTTCGCCTCATGGATATAATGAAGAAAATACAGGAATGGGAGAAAACAATATGCGGATCGTTGATTTGCAGACAATGTGGAAGGAGGAGTTCTTTGCCTGCGGGATTTCCTCTATTTTTCAGTGGCAAGAGGAAGTATAAAAATGATGAGCAAAAAATTAAAATATCATTGGGACAGCGTCTGTTTAATCTACTCACTATCACTTTTATGATGATAATAATGGTTATCATGATATATCCAATGTGGCATATTTTGATGGCATCATTCAGTGACAGCAACGAATTAATTAAAAATTTACCCCATTATTTTCTGTCCCTTTTCCTTCATCCACCCCGCGACGGTACTGCACTGGCGTCATGACGGTCTTCGTCTTGAAAATCCGATGGAAATACTGTTGATCCTCATAACTGACCTCCAGCGCCACTGCCTTGATATCCATATCCGTCTTGGTCAGCAGTTCCGTCGCTCGTTTCATCCGCAAATTCAGCAGGTACTCCGAAAAAACCGCCTCCACCTTGTGTTTGATGAGCCGGGAAAGATACTTGGAGTTGAAATTGAACCGGTCTGATAAAACCTCCAGCGTCAGCGGCTGGGAAAAGTTCTCCTCAATGTACCGGACCAGCCGTTCCGTCTCGTCAAGCGCCTCGTCATAGCGGATCTCCAGCCGGACCGTACACTGTTCCAGCGCCTCCGTCCCATTTTCCGCCTCCCCGACCACGCTGGTCCGAAGGGCCGCCTCCTCCAGCGAAAAACGGATGCCGCTGCGCACCATCGGCTCATCATCCACAATCAAAAAAGTCAGCACAGCCATCCCGATTTCGTCCCCTTTCTTCTCCGTTACTCTGTTTCTCCTGCATCCCCATCCGGCCTTTGCCTCTGCGCAGGAATCCGAACCTGGATCCGTGTAAATTCTCCAAAACCACTGTCCAGGGAAAGCCCGTATCCGTCCCCGTAAAACAGCCGCAGCCGCTCCTGAATATTTCGCAGCCCGATTCCGAAACCCTCACCCCGAACCGCACCCGTTTCATCAAAAATATAGGCCCGCAGCCTTGCCAGCACGTCCTCCGGGATGCCGACGCGGTTATCCTGCATGGTAAAAAGAACGTCCTGCCCGTCCAGCCGGCCCTCGATCTCCAGCGGTAAATGTCGCGCACCCGCATCGCATAGGCAAATCCCTCCTTTCCCGAGGAGGGCTCACAAAGTCCGGAACCAGCATCGTTCCGCCAAGGCTTTCTTCCGGTCCCTGGAACCAGGGCTGCCGGTCGATGCCCCGCGCCTTATAGTTTCCCACGACATCCTGTGGATTGGAAGACATGATATACTGCTTGTCCGTGACCACAACATAGACATGGATGCCTTCAAAAAAGGTGTTAATATTCTTAAGATAGTCGTATGCATCCCGATACACCAAATAGGATTCATAGCCGCTGCTGTTCCCGTCAATCAGGCTCTGCACATTCTTCTGCCGTTCGGTGCTCATTACCGCATTTTTTAGAATGCCGATATATTGATCGAAAACATTGACCATCTGTTTGGCCTGGTTGTCCAAAAGGGCCTTTGCATCGTCATAGAGCAGCTTCCCGGAAATTGAAAAAACGATGACGCCCAAAGAAAGCACAAAAGCAGGCCGATCACCACGATCACGGCGAACCGCTTATTGGCCATTCCCTTTGGGGCCAGCCGCGTTGCTAGGTTCCTCCACACATACTTCCGGCTGCAATGCATCCATCCACCCCCGTCATGGAACACGTCCACTTTCCTTCCGGCGCCATCCTGCTTGCTCTCTCCTTTTCCGACAGAAAAAACGCCTATGAGGATATTTTATCAATGAAATCCTCTTCCCCAGCGCCGGAACGCGAAAACCGTGCGGACAGCTGAAGCGCAGTGCTTCTTCCGCCCACACGGTTTTGGTTTTCCTTAAAGCTCATGCAGCCTTGCGGCCCTTTCGTTTTCTTCCGATCCTTTCAAGCAGCCTCTCTCCCTCCTGAACACCCCATTCCATCCATTGAAGGATGGTGGGCGTCAGCAGCGTCACGGCCAGCAAAAAGATGGTCTCTCGGAACCCAATATCCACCAGATCAAAAAACGCCGGCATGGCAAACAGGATTCCAAAGAATAGCAGGAACATTGCATAATAAACAGTCTTCCGCAGCAACGTCTGAAGCGGGAAGACCCGCCCGATCATGAACAGCCCAGTGATCCCGGCCGTCAGCATGCAGATCGTCGCCCGGGCTTCCACCGAAGCGCCCAGCATCCAGCAGATAAAGGTTGATGCCGCTACCTGCAAAACCACAGCCAGCGCCCCAGCTGTCGCCTTTCGGAACACTGTCCGAAGGAAATCCCCCTGTATCCGGCTGTAGGTAGGCTCCAGAGACAGGATAAAGGAGGGGATCCCCACGGTACAAGCCCCGATGACCGTCAGCTGGATCGGCACAAAGGGATACGCACTACTGGTGATGAGACAGAACAGCGTCAAAATTACTGAAAAAATGGTCTTGACCAAAAAGAGGGATGCGGCGCTCTGAATGTTGTTGATGACCCGCCGCCCCTCCCGGACAATGTATGGCATGGAGGCAAAATTCGAGTCCAGCAGCACCAGATTGGAGCAGTCCTTAGCAGCATCGCTGCCCGCCGCCATGGCAATGCTGCAATCCGCTTCTTTCAGAGCCAAAACGTCGTTTACGCCGTCTCCGGTCATGGCGACGGTGTGCCCCTGGGCCTTCAGAGCCTGGACGATTGCCTTTTTCTGCTCCGGCGTCACTCTCCCGAAGATCCGGTAGCGTTCCACCGCCGCGCGAATGGACTCCGGCGTCCGGAGAACCGTGGCATCGATATAGGCCTCCGCTCCGGGCAGGCCGGCTTTCCGTGCGATGCTGGACACCGTGGCCGGATTGTCCCCGGAGATGACCATGAGCCGCACGTCCTGCTTCTGGAAAAACTCCAGCGTTTCCCGGGCATCGGACCGGACCACGTCGCTGAGCAGAATCAACGCGCAGGGCCGCAACCCCACCGGGAGCCCATCCTCCGGCAGTTCTCCTGGTGCGTGGGCCACCGTCAACACCCGAATGCCCTCCTTGGCGTATGCCTCCACCCGGGTGCGCAGGGCCGGGTCTCCCTCCGGGAACAAGAATTCATAGGCTCCCATGAGGAAGGTACCCGCTCCCTCAAAAACCGCGCCGCTGTATTTCCGCGCGGAGGAAAAGGGGACCGTCCGAAGGGCTTTCCGCTGCGCCTTGGCCGGGAATCGCTCCCGGATGGCCAAAAAGGTAGCATTATCGTCCTCCAGAACGGCAGTCAGATCCCCCATAACCGTCTCTAGCGGGAACCCTTCCTCCAGAAGGATGGTGCCCTCCACAGCCATCCGTCCCTCGGTAAGAGTGCCGGTCTTGTCCAGGCAGAGGACGTCCACCCGCGCCAGGGTCTCGATACAGAACAACTCGTGGACTAGGGTCTTCCGCCGGCCCAGATTGACGACGCCCACTGCCAACGCGATGCTGATGAGCAGCACCAGCCCTTCCGGGATCATCCCCAGCACCGCCGCCACGGTATTGACGATGGCGTTGGAGATTTCCGCACCGGCCAGGAAGTGCTGGCTGCAAAACAGCCCCACGCCCAGCGGGACGATCAGGATGCTGACTACCTTCAGGATCACGTTGATGGCCTTTTGCAGCTGGGAGGGATGCTTTTTCAGGACCTTGGCCTCGCTCATGAGCTTATAGGAAAAGTTGTCCGCCCCCACGTGCTCCGTCTCCGCCGCAGCCCTCCCGGAAACCACGAAGCTGCCGGAATAGAGCCGATCCCCGGGATGCTTGACAATGACGTCGGATTCGCCGGTGATCAGCGCCTCGTTGACCTCCAGGGTCCCTTCCCGGACGATGGCGTCCGCGCAGATCTGGTTCCCGGCTGACAAAACCAGGATATCCCCCAGCACGACCTCTTCGATGCGGATCTGCCGCTCCTCTCCGTCCCGCCGGACGGTGGCCTTGGCCGCGGAGATCAGGGAGAGCCGGTCCAAGGTCCGCTTGGCTCGCAGCTCCTGGATGATCCCGATGGCAGTATTGCAGACGACGATGCCAATAAAGGCCGCGTTCTTATAAGACCCCACCGACAGCACCAGAATGGCCAGGATTAGGTTGATGAGGTTAAAAAACGTCATCAGATTGTCCCGAAAAATCCGCCCGGTGCTCTTGCTGATACGGTTCTCCTGTTTGTTTGCAAGCCCCTGCTGAAGATGTTCCTCCACCTGAGCCATTGTCAGCCCCTGTTCCGCCGGGGTCTCTTTTTGCCCGTTCATAACCAGACTCCTTCTTGTTTTCTTCCCAGAGAAAACGATATTCGGGGCGCTGCACCTTCAAGATGCGGCAGGAGCCGCCGCAAACGGTGGATTTCACCGGCGGCGGCCCCTCAAAGGCTGCTCATTCTTTTGCGATCAGACTTTCGCCATCCATTTCCGGAGGCTTCGGCAGTCCCATGATGTCCAGCATGGTCGGGGACAGGTCCGCCAGACGGCCGCCCTCCCGCAGCTTGCAGGGATATCCGGCCACGATCAGCGGAACCGGGTTAGTGGTGTGGGCGGTGAAGGGGGAACCATCAGGCTCCAGCATCTTTTCCGCGTTGCCGTGGTCCGCCGTGATCAGCGCGGCGCCGCCGGCCTTGAGGATGGCATCCACCGTCCGTCCCACGCAGGCGTCCACCGCCTCCACCGCCTTGACGGCGGCGGCCTCGATACCGGTGTGGCCCACCATGTCGCAGTTGGCGTAGTTGAGGATGATCATATTGTACTTGTCTTCCTCAATGGCCTTGACCACCGCGTCGGTGACTTCGTAGGCGCTCATCTCCGGCTTCAGGTCGAAGGTTTCCACATCGGGAGATTTGACCAGAATCCGGTCCTCGCCGGGGAAGGTCTTTTCCTCGCCGCCGTTGTAGAAGAATGTCACGTGAGCATACTTCTGCGTCTCGGCGATGCGCAGCTGGGTCAGGCCCTGCTTGCTGATATATTCGCCCATGGTCATGGTCAGAGCTTCCGGCGGGAAGGCGACTTCGACGTTGGGCATGGTGGCGTCATACTGGGTCATGCAGACGTAATGCAGCGGGAAGAAACCATTCCGGCGGGGGAAGCCGGCGAAATCCGGGTCCACAAAGGCCCGGGTGATCTGCCGGGCGCGGTCGGGGCGGAAGTTGAAGAAGATAACCGAGTCGCCCTCGGCGATCATGCCTTCCTTATCCAAAACGGTGGGCACTACGAACTCGTCGGTGACGCCTTCCTCATAGGACTTTTTGATGGCACCCACCGGGCAGCAGCCCTGGACGCCTTCGCCATAAACCATGGCGGCGTAGGCCTTTTCCACCCGATCCCAGGCGTTGTCGCGGTCCATAGCGTAGAAACGTCCCATGACCGTGGCGACTTTGCCCGCGCCGATGCGAGAAAGCTCCTTGACCAGACGGTCCATGTAGTCCGCGCCGGAGGTGGGGGGCACGTCACGGCCGTCCAGCAGCGCATGCACGTAAATCTTCTCCACGCCCATATCCTTCGCCATCTCGATCAAGCCGAAAAGATGCTCGATGTGGCTGTGAACGCCACCGTCGGACAGCAGCCCGATCAGATGCAGCGCCTTGCCGTTTTTGACACAGTTTTCCATAGCGCCCAGCATAGCGGGATTCTTGCGGATGGTGCCTTCCTGAATGGACTTGGAGATCTTAACCAACATCTGGTAGACCACCCGGCCGGCGCCGATGTTGGTGTGGCCCACCTCAGAGTTGCCCATCTGCCCGTCCGGCAGGCCAACGTCCAGGCCGCTGGCCCCGATCAGGGTATGGGGGCACTGGGCGAAGAGTTTATCCAGGTTGGGCTTTTTCGCTTCGGCGATGGCGTTGCCCCGGCTGTCGGGGTTGTAGCCAAAACCGTCCATAATGATCAATGCTACAGGTTTTTTCATGAAATTTTCCTTTCCGCGGAGCGTATCCGGACAAACTCAGCCCTTGGTGGCGGCGTCGACGATGACGGCAAAATCCGGAGCCTTCAGGGACGCGCCGCCGATGAGGCCGCCGTCCACGTCGGGCTGGGCGACCAGTTCCGCCGCGTTCTTGGCGTTCATGGAGCCGCCGTACTGGATGGTGATGCCCTCCGCCGCCTCGCAGCCGTACAGGGCCTTGATGGTGGCGCGGATCACAGCGCAAACTTCGTTGGCCTGCTCCGCGGTAGCGGTTTTGCCGGTGCCGATGGCCCAGACCGGCTCATACGCGATGATGACGTTTTTCAGTTCTTCTGCGGAAACATCCTTCAGCGCGATCTTGGTCTGAAGGGCGACCAGTTCGTCGGTGATGCCGTTCTCCCGGTCCGCCAGCATCTCGCCGACGCAGAGAATGACCTTCAGCCCGGCAGCCAGCGCGGCCTTTGTGCGCTTGTTGACGGTCACGTCGGTCTCGCCGAAGTACTGGCGGCGCTCTGAGTGACCGATGATCACATATTCCACGCCCATCTCCGCCAGCATATCCGCGGAAATCTCCCCGGTGAACGCGCCGGATTTTTCAAAGTGGCAGTTCTGGGCACCGACCTTGATGTTGGACCCCTTGGCGGCTTCCAGCACGGTCTCCAGGTTGGTGAAGGGGACGCAGGCGACGACTTCGCACCCAGCGTTGGCCACCAGGGGTTTCATCTCCTCGATGAGGGCTTTCGCTTCGGGACGGGTCTTGTTCATTTTCCAGTTGCCGGCGATAACGGCTTTACGGACAGCTTTATTCATGTCAGATTACTCCTTTTCAACAGGCCCAGCGATAGGAAATTTCTCGCCACGGGCATTTTCTGCATAAATCGCAAAAACAGCGGGAGCTCAAAGCAAACTCCCGCCGTTTCGGCATGTTTTCAACCTTCACCCGGCCGGACAGCCGCCGGGAGAAACGCGGGCGGGTTAGTCCTTGTTGTTCAGGCAGGCGATGCCGGGGAGTTCCAGACCTTCCAGGAACTCCAAAGACGCGCCGCCGCCGGTAGAGATGTGAGTCATCTTATCGGCGAAGCCCAGTTTCTCAACAGCCGCGGCAGAGTCGCCGCCGCCGATGATCGAGATCGCGCCGGATTCTGCTACCGCCTTGGCCACCGCAATGGTGCCGGAAGCGAAATGATCCCATTCAGAAACGCCCATGGGTCCGTTCCAGACCACGGTGCCGGCGCCGATCAGGCTCTTGGAGAACAACTCCTGGGTGGTCGGCCCAATATCCAGGCCCATCCAGCCGTCGGGGATCGCGTCGGAGTAAATCCGCATATAGGGGGTATCGGGGTTGTACTCCCGGCCGACAATGTTGTCCACGGGGATGATGAAGCTGACGCCTTTGGCGCGGGCTTTGGCCATCAGATCCCGGGCCAGATCCAGCTTATCCTCCTCGCAGATGGAGGTGCCGGTGGAGTTGCCCATGGCGCGCATAAAGGTGTAGGCCATGCCGCCGCCGATGATGAGGGTGTCCACTTTATCGATCAGGTTGTTGATAACGCCGATCTTATCGGAAACTTTCGCGCCGCCCAAAATGGCAACAAAGGGACGCTTGGGATCTTCCAGCGCCTGGCCCATGATGGAGATTTCCTTCTGGATCAGGTAGCCGCAGACGGCAGGAAGATAATCCGCCACACCGGCAGTGGAAGCATGGGCGCGGTGTGCAGTGCCGAAGGCGTCATTCACATAGATCTCCGCCATGGAAGCCAGCTCCTTGGCAAAGGCGGGATCGTTTTTCTCCTCTTCCTTGTGGAAGCGGACGTTCTCCAAAAGCATCATTTCGCCGGGCTTGAGGGCTGCAGCCTTGGCCTTGGCGTCCTCGCCGATGACGTCAGAAGCCATGGCAACGTCGATGCCCAGCAGCTCAGAAAGCCGGGCGGCCACGGGAGCCAGGGAATACTTCATGTTGAATTCGCCCTTCGGACGGCCCAGGTGAGAGCAGGCGATGACAGCGGCGCCGTTATCCAGCAGATATTTCAGGGTTTTGATGGATTCGCGGATGCGCTTGTCGTCGGTGATCTTCCCATCGGCCAGCGGGACGTTGAAATCGCAGCGGACAAGGACTTTTTTGCCCTTTACATCGATGTCCTCAACCGTTTTTTTGTTGTAAGAGGTCATGTTCGTCATCCTTTCAATTTTTATCTGATTTGTTAAAGATAAAACAATCTCTACCTTATTCTATCGCATATTGGAGATTTTTTCAAGGGGATTGCCAGAAAAATTCTCCAGTAAATCCGCCGAAAGGAACATCCATTTTCCTTCCGTTCCGGTCATTTTCTCCAAAGTACACAAATCCCTATTTCTTCAGCTTCTCCTTGATAATGATTCCGATGATCCGATGCCCGGCGTTGATGCTGATGGCAGCCCCGGCCGTGGTGGTCATGCTGCTGGCGTATCCGAAGGCCTTGCGGGTCTCCGCATCCATGGTGTCGATATATTCCTGCACAGAACCGCCGATGATGCAGTAGGGCGTGTGGGGGATCATCCTCTCCTGAGCGATTTTGATGATTGCCGGGATCACGGCCTTGTCCCCCCGGACCTTGGCCACCGTCTTGGACTCGCCGTCCTCAAAGGTAATGATGGGTTTAAGGCCCATCAGTTCCCCGACAAAGGCGGCCGCACAGCTGACGCGGCCGCTGCGCTTGACAAATTCCAGGGTGTACGGCGCAAAATAAATCCGGCAGTTGGCGAACCAGTCCTCCAGATATGCGACGATCTCCGCCGGGGAAGCGCCTTTCTCCGCTTTTTTCGCCGCTTCAACCACCGGATATCCGTATCCGATGGTGTAGCTTTTGGAATCCACAATGTGAATGGAAAAACCGTCCTTAGCCTCTGGGTGCGTTTCAAAAAACTCGTCCCGGGCCATCAGGGAGTTGCTGTAGGTGCTGGAGCCCTTGGAATTGATGGAGGTATAGATTAGGTCGGTATATCCTTCCCGCCAAATCTCCTCATACGCCTCCAGGAACTGCATTGCCGTATACTGGGCGGTGCTGGGGAGCCTGGGACTGGTGGCGAGGATCTGATAAAACTCTTCGTTGGTAAAATCCTTCCGCTCCGTATAGCTCTGATCACCCACGATAATCGCAAAAGGCAGGATGCGGATGCCATAGCGCTCCTCGAGCTCCTTTGGAATATCGCAGGCTGAATCGGTCACGATCTTGATTTTTTTCATGTTCTTCCCATCCTTATGTAAAATCCGCATCGTCCCAGCGCAGCCGGTGCAGACTGCCGCAGGTCTCCAGATCAGGGTATCCCCACTGACGCAGGGTCTCATAAACGCCGATGGCCACGGAATTGGAAAGGTTTAAACTCCGCACCTCAGACTTCATCGGAATCCGGACACAGTCATTGGGATGGGCCTTTAAAAGCTCCTCCGGCAGCCCTGCATCCTCCCGTCCGAACACCAGAAAGCAGCCGTCTGGGTAAACGGCGTCGGAGTGGATCTTCCGCGCCTTAGTCGAAAAGAAAAAGTACGGCCCTGGATTGCGCCCTGCGAAATCCTCCCAGCCATCGTAGTAGGTGATGTCAAGGAGATGCCAGTAATCCAGCCCTGCCCGCTTGAGCTTCTTATCGTCGATTGCAAACCCCATTGGCCGCACGATATGCAGCCGCGCGCCCGTCACCGAACAGGTACGGGCAATATTCCCCGTATTCTGCGGGATCTGCGGTTCCACCAGGACGATATTCAGGGTCAAAGCCGATCCGACCTTTCC
>CAJMLQ010000089.1 GCA_905214265.1 uncultured bacterium
CGCGCCGGCTTGGACCTCCACGGAAAGCAGAATCTGATGGCGGGTCTGATTGATCCCACAGGATTCAAACCGGCTGAGAATGCGGGTCGACACGCTTCCCTCCGGCAGAAAGCGATAGGTCAGCGACGGTCCCTTGCCGGACAGCAGCCCGCTTCCCAGTAAAGAGCCCAGCGGGATTTTCAACTCCCGTTGTCCCGCCTGCTGAAGATTTTGAAGGATCTGTCCGGTCACCTGTAACTTCAGCCGGTTTACCGCCTGCATGTTGACTTCCACGGCCTGAATCTCGCCCTCCTGACTCCGGGAGACCGCAACCAGAGGCGTCTCTGCAAAGGCGGCAACCACATTCTCAATTCCCTGGTTCATCGCCGCCTCTGCCGCGACCCGTGAGCGGTATTCCGCCATGGTGACCGCCACCGGCCGCAGATTTTTTTCGACGGCAGCATACAGTACGCCGGCCGCCAGCAAAACCGCCGCCAGAATCCAGAACGCCGGATTTCCCCGCCGCTTCCGCCTGCGTCTCAGACCCATAAAACCGCCCCCTTTTTCCTATATCCTATGCAAAAGAAAAAAAACGGTCACCTTTCCGCCCCAAAACGCCAAAAAGCGCCCCGTCTTAATTGACGGGGCGCTTTTGAAAGAACCTGCTCAAAAAGAAATATCGTTGGCAATATTATAGAGATCCATGGGGAATTCCTTTTTCATCGCAAGAGCTTCCTGAATATCAAAATCGACAATTTCGCCATGCTGCTGGCCAACGACCCGATTGCCGATGCCCTGGCTCAGCAGTTCCACCGCGTGATAGCCCATTTTGCTGGCGACGACGCGGTCTGTAACTGTGGGGTTTCCACCGCGCTGCACATGACCCAAGATGGTTTCACGGGCTTCGATACCCGTGCGAGCCTCGATCTCCTGGGCGATTCCCTTCACGTTGCCAATACCTTCCGCCACCATAACGATGAAATGCTTTTTGCCGAGAGCGCGGGCAGTCTCGATCTTCTCGATCATCTGATCCATGTTCAGGCCGATTTCCGGGACAACAATATAGGTGGCGCCGCAGGCAATGCCGCAGTTCAGGGCGATGTATCCGGCACGGCGGCCCATAACTTCCACCACGCTGCAGCGGTCATGAGACTGGGCGGTATCGCGAATCTTATCCACCATTTCCATCGCAGTGTTCATCGCGGTGTCATAGCCGATGGTATACTCCGTGCAGGCGATGTCATTGTCAATGGTCCCGGGCAAACCCACGCAGGGGATGCCCACGGAGGACAGATCACCGGCCCCGCGGAAGGAGCCGTCGCCGCCGATGACAACTAGGCCGTCCATGCCGACCTTCTGACACATCTCTTTACCCTTCAGCACGCCTTCCATTTCGCGAAATTCCTTGCACCGGGCGGTGTAAAGAATCGTACCGCCGCGCTGGATGACATCAGAAACGCTGCGCATATTCATCTCGACCATGTCGCCGTTGATCAGGCCGTTGTATCCCCGCATTACGCCGAGAACCCGCATATTCTTTTTTAAAGCGGCACGCACTACAGCGCGGACTGCAGCATTCATGCCGGGCGCGTCGCCGCCGCTTGTCAGTACACCAATTGTTTTGACGTTCATGGATAACCCTCCAGTAATCATTCTGCATTTTTACCATGTAATCGAATACAATATCCATTGTAGTGTTTTTTGGACGGCTGTCAAGGGAATTTTTCAAGATTGTGCGAATTATCCATAAAGTTGTCACATTTTTAACAGTTTTGTAAAGCTCTCCTGCAAATCACTCTCTTTCTCCCGGGCAGACGCCTCGTCCCTGGAGACGACGAAATAATAAATCTTGATTTTGGGCTCTGTGCCGGAAGGACGAATGACCGCTTTGGAACCACTGGCCAGCTCATACATAAGCACGTCTGATTTGGGCAGGTCAATGGGTTCCTGCTTTCCGGAGGCGCAGTCCGTGCGGACGCCAGCCAGATAATCACCGAACGCCGCCACTGCATCGCCGCCGATCTCTTTTGCAGGATTTTCCCGCAAGGACTTCATAATGGCCGCCATATTCTCCATTCCCGCAGCTCCCTCAAAGGCGAAACTCTGCTGCGTGCAGAGGTAGTAGCCATAGGTCTCATACAGCGCGTCCAGAACATCTGCCAGGCTCTTTCCTTCCTTGGAATAGAACGCCGCCATCTCACAGATAAGCATCGATGCGACAACGGCATCCTTGTCCCGGACATAGGTTCCGGCTAGGTAGCCGTAGCTTTCTTCGTAGCCGAAAATGAAGCGGTCTTCCTCCCCTGCCGCCTCCATCCGACCGATCTGCTCGCCGATGAATTTGAAACCGGTGAGGACATTCAGCAGTTCCACGCCGTGCTTCTCCGCAACACGGGCGGCAAGATCCGTCGTTACGATGGTCTTAACGGCCAGCGGACGGGCGGGCAGTGTCCCCATTGCCTTCCGCTGGGATGCAATATAGTCCAGCAGCAGGACGCCGACCTCGTTGCCGGTAAGCAGCTTGTAGTCGCCGTGGACCTTCACTGCGATGCCTACCCGGTCACAGTCAGGGTCTGTTGCCAACAACAGGTCCGAACCGGTTTCCTCACAGTATTTCATGCCCAGTTCTAGAGCCTGTTTGATTTCGGGGTTCGGGAAGGGGCAGGTAGGGAAATTCCCATCCGGGTTTTCCTGTTCCCGAACGACTGTAACATCCTGAATACCGATACGTTTGAGGATTTCCCGGACCGGCTTATTCCCGGTGCCGTTGAGAGGAGTATAAACCACCTTAAAACCGCTGGTTTTCACGATCTCTGAATGGATGGACTGTTTGAGAACGTTTTCGTAGTAACGCTCCACCGTATCTTCGCCGATATAGGCGATCATTCCGGAGGCCAGCGCCTCGTCAAAATCCACCAGCTTCACGTTTTCAAACTCGTTGACCGCCAGAATATTGGCCAGAACCGCATCGGCTGTCTCGTTGGTGATCTGGCAGCCGTCCGCGCCATATGCCTTATAACCATTGTACTTAGCGGGGTTGTGGCTGGCCGTAATCATCACGCCCATGGAGCATTTCAGATCCCGCACTGCAAAGGACAGAGCTGGAGTGGGCATCAGCTGCGGATAAAGATAGGCCTTGACACCGTTGGCGGCGCAGACTCGGGCCACCTCCCGGGCGAAAACATCCGATTTGATGCGGCTGTCGTAACTGATGGCCACGGAGCCGTTCCGCTCATTCTGATTGACGTAGTCCGCCAGGCCCTGAGTTGCCTTCCGAACCGTGTAGATATTCATCCGGTTGGTCCCGGCACCAATGACACCGCGAAGCCCACCAGTGCCAAACTCCAGATCCCGGTAAAACCGGTCGTTCAGCTCGTCTTCATTGTCCTTAACTGATTCCAGCTCGGCAATGAGGTCCGGATCTTCCAGGGTATGAGCCATCCACTCCAGATATTTTTCGTTTTTCATCCAAAATTCCTCCAACTCTGCTTTTTTTCGTTTTTCTTCCCAAAAAGGCAGATCTAATTTTAGTTATCTTCCCACTTCTTATCATAATATATCCGAAAAACAATGTCAATTGGCACATATCCCGAAAAAAGGAAGAACCGCCGGGAAAATCCCGGCGGCTATGAATTATCCGAGTATCGAAATCAGTACGCCTGCTGCAACTGCAGAACCAATAACGCCCGCAACGTTGGGCCCCATCGCATGCATGAGCAGGAAGTTGGTCGGGTCGGTCTCTGCGCCGACCTTCTGGGAAACACGGGCCGCCATCGGGACTGCGGAAACGCCGGCAGAACCGATGAGGGGGTTGACCTTTCCACCGGTGGCCAGATACATGAGCTTGCCGAACAGCACGCCACATGCGGTCCCCAAACAGAAGGCAATCAAACCGAGGGCGACGATTTTAATCGTATCCCAGGTCAGGAACACATCGTAAGTCGTGGTAGCGCCAACCGTCACACCGAGGAAGATTGTAATGATGTTCATCAGCTCATTCTGAGCGGTCTTGACCAAACGATCGACCACGCCGGATTCCCGCATCAGGTTGCCGAGCATCAGCATGCCCACCAGCGGAGCGGCATCCGGGACCAGGAAGGAAACCAGCAGGGTGACGATGATCGGGAAAATAATTTTCTCTGTCCGGGAAACCGGGCGGAGCTGTCCCATCACGACTGCGCGTTCCTTTTTCGTCGTCAGTGCTCTCATAATCGGCGGCTGAATCAGCGGGACCAAGGCCATGTAAGAGTACGCCGCCACGGCAATAGAGCCGATCATCTGCTCGTTTCCGCCAGCCAGCAGGGTTTTCGCCGTATAGATCGCGGTCGGACCGTCCGCGCCGCCGATAATGGCGATGGAACCGGCCTCCTGGGGAGTGAAGCCCAGAACCATGGCGCCGATAAAAGTAAAGAAAATGCCGCCCTGGGCAGCTGCGCCCAGCAAAAAGCTCTTCGGATTGGCAATCAGCGGTCCGAAGTCCGTCATCGTGCCAATGCCGAGGAAAATCAACGGCGGATAAATTCCCAGTTTGACACCTCTGTACAGCCAGTAAAGCAGGCCGCCTTCCGTGTAGGAGCTTAATCCTGCCAAGGGGATGTTGGCCAGCAGCATGCCGAATGCAATCGGCAGCAGAAGCAGCGGCTCAAACTGTTTGACAATCGCCAGGTAAATGAGCAGGCAGGAGACACCAATCATCACCAGCTGTCTCCAGTCCATATTCATGAATCCCGAACCGGTCCACAAGTCGCCGACGCTCTGCATAAAGGTTTCGATCATCTTTCCAGGTCCTTTCTGTCAGTATTTCCGTTTAAAACGGACGGGTGCTCTCCACTGCGCCGGCTCTGCCCCAGGCAAGCCGGTTCTTGCGGACCCGTTTGATGCTCTTTACAACATAGGATTTTCCGTCGCCCTCCTCCGCCAGAATGGCAGAGATGGCTCCGGTTATGGCGGCAACGACATCGTCGCTCAACCCCTCAGAAACGACCTCGACGACCTGAGGCTTTGGCGCGGGGGCCGGCTTTTTCTCTGCTTTCGGAGCAGAAGCACCGCGTTTTACCGACGCAGCGATCTTGCCGAACAGATAAATGACCAGAACCAGCAAAACCAGCGCGGCGAAAACCACGACCAGACCCGTCAGGACCACGGCCATGGTAAAGGTCCAGTCGACGTTCAGACAAACGTTCATATATCCGATCTCCTTTTATAAATTGGGCTTTATGTAGACCCCGCTGCACCTGCAGCAGGAAGGAAGAAAGGAAAAACAACGGAAACGGCATTTCAAAAAGAAATACCAAACTTCCCCATCTTAATGATATTGTTTTTATTATATCGTATCCTTTTCTTTTTGTCTACACTTCCGCCGCATTTTTTTCAAAATTCGTAACAAAAATGCCGCCGGTTCCTTGGTGAAAACGATACTTGCAGCCAGTAAAAAACCGCCCCAGCTTTCCCGGAGCGGCTCTTATTCATTCATAGCTTTCGTAAGCTTCCGTCTCGTAATTCTCCCATCCGTCGCAGAGAGACGCCAGTTTTTCAGCTGAAAACTCCCACTGATAAGTGTCATAGAGGCTCAGGCTCAGCCGGCCGTCATTCTGGACGATTTCAATTCGAGGTCCCGGAAGGTTCAGTCCAGCCAAGCAGTCCAGCACCCTGCGCGCTTTTTCTGCAAAGGTGGCGGCGCTTTCGAAATTTTCATCCAGATGGACCGTCAGATACTGGTCCCCCAGCAGCTTTTTCACTTCCGGATAGGTCGTATCCTCCTGGAAGTTGGTATCCAGCCCGCTTTGCAGATAGAGACGGCAGGTCACGGAGGTAATGCCCTCAGCCGCCGCGGCACGGTAAACGTCCTCTTCGATCTGATCTGACAGCCTGGTTTCCAGACGTTCCCGGACAACGATGTTTTGATAAGCGGCTGGAATTATCGCCAGTCCAAAGCTGCCGAAAATCAGCAGAAAGCAGACAAACATGCTCAGAAAGTCGTATCGGAGCCGGCAGCCCTTGGCCGTAAAGGTGTTGGCCAGGATCTCGACCCCGATCAGAATCAAAATAACCGGCGCAAATTTCGCGGCGGTGAAAATGCTGAAGCTCGGGTTGAACAGGCCGATCAGCAGCAGCACCCCAGCTGCGACCAGGGAAATCCCCAGCGTCACCCGGCCTACTCTGCGTTCCTGCACAGGAGGTCCTGCCTGGACGAATCCGCCCGGCTGTGGTGGCTGGAATGGGGGCGGCGCGGACTTCCACTCATCGTCTGTGTGCTGTTCCGGAGCTGGACCGGAAGATTCACCGGAGGATTGTTCTGTTTCAAAAGACGGCTCCTGCGGAACCGGAATTTCATCGATGTTCATAGATTCTGCATCCTTTCTTTGCAATTTTACCAGATCATTCCCCGCGGTAGGGTGTGATCTCGTCGTTGGAGGCCTGCTTCTTGCCGCCCTTCATAAAATGAACGCCCAGGATGATGACCAGGATCGCCACCAGCATCTGCGGCAGCTTATAATAAATCTCCCAGAGCCAGCCTAGATAGTCGTAGCCGAAGACCTGCATGACCCACTCCAAAATGCTCCGTGCAAACAGGTTGAAAAGCATGACTGCACCGATAAAAACGCATCCCCACCCCAAAAGTGCATTTTGCTTGCGGAACAGCGCCAACTCCTTTACCTTGGTTCCGTTGAACAGGCCGAAGAAAAATTCATCCGGCGCAGCGGCCAACCGCTCGGGAGAATATGAGGCCAGATTCAGGTTGTCAAAAAAGGCGTAAAACCAGATGACCGGAAGCGCCATCAGCAAAATCCCCATGCTGAGGGTGGCGGAAAGCGCGATGTCCCCCCAGAACAGCAGCATCAGCGTCATGCCACGTTTCATCTTGCCCAGATACATATGGCCCGCCCCCGGCATCAATCCAAAGAAAATCGCCAAGCCTTTGCTTTTCATCACCACATCCGTCCTTTCATCCCGCTTATCCTGCTCCTCCCGATTTCCGTAATTCCACATACCCAAAATCCATACTTTCTGCTCTGCCGAAGTCCCGGCTGATTATTCTGCGTTTTTACCCGGTTCCTCCGGACGGGGCGAATTGAGAAAACTATTGAACCCGGAGAGCATCTGATCCAGACCGCTGCTCCAGTTCCAGATTTTGTCCTGTATGGAACGCGCGGTGGTAGCCACCTGTTCCAGATGCTCATCGGAGGGACTCAGGATGCCGTTGCGGTAAAATCCGCCGATCCAGATGACGATGGCCAGCACCGCTGCCACTGAGACCCGCGTAAAACGGTTGAGGAAGATCGCCCGTGTCCTCTGCCGGATCCTGCGGAGGATCGTCGGCGCGATTTCCACCGGCGGAGCGATCTCCAGGTCCTCGGTCAGCATTTCGCTGTACCGCTCCACACATTTATCGCAAAAATCCAGATGCTCGGACACTTCCAGTCGTCCCATTTCATCCAGTTCCTCCGCAATCAGCGCGCGGAGACCCTCGTCAGTGATGTGACCATCTTCATTAAAAAGCTTCATACCAGAATCCCCCTTTCTACAAGTGTGCGCTGCAGTTTCTGCCGCGCCCGGTAAAGCTGTGTTTCCACGGTTTTCCTCGGCCGCCCTAAAAGCCTTGCGATCTCATCCACCGGCCGCTCCTCCAGAAAATAGAGCTTCGCAACCTTGTGGTACGGTTCATCCAGCGAGAGGACTGCCTCCGCCACCAGCCGCGCACCTTCCCGGGAAATGGACTCCTGTTCCGCCGAACCCTCCGGAAGAAGCGGAACGGCATCCCATGCCTCTACGGTGTCTACCTTCCGATGATAGGCGGATTTGAGAAAATCCTTGGACTTATTGGAAGCGATGCGGATGAGCCACGGTTTATAATTTCCGTCCTGACAGCTGTCAATGTGCTGGTAAGCGGAAAGGAAGGTCTCCTGTGTCAGGTTCTGTGCTTCGCCATAATCCTTGACGAGTTGGTAACAGACGGTGAAAACGAGCTTTTCATATTGTCGGACCAACGCTTCAAAATCCTGGTTGTTCATACGCCCGCTCTCACCGCCTTTCGTTTTCCGCTTCCGGAAATAAGAACGAGATTCCCCGGCCTCCGCCTTCAACCCCCGGGATATTTTTTCAAAAACGCCGGGGATCCTTCAAAATCTGCCGGCAGGGGGTTTGGCCGTCGTGGATCTCCAGATTTTACATGAATATTTTACAAATTTATGGTTTAAGCATGACCGAACAATAAATAAAGGCAGCCAACATTTTAGCCGCCCTAATTTAAAAATCTGCTTGTATTGAATGCCTCGAAATGTTACAACATGATCGCATATCAGAGAGGAGGAGCGTTACTCCTCAAGCCCCAGTTTTTCCAATATCTCTTCAGGGCTTCGTCCTTTTTCTTTTGCAATTTTTACTACAGAGGACACGCTAATTCTCCCTTTGCGAGTTTTAGGAGTCAGAACTGTTTCCTTTTTCGCTTCCAAGGAAACAATGGCCTTTTTGTGATATTCGATCTTTGCTTCTAATTCTGCAATTCGTTCTTCTTTTGTACGATAGACCCGTTCGGTAGCCTCCATAATATCAACTCCGCATTTTCTTTTTATTAAGTATAGCACAATTTGTGAAAGAAGCAACCACCAAATTGTGAACTGCACTTCATTCCATTTCTCGCCCTAGAATCCATCAAAGATCAGTCCCTGGGAACTGGTTCCATTGGGAAGGACTACTGTCACCTTGGTAAATTCTCCTTCCACGCTCTCGACCTGAAGGCCATATGTTAGACCAAAAAGCATTTTTATCCTCCGGTCCGTATTAACCAGGCCGATCCCGCTGGAACTCGGCTCCTCTGATATCTCCATAACAGCCTCCAGACGCCTGTTCAGAAGTTTCAGTGCTTCTTTGTTCATTCCCACGCCGTTATCCCAAACCTCAAATTGAATCGCATCTCCGGAAATCCGCCCGTTTACTTCCAGATATCCTCTCCCATATTTTGGTTCCAGACCATGATACACCGCATTTTCTACAATTGGCTGCAGCAAAAATCTCGGCATCTGCACCTCCATACACTCCTCTTCCACGCTGACGCTGATCTGGAACCGGTCCTGAAACCGCACAGAAATAATATCCGCGTACTTCCGGATGCAGGCGATCTCCTCTTTCACCGGAACAAAGTCCGGACCCTTAATGCAATAACGCATAACCGCGGAAAGGGCTGACGTGATGGTAATGATCTCCTGATTTCCGCAGAGAATCGCGTGTCCTTTGATGCAGTCCAGGGTATTGTAAAGGAAATGAGGATTGATCTGGCTCTGGAGCGCAGAGTATTCCGCCTTGTGCCTTGAGATCTCTATCTCATACAGCCGTGACTGGGTATCCAGAAGAGCCTGGGCCACTGTTTTGATCTCCCTGGAAAGATTGTCCATATAACAGACGAGCTCCCTCAGCTCTCCTTTTTCTCTAGGAGAACCGCCGGATTTTTGGAAATCGGTATATGCCACGATCTTTTCAATGGGCTTCACGATGGTGTTCTGAATCTGCCGCAGCAGAATCAGGAACCCGGCCGCTATGAAGGCCAAGAAGATAATTCCTAAAGCCAGCAGGCTATAGATTTCAGAATAGATGCTCGCGTTTGGAGTTATGCTGATCAGTCGCCAGCCTGTATCACCTACCGGGGTAATCAGGATCAGGCCATTTTTACCGCTTTCCTCTCCTTTCCCTTCCGGTATGCGTGTCAAAGCCTCGGAGGCCGCAATATCCAGTTCCTCCCGGTTGCTGGTCACAATGCTGCTGCGCTCGTCCACTACCGCGTAATAGGTGCTCCGCTCCTCCGTCCAGCCGGGCAGGGAATTGCGCAGCCCGTCTGCGCTCATCACTACAACGCAGGTCCCGATCTTTTCCTCCGGGCGTATCCCCAGGCCGCTGTCAAAAATAGTCTTGGCGTAGCAATAATACCCCTTCCCGTCCTTGTTTTCCTGATAGACCCTTGTCAGCCCACTGTGAGTACGGGTGACATCGCGGAAACAATAATCCGCATCTGCCTGATCCAGCACAGAAAGGCACTGTCGGTTAAAGGCGACCATCCGCATCTGGTTATCAAAAAACACGATGCTCTTGATATTGGTATCATAATAGGTGATGACCGGCAATATTTCATATAGGATACGGTTGTATTCGTATTTTTCAGAGTCTTGTTCCGCCTTGATTAGCTTTCTGACATAAGAATTCTGAGCCATATAGTCTCCATAGGCTCTGGATTTGTCATTGATTTTTTCCACACTGGTGCTGATCTGGGTATGGGTGCTGCTAATCATCCCCAGTTCCTTTTCTTTCAGAGCTTTCGCAAGAGACATGTAATACAGGCTGCCAAACACCATGATAGAAAGAACCGTGAAAAACAGAAGCACCCGTACCTGCTGCTTCAGGTGTAGATCAGATAATTTTTTCATAAATCGCCGTCCTCACTCTAATTTTCTCCGCGGCATCCCGATCGTTCCCGTTATCCCCTGCCATTACGATTCCGGCAGGCTTTCGTGCTTGACCGGAAGGACGTGGGAGTCTCCCCGTAATAGCTTTTAAAAACATTGGCGAAATAGTGATATTCGCTGTAGCCGGATTCCACCGCCACTGCAGTGATCGGCTTTCCGGTATTCGCCAAGAGGTCTGCGGCTCGCCTCATCCTGAGCTCTGTCACATAGTCGCTGAAATTTTTTCCCAACACCTTTTTAAACAGCTCGCTGCAATAGTTATAGTTCAGACAGTATTTCTTTGCCAGATCAGCGAGACTAGGGTTCTCGCACGCCCGCTCCTCCACCTCGCGGATGAGGGAAACGAAACTCTCGTTGATATATTGAGGCGCGCAGAAATACCGGCCGTTTTTCCACTCCCGCGGGGAAAGCGTCATAGCCTTGAAAAACAGCGCCGGTACCGATGAGACGGAATAAACCGGTTCGCTGACAGCCGCTCCCTTCAGAGACTCCAGAGCCGTCTCTCCCGCCAAAACGCACAGGATCCTGTCCTCCAGAAAAAACAACGCGTTTTGTTTCCCCCGCTTCTCAAGTTCTGCAAACAATTCCGCTTTCTCTGCCACAGCTATCTGATAGACTCGGTGCCTATCAATGCCGCAATATTTCAGCAGGTCTGTTTTGCCTTGGGAAATCTGCTCGGCAAGCTCCCGGTCTTTGGTGTGCCTGCTCGCCACGACCTGGGCCGTCAACCTGTCCAAAAGAACCGCTGCCATCTCATCTTCCACCGGCTTCAGGCAGTATTCCAAAACGCCCTGGCGCATCGCCTCCTGTGCGTAAGAGAAATCAGAGTAACCGGACAGCACTGCGAATTTTGTAGAAATTTTTTCTCTGGCGCATCTCTCAACGATCTTCAACCCCGTGATACCTGGCATGCGGATATCAATTACACACAGATCGATTCGGCTTTCCTGCAGGATTCTCAGAGCCTCAAAGGAATCCTGCGTGGTGATAGGCGCATCAAACATCCTGTTCTTTTCGCCAAAAGCATGGACCGCAGACACCAAAGCCATCGGTTCATCATCGGCAAACAGCATTTTCAGCACAGAAATTCCCCCCTTAAAAAGCAGCACACTCCTAATTTTTCTCTCATTATAAGGCTTGTGACAGGTTTTGTCCAGCTTTTTCTTGTTTAACACGTTCTGATAGACTCTCCCTGACAAATGCATCTCTCAAGCAGAATCCTCCATTCATTTTTCCAGAACCCATCAATAGCCGAAAGGACTGTCGCAAAATCTGCATTTTGCGACAGTCTCCCAGCTTATTTTCCTGTGAGAGCGCCTTCTGTCCGGCTCTCTCCGTCTTCTGCTTATTTTGTCAGCGCCTCGTTCAATTCCTGACACACCGCATCGGTCTCAGCTTTTTTATTTGCAATAAAATCATTCCATATCTGCTCCGGATTCTTATCCACAACAGCCTTGATGACAGTGTCCCGCACCTCAGCTCCCAGTCCGCTGGCCTGGTCCTTTTTAGGACCTGAGAAATATTCCAAATCATAATCCGTTGCCTTGTATTTTGGAGCAGTGTCATAGGTTTGCATAAGTCCGTGGTAGAGAGTTTCCACGAAATAAGAATCAACGCTTGGATTGCTAGGTAGCCACACATCCAGTCCTTCAAGAATAAAGAACTTTTGGAAATTTCTCTGGTCATTGATATAAGCCTTCTCCGCACCTGCCGCGATATCCTCGTTGGTCCAGTTTATCGTGACATTACCGTCAGCATCTTTGGTCCAGTCCTCGCCCGGCACGCCATAGGCGTAATTTTCTATCTGCTCATCTTCCAGCAGCCAGTTGCCCACAGCGAGCCATCTCTCGACCACCTCGTCGCGACAATTGCTGCTGAAAGCAAAGGCTCCCCACCATTCCCCTTTCTGGTAGATAGGAAATTTCCCATCGTCCTGCTTGATAGCAAATACGCCAAAGTCCTCGCTGTTAAGCCCATAAGTGGTCATGATCGGTTCACAATAACTCTGAATATAGGCCGGTGACAGGGTGGTGTAAAACACGCCGCTTCTTCCGGCCATCCATCTTTCAGAGCCGGCTTCGTTTTTATCTGCATAGGCGTCTTTTGCCACAAGCCCCTTATCATAAAGCTCTTTCAGTTTAGTGATAGCTATCAGGGAGGATGCATCGTCTCCACCGAACGTATACTTTCCATCCACTTTGACAAAACCGTCTAT
>CAJMLQ010000090.1 GCA_905214265.1 uncultured bacterium
CCCTCCACAATTGACAGTGTTTTATTTCACTGTCTCTCATAGAGGGAGCATATCAGGACGACCAGCTGCTGTCTTTTCTTTTAGCAAATTGATGTGTGCAGGAGGACTGAATCGCAAATGAAATACTGATGTATTTCCGAAGCCTGAAAAAAACAGCGGGTGACGTATACATAAACGATCCCATCGAATCGGACAAAGATGGAAACCCTCTCACACTGCTGGATATTGTCGCAGATGAAACCAACATTGCTGACTTGATTGATCTTAAAATCGAATCGGAAAAGCTCCGTGGATTTGTGATCGGCAACCTGGAACCTCGGGAGCGTATCATCATCGAGCTGCGATACGGCCTAACCGGCGGAGCGCCGCTGACCCAGCGGGAAATTGCAAAAAAACTGCACATTTCCCGTTCCTACGTATCCCGCATTGAAAAGCGCGCCCTGGAAAAATTAAAGGAGCGTCTGGAAAAGTGACCAACGTATAGAAACCGTGGACTCAGTAATCAAAAGGGACGCTGCATTCCCTCCTTCTGCTATTTTCGATGAATAACAGGCGCCGACAGCAACCCAGTCGGAAAAAGCCGGTAACTTTCCGACCACCGATCTCCCACCGTACGCCAACTGTCCGGCCCGAACCAGTTATTGGTCTCATCCACACGGTGGAGCGCCCCAAAGGTATTGGCACGGTTTCCGAACAGCGTAATGTCCAAAATTCCGGTTTCCGGTGCCGGGACCGTGACCGTATACGGTGCAAAAACGATTCGCCGCTTCTCTTTTCCAAAGACGGCGGCCAGCGCCCCGCGGTAATGGGGCAGATGTACTTGAAGCTCGCCCTCACCCACCTGTACCGGGATGTGATACTGGATATTGCCTCCGTAAAAAGGCAGTCCCTGCGTCGTAATGTCCCCGAAGCCCAGTTCCCGGACTGGCTCGGTAAGCACCGCTTCTTCTCCCCGGACCCGGACACCGAAATCTCCCAAAATGTAGCACCATTCCAGATTGGAGCGTTTACCAAAGGGAACCTTCAACTCCAGGACGTTCGTCCCCTTCCGGAGCTGGCCGAGTGGAACCGTCTGAATGGAACGATCCACATACCATCCGGTAACGACAGACGGAACCAGCTCTCCGTTCAGCCGGATCTCTGCATTCTCCGCATCTTCCAAGGCGAGCTGAACCGCGTCTGCTTCAATCAGGCTCTCAAACGACATCCGGAGACGCGCAACGTGACAGAAAGGTTCCTCCGGTATTGTCCAGGGCTGTGCAACGTGGTCGCACCGTCTGGGATACCCCGCCTTTTCGCGCAGCACATTGTCCGCCCGAAGGATCTCTGCCGCCGGCGCATATGCTTCATCATCCAGTGCGTATTCCGCGTGGTCCAGCAAAAGCACGTTTGGTTCCTCCAGCGTAATGGGCACAATTTTCGGCAGAACCAACTCAACACCGCATTTATCTGGTTCCGAAGCCGTATCCATCAGCACCGGTTTCGGCGCAGTCAGCTGAAGAAGCAGGCTGTCGTGATTGAACAAGGTGATTTCTACGCGGGTTCTGTTGTCCAGGAATTTCACCGGCATGGGAGATACGGCCCCGTCCAGTGTATCATACCGATTTACGGACCAGTTTCCCTCCAGCATGAGTAGAATCTTTTCCCCAACCGCATTGTCCTTAAATTTCGGTTCTCTGCCGTGGGCGACGAACAGCCAGCGGCATGTCTGATCCTGTCGAAGCTGGTAAATCAGGTTGTCCGTCAGGCTGCCGTCCTGCCTGCGGAACTCCACGGTTCGCACGTTCTCCAGCGCCTGCAAAAGCGCTGCACGGGCCATTGGGAGCCGTTCCGATTTCTCATAGAGTTCGGTAGGCTTTTCGCTTTCCTCCGCGTCCAAATATTTTGGCGCTTCTCCTAAAAAGATCAGCCGCCCGCCCAGTTTCCGAAATTTTTTGAGCCGTTTCAGCGTCGAGGAACGAAGCGTCTCGCATCCTGGCACCAAAATCACATCATACGCCATTTCTCCGACGCGGAGAGGAGCCGACGCCTCCGCACACTGGTCGGGAAGCAGGGATTCACTGATGAAATCAAAGTCGATCCCGCCAAAAAGCAGCCACTCGGTGACATTTCTGAAATTGGTTTCCAGCTGTTCTCGGGCCAGACTGGTCTGCTGCGAAGGCCCCCAGTGCAGCCAGTAACTCTCCACTGGATGAATGACTCCCACCCGTACCAGAGGTTTCCCACGGGTCATTGCGGTGTTTACCCGGGCGAAATGATCCTCAATATAAGAGTACTCCTTGTACCACGGCGACTGATAATTGATCGATGCCGGATAGTCTCGTTTTGCCTCTCCAGCCATGGACACCCAGGAAAGATGCGGGACGCGAAGAGTGATTCCCAGTGCCGCCTGCCAGTCGCCCTGTATCTTGTGTCCGCGGAAATCGAAGGCCCAGCCCGTAACGCCGTATAACTCAGAAAGCACGCCTTCCCGCCCATATTGATGGGCCGCAGACTGCGCCTGCTTCGCCGTGGTATACTCGAACCAGTTGCAGAGCATATCAATACCTGGAAACTGGAATGAGCGGTACGCGCGCATTGCTTCACCGATGTTGGCAGTTTGGCTGCTGAGGGTCGGCTCCTCCAGCATATGCCCTGTCAGCATCAGGCTATTCTCACCGCACCATTTCCCGCAGTTATCGGCAAACGCCTCTGTAAAGCGCTCCGTAACGTGGTCGTGATAGTGATAGCGGATCGCAGACACCTGCCCCCTGGGAAGCTCCCAGAAAAGCTGCGGCAGATGTTCCATCAGATCCTCCCCGTAGGCTGCCCGGAATGTCTCCGCTAAATCGTCCGTCCAAGGAAGGACGATTTCCTTCTTTTCTTCCGGATAGCTCAGCGTGCTTTTCCTGGAAAATTGGGGTTCGTCCGTAAAAATGGAGGGAACGGCCCCGCCAAAGTCGCCGGAAATCGAATTTTTATAGGTTTCATAGGTCACTTCAATGAACCGGTCAATGGCCTTTTTACTTAGCGTGTCCACATAGGTCTGGTTGTTATACCAGGGACTCGGTTCCGCTGCTTTCAAATAGGCAAACCATTTAGTCCCGGCTGCCTCCTGATCCACTTCAATCCGGCGATAGTGCTTCAGGCAGCCATCTCCGTCCAGTTCCACGTCGTAACAGGCCAGTAACCTTTCCCCGTCGGAAAGGCTTCCCCGCGCTGGCGTAAAGCTGAGAAACTTTTGACGGTACTGCGGGTCTTTTGTAACAAGGCCGCCTGCAGCCCCAGAAGGCCAGCGGTCTTCATCGTAAAGATAGGCGTACATTCCCTCACGTTTTGCCTTATCCACGCAAAAACGGACCAGTCCCATATGCTCGTCACTGAGGTAAGGCGTCGCAAAACCGGTCCGTGGATGCATATGGAACCCACCGAATCCCATTTCCTTCAGGAAATCGATCTGCTCATCCAGCAGCTTCTCCGTAAGCGCGCAATTCCACGCCCAGAAAGGAGCGCCACGGTATTCCGAAGTCGGGTTTTCAAATAGCGTAAGCGGCAGTTCTTTTTCTTTGTTCTTTTCATAAAGCATAGAAAATCTCCTTTTCTTTCCGCATCAAAGTAGCACATTACCATTTGTGGGCCAGTCGAAAAACGATTTGCCATTCTTCCAAAAACAACCTTTCTTTAGGCATATTATATTGTGGAAAAGGCAAAACGTCAAGCAAAAAATAAAAATTCTTTCGGACATTTTGAAAGATTTTCGTATTGTTAAAGAAATTTTCCGCTTTTCTACAACTACGGTTGCAAGTTGAGCAAATCCGGTCCCAATCAGAATCTCCGGCAGAGCCGTCGGTCTCCGCGATCAATAAAAAACGTCTCCTTTCTGCAATCTGAAAGGAGACGTGGAAAACTATATCGGATTCTTTGCTTTTCCTAGTCACGCTGTGCGATTTCGACCCTGGGGATCTTTCCGCTGATGGTCTTGGGTAGCGCATCGACAAATCAATCACACGCAGGTATTTATACGACGCGTTTGCTCTCTTGACAAAATTCTGAATTTCCTTATGATTTATAAAAGTTCTTGCTCACCGTTCGACGACTCCTCTTTATCCAGCTTTTCCTGCTGGTTTCTCCGATAAGCCAAATAACTTTCTAGGATAATCGTAGCAGCGACCTCGTCGATCACCTTCTTCCGCTTTTTTCCGCGGGTGTTTGTGTCGTTGAGGTAGTTGTGCGCCTGCACCGTTGTAGAACGCTCATCCCAAAGCTCGACTGGAATCGGAACCAGATTCTGAAGTCTCCGGGCAAATTCCGCGCATTTTTCCGCGCGTTCCCCCGCCGTCCCGTTCATATTTCGAGGATAGCCCACCACGATCATCTGCACGCCGTATTCCTGCGCGGCGTACATCACTTTTTTTACCGTTGTATCAAAATTCCGCTCCTCAATGACGCCAATAGGAGATGCTAAAAACTCCGTCCGGTCACAGACTGCCAAACCCGTACGCGCATCTCCAAAATCCACTGCCATGATTTTCATAAAAAATCCTTTCGGAATAAAATATATCCTTTTACCAGGGTTCCACCGTACCAATGATGTCCCGAACGGCGGCGATCCCATGAGAATCCAGCCACTTGTGAAGCCCTTCCACGATTTTCACCGGTGCATAGGGATCAGTGAAGATCGCAGCTCCAACCTGAACGGCGGACGCACCGGCCATCATCATCTCAACCGCGTCTTCCGCGGAAGAAATACCGCCCATTCCCACAACCGGAATTTTGACCGCATTGGAAACCTGCCAAACCATCCGGACCGCAATCGGAAAAACTGCCGGTCCGGACATCCCGCCGACGTTGTTCCGCAGAATCGGACGGCGGCTGTTGATATCGATCCGCATCCCCAGCAGGGTGTTGATCAGAGACACCGCATCGGCCCCGGCGTCCTCCACTGCTCTCGCAATGGCCGTGATATCCGTAACATTGGGGCTGAGCTTAACCATCAGAGGCTTTCTTGTCGCTTTCCGAACCGCCGCCGTAATCGCAGAAGCTGATTCGCAGCTCGTACCGAAAGCGGCGCCTCCTTGTTTCACATTGGGGCAGGAAATATTCAATTCGATCATATCCACGGCACTGCCTTCCAGCTTCTTCACCATGGTCACACAGTCCTCCACCGTGCTTCCAGCCACATTCGCGATGATCCGCGTGCCCTTTCCCGCCAGATACGGCAGCTCTTCCGCCAGAAAGCGGTCGATACCAGGGTTCTGAAGGCCGACAGAATTGAGCATCCCCATGGGGGTTTCAGCAATTCTGGGCGGCGGATTCCCCTCTCGGGGGTTCAGGGTCATTCCCTTCACCGAAATGCCGCCCAGCTTGGACAACGGATAAAATTTTTCATATTCATGTCCGAATCCAAATGCGCCGGATGCAGGAATTACCGGATTTTGAAAAGAGACTCCAGCTACCTCTACCCGTAAATCCGCCATCAGAACACGACCTCCTCACCCGAGAACACTGGACCGTCTTTGCAGACATGGAGGTATACCTCCTCGCCGCCGCGGCGAATCTTGCAGGCGCATCCCAGGCAGGCGCCCACTCCACAGGCCATCCGTTCCTCCAGAGAGACTTGGCACGGAATCGAATGGGCTGTCGCAATTTCTGAAACCTTTTTCAGCATGATCATCGGACCACAGGCAAAGATGCAGTCGGGACGATCCGACGCAAGAAGTTCCTCCAGTGCCGCTGTGACAAACCCTTTTCTGCCAAGAGTCCCGTCATCCGTGCAAAGAATGGTATTCGCTCCAGACTGTTGAAAATCCTCCTCGAGAATCGCGGCCTGCGCACTGCGAAATCCGAGGATGGCAGTCGCCTTCGCACCAAAACGCTCTGCGATAGCCAAAAGGGGCGGAACACCGATGCCGCCGCCAACAACGACGCAGGTGTGCTCTGGTTCCGGAAGCGTATATCCATTTCCAAGAGGCCCCAGGATATCGATCATGTCTCCTGCCTTCAAGCCGGCTAAAATTTGCGTACCCTCGCCGCGAATCTCATAAATAATTCGAATGGTCCCCTTTTCTGCATCATAGCTGGCAATCGAAATCGGTCTGCGCAGAATGTGGCCAGGAACCCGGATGTGCACAAATTGTCCGGCTTTTGTGTTGCCCGTAATTTCAGGGCAAAAAACCGTCACATCGTAGATGTTCTTTGCCAGATTGGTCTTTGAAATCACGGGAAACAGCCCCTGCTGATAAGACATTCCATATCCTCCTTTTGAGAATTTGCACAAATGAAATTGTACGATTACTCTATATTTTACCATATCGTATTAGGAAAAGCAACGGGAAAATATCGCACGAAATTACTGTACAGCTGTTGCTATTTTGTGCAATCTAGTGGTCTGTAAAAAAGAAGAACTGCATTTTCAGCAGTTCTTCTTCGATGTTTCCACATATTATTTGATAAACGCCTCAGAAATCGCGTTCAGCGCCTTGATTCCGAGGTCCTTTTGGATCAGAACAGAAATCTTAATCTCAGAAGTGGAAATCATCTGAATGTTGATATCCGCCTCATAAAGAGCCTCAAACATCTTAGCCGCAACGCCGGGATTCGACTGCATACCGGCTCCGACGATGGAAACCTTTGTCACATCCTCATCGACTTCGATCCGTTGAGCACCCAGCATTTCCATTTGATCGTTCAGCGCAGCCACCGCAGCGTCTCGGCTGTCGATGGGAACGGTAAAGCTGATGTCTTTTGTCCCGTCGCGCCCCACAGACTGCAAAATGATATCCACATTGATCTTTTTAGACGCCAGCATTGAGAAAATCCGAAAGGCAATACCAGGCTTATCAGGAAGTCCAACCACAGAAATCCGGACAACATCATCGTCTTTTGCAACGCCTTTGATTAACATTTTCTCCATTTTTGTCACCTCTTTGACTTTTGTTCCGGGTTTATTTTCCAGGCTGGAAAGAACCTCGAGATTTACGTTGTACTTTTTCGCCATCTCCACGGATCGGTTGTGGAGGACCTGTGCGCCGCAGGAAGCCAGCTCCAGCATCTCGTCAAAGGAGATCTCCTCCAGTTTTTTCGCAGACTTAACAATCCGCGGATCGGCTGTATAAACACCGTCTACATCGGTAAAAATCTGACAAAGATCCGCCTTCAGCTCCGCCGCCAGCGCGACAGCGCTGGTATCTGAACCACCACGTCCAAGCGTTGTAATGTCGTCGTACCGGTTCATTCCCTGGAAACCAGCGACTACCACGATTTTCCGCTGATCCAGTTCCTTTTCCAGCCGTTCAGTGTCCACTTTCTTGATGCGGGCCTTAGAATGATTGGAATCTGTCAGGAACCCTGCCTGCCGGCCAGTCAGTGAAATCACCGGATAACCCAGCTTGGAAATCGCCATAGCAAGCAGTGAAATCGAAATCTGCTCACCGGTGGAAAGCAACATATCCATCTCCCGTTTGCTGGGATTTGCATCAATTTCGTGGGCTTTTGCAATCAGATCATCCGTCGTGTCCCCCTGGGCGGACACCACCACCACCACATTGCATCCCTGCTTGTAAGTATCCGTAATAATTCGGGCAACGTTAAAAAGGCGCTCCGTATTGGCAACTGAAGAGCCGCCGAATTTCTGCACGATTAGTTTCATAAAAGCCTCCGTTTCTGATTCTCCCGCCTGGTATTAATAATCAAGAACCCTGATTTTTCCAAGAACGCGATCCTCTCCATCCAGAATACCGGCCAGCACAGCTTCCAGCTGATACTCGGTCAGAGACGGCGTAACCAGCGCCAGCTCATCCTCCGGCTGTTCGCGCCGGGACAGGAACACAAGCTCTGGCATCTCGCCGCGAAGCCTTTCTGCCGTACGCTCCGGCTCCAAAGCCAGAATGCGCAGATAGAACGGATGCGGAATTCCCCGGTGATCCACGACCAGGTTCTCCGTGCTGTCCTCCCAGGTGAGGGATTTGCTGGTCGTATTTGCTTTCGCAGCGTCGATCATATCCGCCACCACAGCGCTGGCGGTCGGAAATTTGCCTGCCCCGCGACCATAGAACACCACGTCGCCCGTCGCGTCCCCGCGGATCAAAATTCCATTGAATACATCGTCAATATTGGCCAGCTGGCTGTGCTTGGCGATAAAGGCCGGGAATACCGTTGCCGTCAACTTGCCGTCCTCCAGGCGCTTGGCCCGGCCAATCAGCTTGATGACGCCGCCCCAGTCTTCTGCATACGCCACATCCTCCAGTGTCAACGCTGTAATACCTTCCGTGTATACTGTATTTGGGTAAACATGCTTTCCGTACGCCAGCGAGGCAAGAATACAAATTTTCCGGCAGGTATCATGCCCCTCTACATCCGCTGCAGGATTGCGTTCTGCATAACCCAGCTGCTGCGCCAGCTTTAGGGCCTCATCAAACCCCATTTGCTCCTGAATCATTTTTGTTAGGATAAAATTCGTCGTGCCATTCAGGATGCCCGCGACTTCGCTGATTTCATTGGCGGCGAGGCACTGGTGCATCGGCCGGATGATAGGGATACCACCTCCGACGCTGGCCTCGAAGAAAAAGTTGACGTTGTGCTCCCGGGCAATTCGGAGCAACTCTGCTCCCTTGGCTGCCACCAGCTCCTTATTGGACGTGACAACACTCTTCCCCTTCTCCAAAAGGCATTTCACATAATCAAAGGCGGGAGAAAGCCCGCCCATCACCTCGGCAACGACCGTGATTTCCTCATCATTCAGTATCTGACGAAAGTCCTTTGTAAACTTCTCGCGATACGGCAGATTATCAAAGTCCCGGATATCCAGGATGTATTTTACTTCCATCTTCTGGCCGGCCTTCGCCTCAATGCTGTGCCGGTTCTTTTCAAACAGTTCGACTACGCCGGAACCCACTACGCCATGACCGAGTACTGCAACTTTTGCCATTCCCGTTCCACCATCGCTTTCTTATTATATTCTCTTCACGGATACAACGCCATAGACCGCGAGCAGATTTTTGATAATCTCGTCCGGATCCACCTCGTCCCGATTGATCCGCACGCTAATCGTCACGACCGCTACAGTGTCTACAGGAATGTTTTGATTCACCGTCAAAATATTGGCCCCAAGCTCATATAGCTTCTGAAGAACCCGGGACAAAACCCCAGGCTCGTCCGACAATTTAAAATAAAGGGTCCCGAGCTGGCCGTTCCCCTTTTCCTCATAAACCTGCACGTTGTCCTTGTATTTATAGTAAGCGCTGCGGGAAATTCCTACGATGCGGCATGCGTCCGACGAGTTCTTCGCCTGCGCTTTGGAAAGAAGCTGTTTCGCTTCGATCACCTTCGTAAAGACATCCGGCAGAACGTCTGCGTTCACAATCAGGTATTGCGGCTTCTCGCTCATTGAAATCCCTCCATCATCACACATCCGAAAAGCGGATGTTTTCGTTGCGTTTCCGCTGCAAAAATACAGTTGTAAATTAACCGTGTACAACTATACCACGTTCTGGAAGAATCCACAATTTCGATAATTCCGCAAAATTCCTCAATATTTCCACATATGTGCCTATTTTCTGCAATATTTATGCATTTCCGTGGTTTTTTTCTTGCTTTGAAAAGGAAATGAACATATTATACAATATCTGCAATCTCTTTGAATTATTTCTTGGAATTTTTGAAATATTCCTTCTTATTTTGCACAACAGTTGTGCTCAAAACAAGTACAGCGGCAATATTAGGCACTGCCATCAACAAGTTGAGCAGATCGGAAATTCCCCAAACCGCCTCCAGCGAAATCAGCGCTCCCACAAAGACCGCCCACAGATACAGACACCGGTAAAGAAGCCGGTATTCCCTTTTAGGCGTCAGGTATTCAATGGCTTTTTCGCCGTAATAACTCCATCCTAAAATGCTGGCCGAGGCGAAAAAGAAAATCGAAACGGAAACAAAGCCGGAAGCATACCCTCCCAGCGCGCTTTCAAATGCAGAAGCCGTCAGCGCAGCTCCATTCAGCCCGGAAGAAAGGTCCCCCGCGGCCAGGATCACCAGCGCGGTAACTGTGCACATTACCGTTGTGTCCAAAAACACCTCAATCACGCCCCAGAATCCCTGCCGGACCGCTGAATCGGTCTGAGCCGCCCCGTGAACGATGGGCGCGGATCCCATCCCCGCTTCGTTGGAAAAGACCCCTCTGGAAAGCCCCAATCTGACAGACCGCGACACCAGAAACCCAAACACGCCGCCGGATACCGCCGGGATCTGAAACGCCTCCCGAAACATCAGCGCAAAAATCCCCGGCAACTTTTCCGCATTACAGGTCAGCACAGCTGCCGCTGCCAGCAGATAAACCACCGCCATCACCGGCACCACCCGTTCCGTCAGCCGAGCGATCCGTTGGATCCCTCCGCAAAGCACCAGGCCGGTTAGTACCATCGTCACTGCGCCGGAAACCGCCTTCGGGATTCCGAAAGTCTCTAGCATAGCTCCCGCTACGGCATTGGATTGGGCCAAATTCCCGATGCCGAAGGACGCAGCCGCGCAGAGAACGGCAAACATAACCGCCAGCCACCGGCTCTCCATGCCTTTTTCAATGTAGTACATCGGCCCGCCCACAAGTTCGCCGCTGCGGTTTTTCTGCCGGTAAAGCACCGCCAGTACGATTTCCGAAAACTTCAGCGCCATACTGAAAATAGAACTGATCCCCATCCAGACAATGGCTCCCGGTCCCCCGCTGACCAGCGCCGTCGCTACTCCGGCGATGTTGCCCGTCCCAAGGGTTCCCGCCAGAGCCGTGGCCGTAGCCTGGAATGGGGAAATGGTCCCCTGTTTCTTCTCCCTGCTGCTTTTACGGAAAAGCCGACCAAAGGTTTCTCTCCAAACAACCGGAAAATGCAACAGCTGGAAAAATCCCAGCCGAACCGTCAAATAAATCCCCGCACCCGCTAAAACCAGCAGAAAAGCGGGACCAGTCGCCTCCTCAAGTCTCTCCCAAAACGACGGCAAAACCTCACAGCCTTTCGATGAAATTTTCTTTCGACTTCTGGGCTGTGAAACGTCCTTATCAATCAGGAATTCCTGTCCGTTTGATGAAAGGTTTTCAAATTGCCGATTTTCTGGCGGCGCTGTTCCAGAATATCCGTGACATCCGACAGCTCCAGCCCCTGCTCCACCATCAGGACCATCATGTGGTAGATCAGGTCGCACATCTCATTGGCGAGTTCCTCTTTATCCTGGTTCTTTGCCGCGATGATCATCTCCGCGCATTCCTCGCCGCACTTTTTCAGGATTTTATCCAATCCCTTGTCAAACAGATAGCAGGTGTAGGAGCCCTCCTCGAAGTGCTCCTTGCGCTGCTTGACGACCTCATAAAGTCCTTCAATCGTTTCCTTCATCCTGACGCCTCCAAATTTCCTTAAAAAAGCAGCTGTAGTTTCCTGTGTGGCAGGCCACGCCCGTCTGTTCAACGGTAACCAGCAGCGTATCGTCGTCACAGTCGGCGACAATGCTCTTGACCTTCTGCAGATGTCCGCTGGTCGCGCCCTTGTTCCAAAGCTCCTGCCGGGAGCGGCTATAAAACCAGGTGTAGCCGGTCTCCATTGTCTTTTGCAGGCTTTCCCGATTCATATATGCCAGCATCAAAACCGCGCCGTTTCTCTCCTCCACCACAATGGCCGGGATCAGGTCGCTTTTGATGAAATAACGGTCCAAATCCATTCTGCTTCTCCTGTCAGCCGTTGTATTTTCCAGCCTGCGCCTGAATCAGCTCCAGGTCCTCGAAATAGTTAATCCGCATGGCGCGCTTGACCTCGGACAGGGTCTGCGCCGCCGTTTCCCGCGCCGTGTTGCTTCCCTTTTTGAGGATCTCGTAAATGCCGGGAATGTCCTTTTCGTATTCCTTCCGCCGCTTCTGAATAGGCTCCAGCTCCTCCATCAGGACGCTGTAAAGGAACTTCTTCACCTTCACATCGCCCAAACCGCCCCGCTGGTAGTGAGCTTTCAACTCATCGAGATTGGCGTAATCCGGCAAATAGCGGGCAAAATGGCCGTCGGTGCAGAAGGCGTCCAGATAGGTGAACACCGTGTTTCCTTCGATCTTTCCGGGGTCCTTGACTGCGATGTGGTCCGGGTCGGTATACATGCTCATGACCTTGGCCCGAATCTCGTCGGGGCTGTCGGCCAGATAAATGCAGTTGCCCAGGGATTTACTCATTTTGGCTTTCCCGTCGATACCGGGCAGCCGCAGACAGGCACTGTTCTGGGGGATCAAAGCGTCCGGCTCCACCAGAACCTCCGCGTAAATGGAGTTGAACCGCCTCACGATCTCCCGGGTCTGCTCGATCATGGGCAGCTGGTCCTCGCCAACCGGCACGGTGGTGGCCTTAAACGCCGTAATGTCCGCAGCCTGGCTGATGGGATAGGTGAAAAAGCCCACGGGGATGCTGGCCTCAAAATTCCGCATCTGGATCTCCGATTTCACCGTGGGGTTCC
>CAJMLQ010000091.1 GCA_905214265.1 uncultured bacterium
ACCCACGACCTCTAGCGTGACAGGCTAGCGCTCTAACCAACTGAGCTAGCAGGCCTTATTTATGGTGGGGACAACAGGACTCGAACCTGTGACCCCCTGCTTGTAAGGCAGGTGCTCTAACCAGCTGAGCTATACCCCCGTTTGCTGTCACTGCCCATCCCACGGAGGAATGTTTCGAACTGCCGCGCAACAACATAATTGATTATACACAATCCGTCTGATTTTGTCAACCGGTTTTCTTAATTTTTTTCGGAAACGGAAAAATTCACACTTTTCGACTTTACATGATGTATAAATTATGATAAACTATTAGAACCGTATAGTCGCTGCGGCTTAATGATAGAAGGAGGTTTTTCCCCATGGCAGAAGAGTTTGTTACGTATAAAGGCCGGCCCATCGTCCGCTGCAAAGACACGATGTATTATGGCCGGATGGGCGATCCCTATGTGGTGATGCTCCAGGTCAAGTCCCATAAGGACTTTAAAGATCTTTCACTTTCGGATACAATTTCGGTCCAAATGATGGCCACGGATCTCTCCCTTCCCCCACAGAAGCTCATTGTCAAGCGCACGGACAAACAGGGGCTTTATCAAGCCCTAGACATCGCGGCCGTCTGGCTCGACCGCGAGGAAAAGATCAACTGACGCGATGCGAAAGCGCCGTCCTCCCAGCAGGGGGACGGCGCTTTTTACTGCCCCTGAAGCCAGACGCGTTCGTTTTCGTGGCGGCTGGGGCGGCCCATCAGGTCAGCCAGCGCCTCCCGGGGCGATTTGCCATCCAGAACCAGGCAGAGCTGCTCGGTTATGGGCATGGGGACCCTTGTCTCCTGGGCCAGCTCCCATGCGGTCCGGGCGGCGATGCAACCCTCCACTGTCATGCCGATGCGGCGGACCGCCTCCTCCGGCGGAATCCCCTGGCCGATGAGGATGCCGGCACGGTGGTTGCGGGAGTGCATGCTGGTACAGGTCACGATTAGATCGCCCACTCCAGCCAGGCCGGAAAAGGTTGCGGCGTCGGCGCCCAAGGCGATTCCGAGCCGGGCGATCTCCGCAAGTCCCCGGGTGATCAGAGCCGCTTTGGTGTTGTCCCCCAGCTGCAGGCCGTCACAGATGCCCGCACAGACGGCGATGATATTTTTCAGTGCCCCGGAAAGCTCCACGCCGGTCACGTCGTCGCTGACATAAATGCGCAGGGTGGGGTTGGTCAGAAGCTCCTGGACCCACTCGGCACTTTGACGGTTCCGAGACGCGGAGACGATGGTCGTAGGCACTCCCCGGGCGATCTCTTCTGCATGGGAGGGGCCGGACAGGACTACAATAGGATTGTGCGGTATCTCCTCGGCAATAACCTGGGAAAGCCGCTTTTTGCTGCCTTTCTCCAAGCCCTTGCCCACATTGGCCACCACCGCCGACGCAGACAGGACCGGTGAAACCGTCCGGGCAGTCTCCCGCACCGCGAAGGAGGGGACTGCGAGGATCACCAGATCCGCCTTGCCAACGGCGCGGATATCCGCGGTCAATTCAATGGCCGAGTCCACCGGAACCCCTGGAAGCAGGCGCTTATGCTCGCCGTACTGCCGGATTTCCGCAATCTCCTCCGGAAATTTCCCCCAGAGCGTAACCGTATGGCCGTATCGGTGGCACATCGCCGCCAGGGCGATTCCAAAACCACCGGTACCCAAAATCGCAAGATTGGACATGATTTTGTTTCCTTCCTTTATAAAAGCTCGAACGGCAGGTACGGCCTTATCGCAATCCCTCCAGCCGCATCTGCTTCAACAGGCTCTGGCCCACATTCTCCACGCCTCTCCCGCGCAGAATCACGGTTTCCTTTTCTGTCCGAGTTTGTTTTCCGTTCCATTTAAAAGCCGTTTGATGTTAGAGCGATGCATAAATATGACCAGCCCTCCGATCAGCAGAGCAGAAAGCGTATCCAAAAACGGATGTGCCGCACGGGTCAACAGTCCCATGACCAAGGTGGCGATGGGGAACATTGCTGCCGCTGAAATTGAGCCCAGGGAAACGGTTTTTGTCAGCAGGACAACGATCAAAAAGGTGGCGAAAATGATCAGGAGGACCTTCCAATTGAGCACCAAGATCACGCCTGCGGAAACCAGAATGCCCTTGCCCCCCCGGAAGCCGTAAAACA
The DNA here is from genome assembly GCA_905214265.1 of uncultured bacterium. GTDB lineage: Bacteria > Bacillota > Clostridia > Oscillospirales > Ruminococcaceae > Merdivicinus. The sequence goes on from CAJMLQ010000091.1 coordinate 2,149, forward strand.
GTGGGAAACAATGGCCCAGCATCACGAGAAGGGCGATGAGGTAATCCGCATAGAAAGGAACGCCGCCGCCCAGATACCGAAGGATCAGGTGGCCCAAAAAGACCGCCAGCATCCCCTTACAGAAATCCCCCAGCGTCACCAGGGCGGCCGGTCCTTTGCCCAGAGTCCGGAGGACGTTGGTCATGCCGGCGTTGCCGCTGCCGAAATCCCGGATGTCCTTCTTGGCAAAAAGTTTCGTAACAATAATCGCAAAATTGATACTGCCGATCAAATACGCCAAAGCCCCCGTTAAAAGCAGCACCAGAATTTGGAGGAAGATTTCCATTTCCATCGTCCTTTCCGTGTTGTCGTATCAGTCTGTGTCGCCGCGGTCCCGCTCCCGCACAAGGAACCGGACCGGCGTCCCGTCCAGGCCAAAGGTCTCGCGGATCTGGTTTTCCAAATACCGCTGATAGGAAAAGTGAAACAACTCCCGGCGGTTGACAAAGGCGACAAAGGTCGGGGGCTTGGTGGACGCCTGGGTGATGTAATAGATTTTCAGGCGGCGTCCCTTGTCTGACGGCGGCTGTACCCGGGCAGTGGCCGTGGCCAGCAGGTCGTTGAGGGCGCCAGTGGGAACGCGGATAGCGTTCTTTTCCGCCACATCCCGGATCATCTCATAGAGCTTGGGGATCCGCTGGCCAGTCAGGGCGGAGATAAACAGGAAAGGGGCGTAGCTCATGAAGCTGAAGTCAATCTTCAGCTTGTCGGTGAACTCCTTCATGGTTTTATCCGTCTTGTCGGCGACAGCATCCCATTTGTTGACGGCGACGATGCAGGCTTTTCCCTGCTCGTGGGCGTAACCGGCGACCTTGGAATCCTGCTCAGTAAAGCCCTCTGTCGCGTCGATCATGATGACGCATACGTCGGCCCGGTCCACCGCCATATAGGAACGCAGGACACTGTAGCGCTCCACGTTTTCCAAAACCTTGGATTTCCGCCGGATCCCGGCGGTATCGATAAAGACGAATTTCCCGTATTCATTTTCGATGCGGGTGTCCACCGCGTCCCGGGTGGTACCCGCGATGTCGGAGACGATCATCCGTTCCTCGCCGGCCAGACGGTTGATCAGGGAGGATTTCCCCACATTGGGCTTGCCGATAACGGCCACCTTGATCGTTTCATCCTCGCCGCTGTCTTCCTCTTCCGTCGGAAGGTGACGAAGCACCTCGTCCAGCAGATCCCCGGTGCCGTGGCCGTGAACGGAGGAGACTGCAATGGGGTCCCCCAAGCCCAGGTTGTAAAACTCGTAAAACTCCGGCGGCGCATCGCCGATGCTGTCCGCCTTGTTGACGCAGAGGACGATGGGCTTTCCGCTCTTCAAAAGCATTGCCGCCACATCCTGATCAGTGGCTGTCACGCCGGAGAGCAGGTCCGTCACCAGGATGATGACGTCGGCGCTCTCAATGGCGACCTCCGCCTGGCGGCGCATCTGGGCGAGAATCGGGTCATCGGAGTAGGGCTCGATGCCACCGGTATCTACCAGCATGAAGCTCCGGTCCAGCCACTCGCATTCGGCGTAGATCCGGTCCCGGGTCACGCCGGGGGTGTCTTCGACGATGGAGATCCTCCGTCCCACCAGCTTATTAAACAGGGTCGACTTGCCCACATTGGGGCGGCCGACCACCGCAACGATCGGTTTGGCCATGATTTCTTCCTTTCTATTTGTAAATCTCAGGCAAGGCTATGCTTCTTCCCCCAGAAGGCAGCGCAGAAGATCGTATCCGTCCGCAGTGGGGACGACGGTTACCGGCAGGCCCAGGGCCTGCTTAACCGCATCCAGACTGACATCGTCCAGGAAAACGTCCTCGTGATATTTGAGCATCACGTCGGGGATCAGCAGCTCGTCCCCCAGGTCCCAGCCCTTCAGCTGGGCGATCAGGTCCCGGCCGGTCACAAGTCCGGCCACGGTTATGGTATGCCCGAAAAAGTCGTTCCTTATGGCAGCGACGCTTCCACTTAAATTATGCCATCTTTCCGCCGCCTCGTCAACCAGTTTTTGCAGAAAGGGCGCCGCCGCCTCGCCGGTTGCAATGGTAATCCGCCGAACGCGGCTGTCCGGCTCAAAAAAGGCGAAGGCCTCCCGAAACTGCTCCCGCTGGAGAGTCAGCATCCCCACGCCGTTTTCCAGCTGGCCGTAATCGCCGTAAAAATCCCCGTCGGGGAGCTCCCGCCCCGCTTTCAGGTAAAACTCATCCGCAGCGTAAAAGACCCGGTCGCCGGTTTTTGCCTGCTGCTCGCCGGCAAACCGGCCGATGATGTCAATGACCGCCGCCGCCTGCTCCGGGGTATAGGGGGATAGGGGATAGAGCCCCTCCCGGTATCTGGTCAGTCCCACCGGCACGCAGGAGACCGTCTTCAGCGCCGGGGTCAGACGGGAAAGGTCGCGCAGGCTCCGCTCCAGCTCCGGGCCGTCGTTGAGGCCCGGGCAGAGGACCAGCTGGGCGTTCATGGCGATCCCCGCTTCGGCGAACCGGTCCAGGATCTTCAGTGCCTCCCCGGCGAAGCGGTTATTCATCATCCGGCAGCGGAGCTCCGGATTGGTGGTGTGGACGGAGACGTTGATGGGGGAGATCTTCATCCGGATGGTCCGCTGGATATCGTGTTCGGTCAGATTGGTCAAGGTGATATAATTGCCGTAGAGGAAGCTCATCCGGGCGTCGTCGTCCTTGAAATAGAGAGACTCCCGCATTCCGGGAGGCATCTGGTCGATAAAGCAGAAGACACACTTGTTCCGGCAGGTCCGCTGCTTGTCCATGAGATAAGTGTCAAAGAGCAGCCCCGGCTCGTCATACTCGTCCTTGTGAAGGACCGCCTTCCGCTCCCGACCGTCCTCCCCCTGGAGGGTCAGGCTCAAGCGCGGCTCCAGCATATAGAACCGGTAATCCAGGACGTCATCGATCTCGTGGCCGTTGATTGCCAGCAACGTATCCCCCGGCCGGATCTTGACGCGGGCCGCCGGACTTCCCGGCTCCACGCCTGAAATGCGCACCGCCATGCGCTCACCTTCCTTTCCTTTAAAAAAAGCGCCCGATAAAGCTTACGCCTTATCGGGCCGCGCAAAATCTCGTCAAAAAGAGGACTTACGCCTCTTTCTTGATAACCTCTACGCCTTTGTAATATCCGCAGTGCGGGCACACCTTGTGAGGAGCCTTCAGCTCGCCACACTGGGTGCATTTGGAGAACGCAGGCATGGGGAGTTTCCACACGTTGGAACGGCGTTTGTCTCTCCGGGCCTTCGAAACTTTTCTCTTCGGTACTGCCATGATTGCACCTCCTTCATTCGATTAAGGGCTGAGACGCGGCGTCTCAGTCCAATAATTGACTCAAAACGGCAAGTCTGGGGTCAATTTGTTTTTTCTCGCACGCGCAGCTGCCTTCGTTCAGGTTTTTCCCGCACTGGGAGCAAAGCCCCTTGCAGTCCTCTGAACAGAGCACCTTTGTCGGAAGCTCCAGCAGGACGTCGGTCCGCACCAGCTCCTCCAAATCCAGAACGCCGTCCGCACAGACCAGGTAGTCGTCATTTGCGGAATTCAGCTTCTGGACCAGAACATGCTCAAAATTCAGAGTTTTCTCCTGCTGAAACGGCTTCAAGCACCGGTCGCAGGCCAGACTCAGGACAAACTTCACACAGAAAACCAGCCGTACCACACCGGCGCGGTTTTCAATTTCTCCTGAACAGTCCACGGGGGTTTGAAAAGGGAAGCCGCCATACAGCTCTTCGCCTGAAAAATCGAAGGAGCACTGGAATTCCTTCCGTTCCCCGACGATATCAAACAGCTGTCTCAGGTTTAGTTTCATCTCGACACCTCATAATGCCACAAAGTTTATTATATCCTACCGATACGAGCTTGTCAACAGTTTTTCCGCATTTTTTCCTTCAAACGGATGGTTCCTCCACCGAAAGCTGCCCGCTGCCCTTTTCTATGGCGATGGTTCCGGTCCGGACCACGCTTTTCAGACCGTAGGGGCGGCAAAGGGCTAGAAAATTCTCTACCCGGTCAGTAGTATCACAGTATTCCACGGTGATCGACGTCCGGGTGACGTCGCAGATCTTTCCCCCCGCCAAGGCGATCAGCTCGGAGATCTCCCCCCGGGTGCGGGCGTTGGCGTTGACCTTGACCAGAGCCAATTCCCGGCTAATGACCTCCTCCGGGGAAAAATCCTTGAGCTTGATGACGTCGATGAGCTTGTTGAGCTGCTTGCCCAGTTGCTCCATAACGTTTTCCCGGTCGTCCGCCACAATAGTAATGCAGGAAACGGCAGGGTCCGCCGTCGTACCCACCGCCAGACTTTCAATATTAAATCCCCGCCGGGCAAACAGTCCGGCCACCCGGGACAGCACGCCGGCGTGGTTTTCCACCAGGACTGACAGCGTGTGCTTCATCGTCCCATGCCTCCTCACGTAAAATCTGCGGCTACGCCAAAGACTGCGGCAAGAGCGTCGGCTCCTCGGGGTCTGCCGCCACTTCCAGAAGAAACGGCCCCTCCGCCGCCAAAAGGGCGTCCACAGCCGCCGGAATTTCCTCCGGGATGGACAGCCGCCGCGCTGGGATCCCGTAAGCCCCGGCCAATCTCACAAAATCCGGGCTTCCATCCAGGCAGACGGCGGTCTCACAGCCACCGTGCTCCCGTTGGTACTCGGCCACCATGCCCAGACGGTTATTGCAGAACACTAGGATTTTCACCGACACACCGTGTTGGCGCAGCGTCGCCAGCTCCATCATGGACATCTGAAAGGACCCGTCGCCGCAGACAGCCACCACCTGCTTCTCCGGGCAGGCGATCTGCGCGCCCAGGGCGGTGGGAAGGGCGCAGCCCATGGTCCCCATGCCGCCGGAGGTGAGAAAACGGCCTTCCAGCACGTCAAAGGCTCCCGCCGCCCAGATTTGATTCTGCCCCACGTCGGCGGCCAAAACGCCACCTGTCTCCATCCGCCGGGAAAGGGCCCTCAAAACTGCCCGCGGGTCCAGGCGGTCCCCGGACGGAAGGAGGGGATGGGCCGCCTCCTTATAATGTAGCGTTTCCCGCTCCCAGTCCGGATACACGCAGGGCGTGCTCCCGGACAGCTCTTCACAGAGCTGCCCAAGTATCAGCCGCAGATCCCCGACCACCGGAATATCGGCGGGAATATTCTTCCCAATTTCAGCGGGATCTATATCGATGTGAAGGACTTTTTTGTCCCGGGCCAACAGCTCTGGGGCCGGAATGGAGCGGTCGCCCACCCGTGTCCCGGCCAGCACCAGCAGATCCGCCCGGTTCAGCGCCAGGTTGGCGGCCTGTCCGCCGTGGACCCCAATCATCCCCAGCTGCAGCCCATACCCCGGCGGTAGGGCCCCGATCCCCATCATCGTATGGACAGCGGGCATCCGCGCCTTCCATAAAAACTCTTCCAGAGCCTCCTGGGCGCCGGAGGCAAAGACGCCTCCTCCGGCTACCAGCAGCGGCCGGTCCGCATGGCGGATGGCCTCGGCAGCCCGGCGCACCTGGCCCGCGTGGCCAAAGGTGCTGGGCTTATAGGAGCGGATCGCCGCTTCGGCGGGGTAGGAAAATCGGGTCTCCTGTTGCTGCACGTCTACAGGAACGTCGATCAGAACCGGTCCCGGCCGCCCCGATTTCGCCAGGTAGAAGGCCTCCTTAAAAACCCGACAGGTGTCGGCGGGATTTTTCAGCAGATAGCTGTGTTTGATAAAGGGCTCCACCATGCCGGTGGTGTCTACCTCCTGAAAAACATCCCGGCCCAGGAGGTGGGAGTCCACCTGACCTGTGATCACCACCAAAGGTACCGAATCCATATACGCGGAGGCGATTCCGCTGATAAGGTTGGTTGCACCGGGGCCGGAGGTGGCGGCGCAGACACCGCAGCGCCCGCTCATCCGGGCATATCCTCCGGCTGCATGCCCAGCGTTCTGCTCCGTGCGGACGAGGATATGGCGGATATCGGATTTTGCCAGCGCATCGTAAAACGGACAAATCGCGGCGCCGGGGTAGCCGAACAGCACCTGGACGCCCTCTTGCTCCAGGCAGCGCACCATTGCTTCGCTCACCCTCACAGCTAACACTCCCTTGCGGATTGCTCCGAAAAATTCTCTGTATCGATATTATACGAGTTTTCCGGACATCCGTCAAGGAAGCTGGAGGGAAAGTCTGTTTGTTTGCGGATAAAAAAATTAAGTTTCTACAAAATGTTGAAAACTCTGTGGAATATGTGGAAAGCCGGCTCCTGTTCCTCCGGAGAATTGCGCAGCCCGGCAAAGCCAGCAAAACCCTGATGGATCAACGTGGCTTCACTCCCCGGACTTGACATTTTTCGCGCTGGCCAGAACCCGCAAAAATTCTGCAGATTTCTCTTATTTGCAGCAGAGCCAATAAAAATCTTGACATTAGCGCCTTCTGGTAATAAAATAGAAAGAAATAGAGCATCTTTCTGAAATATTGGCATCGCCGGGCAGTGTTGATGTAGCGCATCTGCCGGTCCCGCCCTGCCGCTGCTTATAGAACGATTTTCATCATAAATGAAGCCTGGAGGAACGGATTCCTGCGGGTTGACAATTTACGCTGGAAGCTTGGGATATTCGGAACGGCCTGGCGGCGAACGGAATGCCGCCGGCGCCAGCCTTATGAGGGATGTGCTCTAAGTCTGCCCTGTTTAAGCGGGGGAGGCCTGGAGATGTGCGGCTATACCGCCGTTTCCACTGACTATTTTATCATGATGATTGAAAAATTACAGAAAGGGAGGTTATCAGAACAATGCAGTTCAATACGAGCACCGTTATTCTCTATTGCGCGATCGCTTTTTTGATTGCTTTTATCATAGGCGGCGTGATCGCCTTCTTCATCGGAATCGCATACCGAAAAAAAGTGGCAGAATCCGAAATCGGAAGCGCGGAAGAGCAAGCCAAAAAAATCATCAACGAAGCCTACCGCTCCGCTGAAGCGAAAAAGAAAGAGCTTTTAATTGAAGCCAAAGAAGAAGTCCATAAGATCCGCACGGAAGCTGACCGCGACATTAAGGAACGCCGCAGCGAGGTTTCCCGCCAAGAGCGCCGCATTCAGCAGAAGGAAGAAACTCTCGACCGCAAAATCGACAATCTGGAAAAGAAAGAGGAGGTCATCCAGGAGAAACTCCGCCAGGCAGAGACCCAGCTGGAGGAGGCCGAACGGATCAAGAAAAGCCAGATTGACCAGCTGGAGCGCATCTCTGGTCTGACCGCCAGCCAGGCTAAGGATCAGCTTTTGGAAAGCCTGGAAGGTGAACTGGTCCATGAAAAGGCTCTGAAAATTTCCAGCTACGAGCAGCAGCTCAAGGACGAGGCCGAAGACAAGGCCCGGGAGCTGATTTCCCTGGCCATTTCCCGGTGCGCCGCTGACCATGTCAGCGAGGCCACCGTTTCTGTCGTTACCCTGCCCAATGACGAGATGAAGGGCCGCATCATCGGCCGGGAGGGCCGCAACATCCGCGCCCTGGAAACCCTGACCGGCGTCGACCTCATCATCGACGACACGCCGGAGGCCATCACCCTCTCCAGCTTCGACCCGGTGCGGCGTGAGATCGCCCGCCTCTCCCTGGAAAAGCTGATTACCGATGGCCGCATTCATCCCGCCCGCATCGAGGAGACCGTGGACAAAGCCACCAAGGAAGTGGAGGCAAAGATCAAGGCGGAAGGCGAGCGCGCTATGATGGAGACCAACGTTCATGGCCTGCACCATGAGCTGGCCCGGCTATTGGGACGGCTGCGGTACCGTACCTCCTATGGCCAGAATGTCCTGGATCACTCCATTGAGGTTGCCCATTTGGCCGGCATTATGGCCGCGGAGCTGGGCGTGGACGTGGTCATGGCCAAACGCGCCGGTCTGCTCCACGACATCGGCAAAGCCCTGAGCCATGAGGTAGAAGGCTCCCACGTCCAGATCGGCATGGATATCTGCCGCAAATACAAGGAGAACCCCCAGGTTCTCCACGCCATCGAGGCCCACCACGGCGATGTGGAGACCAAAACGGTTATCGCCGCCCTCGTTCAGGCAGCCGACGCCATCTCTGCCGCGCGGCCCGGCGCACGGCGGGAAAACCTGGAAAACTACATCAAACGGGTTGAGAAGCTGGAAGAGATTGCAAAATCCTTCGAGGGCGTCGAAAAGTGCTACGCCATTCAGGCAGGCCGCGAGATCCGAATCATTGTCAAGCCTGAGAGCATCAAGGATGACGATATGGTCATCGCCGCCCGGGAAATTGCCAAGCGTATTGAAAACGAGCTGGAGTATCCCGGTCAGATCAAGGTGCATATGATCCGCGAAAGCCGCGCAATCGACTACGCGAAATAATCGTTCTGCAGCGGGACGGGGCGGCGCAGCCGCGCTGTCCCGCCTTTTATTTTGTGAGAAGCGGGGGGGATTTTTCTGTATACGAAAGTGATGAGCGCCGGGGTGTTCGGAATGAACGCCTATCCGGTGGAGGTCGAGGTGGACACCTTCCGGGGTCTTCCGTCCTTTGAGATCGTCGGTCTGCCCGACGCCGCTGTTAAGGAGAGCCGGGATCGGGTCCGGGCCACCTTTCAAAACTGCGGCTTTGAGTTCCCTGTGCAGAAAATCACCGTCAACCTGGCCCCGGCGGACCTAAAGAAGACCGGCCCTCTTTACGACCTGCCCATCTTCCTGGGACTGCTGGCAGCCTGCGGTCAGACCCACTCCGACTTTTCCGGAAGCGTTTTTCTGGGAGAGCTGACCATGAACGGCGGCGTGCGCCGGGTCCAAGGGGTGCTTCCCATGGTGCTCATGGCCCGCGATCAGGGCTTTTCCCGGGTATTCGTCCCGGCCGACAACCTTAAAGAGGCCAGCGCCGTCCAAGGCGTCGAACTCTATGGCGTTTCCACGGTAACAGAAGTGGTGGACTTTCTGGAAGGGCTGCGCTCGCTGAAACCGGCGGCACCCCTGGATTTTGCCCCCGGCTCCTCTCCCCACCAGCCGGACATGGCCGACGTCATGGGGCAGGATTTTGCCAAGCGGGCTCTGGAGATCGCCGCAGCCGGATTCCACAACGCCTTGCTCATCGGCCCCCCCGGCTCTGGAAAAAGCATGCTGGCCAAGCGCCTGCCCTCGATCCTCCCGGATCTGACCTTTGAGGAGGCCATCGAAAGCACCAAGATCCACTCCGTCGCCGGAAATCTTACCAACGACCGACCGATCCTGACGGAGCGGCCCTTCCGTGCGCCTCATCACACGGTTTCGCCGGCAGGACTCTCCGGCGGCGGCAGCATTCCGCGGCCTGGGGAGATCTCTCTGGCCCACAACGGCGTGCTGTTCCTGGACGAGCTGCCGGAGTTTTCCCGTCCCGCTATGGAGATCCTCCGCCAGCCCATTGAAGAGGGGACTGTCACCATTTCCCGGGTCAGCGGGACGCTGACCTATCCCTGCTCCATGATTGTGATTGCCGCCATGAACCCCTGTCCCTGCGGCTATTATGGCCACCCCAGCCACCCTTGCAGCTGTACGCCCACCCAGGTGAGCCGGTATCTCAACCGAGTCAGTGGACCTCTGCTGGACCGACTGGATCTGCACATTGACATCGCCCCGGTGGAGTTTTCCCATCTTTCCTCCGGCCAAAAGGCGGAGCCCTCCGCAGCCATTAAAAAGCGGGTGGACGCCGCCCGGAAGATCCAGCAGGCCCGCTTTGCAGGGACTGGTGTTCGGGACAACGCCCACATCCCGGCGGATATGATCAACGAGTGCTGTCCCATCACCGCAGAAGGGAGCCGCCTGCTTCGCAGCGCCTTTGAGCGGATGGGGATGAGCGCCCGGGGCTATCACCGCATCCTGAAAGTCGCCCGGACCATCGCCGACCTGGAGGGCAGTGCGGATATCCAGCCTCCGCATCTGCTGGAAGCCCTTCAGTACCGGAGCATGGACCGGAAATACTTTCACGGATAGCAAAAAAACGGACGAAAAGTTTTACTAGGTTTTTCGAAAATTGCAGTGGCTCCCTAGGCACGAATTTCTTATAATGTCAAAGATCCGGACTGTTCGGACGAGGGGAAAGCCTATCAAGAGGACTCAAAAACTTATTTAATGTTTACTGAACAATGGCCCATTTTTTCTGCGGTGAGAAAACGGCCAT
>CAJMLQ010000092.1 GCA_905214265.1 uncultured bacterium
CCTTCGGCACCAACGACCTGACTCAGATGACCTTCGGCTTCAGCCGTGATGACGCCGGCAAGTTCCTGGGCGCCTACTACGACAAAAAGATCTATGAGTCCGATCCTTTCGCCAAGCTGGACCAGATTGGAGTTGGCAAACTGGTAAAGATGGCTGCTGATCTCGGCAAGCAGACCCGCCCCGACATCAAGTTGGGTATCTGCGGTGAGCATGGCGGCGATCCGTCCACCGTTGAGTTCTGCCATAACATCGGCCTGACCTACGTTTCCTGCTCTCCCTTCCGTGTGCCGATCGCCCGTCTGGCTGCTGCACAGGCCGCGATAAAGAATCCCCGCGCATAAATCCACATTTAAAAAAGGCGCTGCCGGTGTAATCGGCAGCGCCTTTTTTGCAGAAAAGTCCTTCAGCGCTTCTTCTATAATATTAAGCCAGCGTTAAGATCGCTCCTTTTCCCTTGCTTTTCCAGGACGGACATGTTACAATAAGTATAACTCGTCCGGAAGGAGCAGCTGATTATCCATGCGGCAAAAAAAATCTTATAAAAACATAAAACCCGGCGCGGTCGTGCGAGAATACCGTCTGACCATCATCCTGCTGTGGCTCTTGCACATCCTGACCATCCCGCTGGCAGCCTTTTTTATCTGGCGCGGCTTTTCCGGCCAGACTTCGCCCATAAACGGCATATTGACCGCCGCCGCCATCCTTTTCGCCAACTATCTGATCCGCGTGCTGCGGATTCTGAAGCTGAATCAGCTCAACAGCATCCTCACCGCGGACTGCGACCCTGTAAAGTACGAAACTGTTTTCCGCGCGATCCGCGATGGCGGGTGGAAAAATCCCAATTATACACTGAATATCGCCCGCGCCCGCTACTATCAGGGAGACTGGCAGGGCGCTGTGGCGGAATTGAAAAAAATGCCTATGCCCAAAGAGAAATCCATCCTGATCCTTCAGTATTATAACCTCCTAGCCAACTGTCTGGAAATGGAAGGAGATTTCTCCCGTATCATCGAAATCCGCGAAAAGGTAAAAAAGATCATCACCGGTGTTAAGGAGAAGTCCAACATGGCGGCCAACGGCCGGCAGCTGCTGACCATCATCGACGGCATCCTCACCTTCCACCGTCAGAATGTCACCCGCGCCCGGGAAATCTATGAGGAACTCTTTGACAATGCCTCCTTTACCCTCAGCCGTCTCACCTCCCTCTGGAAGCTGGCACAGCTGGATCAGCTGACCGGCGCGGGCCGCAGCGCCATCGACCGCTGCGAGTATATTATCGACGCGGGTGGTACCACCTTCTACGTAGCGGAAGCGGAACGCATCCTAGGTCTATGCCGCAAACCGTCTCCCCGCTTGGAAGAGTCCCCTGAGAAGGAGGAAGCTGATGGAGCTGAGTGAAATCCGCCGGGAGATCGACCAGATCAACCGGGAAATGCAGGAGCTTTTTGAACGCCGAATGGAGCTGTGCGGCCAAGTTGCCGCATATAAGGGTGCCCATGGAATGGAGATTTTTGTTCCATCCCGGGAAGAGCAGATTCTGGAGGCCGTCCGGCAGCGCGCCGTCCCGTCCCTGTCGGAGTATGACGTTTCCTTTTTCCGTACCCTGCTCACCCTCAGCCGGGAATACCAGGGAGCTATTCTGGGAATCGACCCGGCAAACCCCTCTGCCATTCCTGAGCGTTTTGAGACCGAACGCCTTCTCCTCCGTCCTCTGCGGCAGGAGGATCTCCCACCGGTCTTTTCGTTGACTTCCGATCCGGAGGTCGCACAGTACATGCGTTTTGACGCCCACACCGACCCCAGCCAGACTCTGGATCTCATCGATGAGCTCAACGGTGAGGGAAATCGCGCCTATCTGGTAATGACCCGCCGCGCCGAATGCTTCGCGGGTGTTTTTGCAATGCGGAAGGTTGAGGAAAGCCCGGATACCGCCGAGCTTACTGTTTTCTTGGCAAAACAGTATTGGCATCAGGGCTTTTGCAGCGAGCTTCTGCACTTTGCCCGGGAAAAGGCCCCCTCCATGGGCTTTTCCAAACTCTGCGCATGGGTCGCCGACGGAAACACAGCCTCTCAAAAGGCGCTGGAAAAGGCGGGCTTCACAGTGGAGCAGCGCCTCACCATCCGCGGCTGGAACGGGGGCCTGACCGTCTATCAGCTTTCTTTGGAGGATTAGTCCCTCCTTCGATAAACAGCGGGGGCAGAGAAACGTCCATGCGTTTCTCTGCCCCCGCTGTTTTCTGCCCGATCCGGTGACTATTTCCGGATCAGCAGCGGATCATTACGAAGGACCTTCAGCAGATCCTCCTGACTCCGGATCGGCTCTCTGGTCAGGATACCGCCCATGGCGCACCCGTCCGTATGGTGGAAATCCGATCCGCTGACCTGCATCAGCCCATGCTTTTTCGCCCACGCCATGGCGATGTCATTTCGGGATTTATGGTAGGGATGTCCATTATACGTTTCAATCCCATCCAGAAGCTGTGGATTGACCACGCACATCCCATCGCGGAAAGGATGTGCCTGATAAAGCAGCAGCCCGTTTTCTCTGGAAAAATCAGAAAATGTTTCGATATCCATATCCGGCAATTCCGGATGAGCCCTCAAAAGTTCTTCCGTAACGCCATAAACGAGATAATCGTTCCAATTTTCATCAAACCGAATCTCCATCCCCAGCAGCACGGTCAGCCGCGTCCCAGCGGCATCCCGGAACCGCCTCCATCCGCTGAGATAAAAGTCCACGATATCATCCCAAGAGTTTTTCCCCAACATTTCTTCAAAGGTGTAATGGTTAAAATGATTGGTGATGACCACCCCGGAATAACCAGCCTCAATATAGAGCTGTGCGCCCTCTTCCGGCGAAACTTCCGCGCATTTGCTGACGCCCTTGGTGTGACAGTGCAGATCATATTGGTACAAAATGCCTCACGCTCCTTTTTCGTATCTTATTGTAGCCGAATTTTCACAAAAAGGCAAGCCTTTCCTCAAGGTTCCGCAGCAAAAAGCACGCACGGCAGATGCTGTGCGTGCTTTTTTATCAGGCTCCCGCCTGTGCGGCGTTCTCTGCTTCCTTTAGCATCATGTCCTTGACTTTCATCAGCCGGGTGACACTGCTGCGCTCGTTGTCCTCCAGCTTCATGGTGATGTAGCGGATGTTCCGCTTGGTCTCGGGGATCATCACGTGCTCCAGCGCGTTGACCCGCCGGCGGGTCTTTTCAATTTCGTCGGCCAGCATGGCGCAGGTCTTTTCCACCTGGGCCAGCTCAATAAGCTTGGGCATCAGTCCGGCCAGATCCAGCACCGCGCCGTCCAGCTCCGCCGAAGTAAACGCAAAGCTATAGGGCAGCTCCTGGATCTCCCCGCCGCCCTCCCCCGAAAAGGTGGGAACGCTGACGCCCATGATGTTCCGGCTTCCCACTGAAAGGGCGACGCTCCCGCCAACCTCAGACAGCAGCGCCTCGCCGATGTCCTCCCCGCCCATTCGGGCGGCCGCTATGGCGACACGCCGCATATCAGCGGACAGTGCCTCCTCCACCTCCCGACGAAGCTCCCGGTTGCGGCGGATGTAAAGCATAAACTGACGCACCATTTCATCCCGCTTGTCTTTGAGGAGCTTGTGCCCCTTGACCGCGGTTTTCAGGCGCTTTTTCTGTCGGGAAAGCTCCATCCGCGTCGGATTGACTCGAGTTGCCATGGGCGCTTACTCCTTTTCCGTAGGGTAATATTTATCCAGATACTCGTCTTTGATCCGCTTAAGCTCACTGCGGGGCAGAATCCCCAGCAGCCGCCAGCCGATATCCAGCGTTTCCTCAATGCTGCGATCTGTATTGTAGCCCTGAGAAACGTATTCCTTCTCAAAAGCGTCGGCGAATTTAGCGTAGAGCTTGTCGATATCCGACAGCGCCGCGTCTCCCAGGATAACGGCCAGGTCCTTTGCCTCTTTGCCTCGGGCATAGGCGGAAAAGAGCTGATTCATCACGCCGGAGTGATCCTCACGGGTCTTGCCTGCACCGATGCCCTTATCCTTCAGACGGGACAGAGAGGGCAGCACGTCGATGGGCGGCACAACGCCCTTCAGGTGCAGTTCCCGGGAAAGGATGATCTGCCCCTCGGTGATGTAGCCCGTCAGGTCGGGGATGGGGTGGGTCTTGTCGTCCTCGGGCATGGTCAGGATCGGGATCTGGGTGATGGAGCCCGCCTTGCCCCGAATCCGCCCGGCACGCTCATAGAGGGAGGCTAGGTCGGTATAGAGGTAGCCGGGATATCCCCGCCGTCCGGGGACTTCCTTCCGGGCCGCGGAAACCTCTCGCAGCGCCTCGGCGTAGTTGGTGATGTCGGTGAGGATGACCAGGACGTGCATCCCCAGCTCATACGCCAGATACTCGGCGCAGGTGATGGCCATACGCGGGGTGGAAATGCGTTCAACGGCCGGGTCGTTGGCCAGGTTCATGAACAGCACGGCGCGGTCGATGGCGCCGGTGCGGCGGAAGTCCTTGATGAAGAAATCCGCTTCCTCGAAGGTGATACCGATGGCCGCGAACACCACGGCGAACTTCTCGCCGGAGCCGCGGACCTTGGCCTGACGGGCGATCTGCGCCGCCAGCTGGGCGTGGGGCAGGCCGGAGCCGGAGAATACCGGCAGTTTCTGCCCGCGGACAAGGGTGTTCAGGCCGTCGATGGCCGAGATGCCCGTTTCGATGAACTCCGCCGGGTAGTCCCGGGCAGCCGGGTTCATGGGCGAGCCGTTGATGTTTAAGGACTGCTCCGGGATGATGGGGGTACCGCCGTCGATGGGGTTGCCCATGCCGTCAAAGACCCGTCCCAGCATATCGGGGCTGACCTTCAGCTCGATGCCGTGGCCCAGAAACCGAGCCTTGGAGTCAGCGATACGCAGGCCCTGGGCGCTTTCAAAAAGCTGTACCATGGCCTTGTCACCGTTGACTTCCAGCACCTTTCCGATGCGGATCTCGCCGTCCGCTTGTTCGATCTCTACCAGCTCGTCGTATTTGACGCCCTCGACGCCGTCCACCAGCATCAGGGGACCAACGACTTCGCGAATGGTCTTATATTCCTTACGCATGGTCGCTTTCCTCCTCCATCAACGCGGCAAACTCGTCTTCCAGCTCTTTGGATATCGCAGCAAACCGGGTGTCCCACTCGTCCTCATGAATCCGCTTCATCCGGCCGATCTGCTCCAGCACCGGCATCTTCATCACAGCCTCAAAGGGGACCTCGGCGGCCACCGCTGCTTCGCTCTTGTGGTACCATTCCAATATCAGGTGCAGCATCCCGTACTGCTTCTCCGGGGAGGTGTAGGTGTCAACCTCGTCGAAGGCAATCTGGTGCAGGTAGTCTTCCCGGATGGACCGGGCCGCCTCCAAGGTCATCCGGTCCTTGACCGCCAACGCATCCACACCGACCAGACGGACGACTTCCTGCAGCTCCGCCTCTTCCTGAAGGATCCGCCGGGTCTCCGCTACCTGCGCCGACCAGGTCGCCGCCACGTTCTGATCGAAATATTCCGACATGGTATCGCTGTATAGCGAGTAACTGGTCAGCCAGTCAATGGCCGGGAAGTGCCGCTTGTACGCCAGATCCGCCGACAGGCCCCAGAACACCTTGACAATGCGCAGGGTCGCCTGAGAGACCGGCTCCGAGGTATCGCCGCCGGGAGGGGAAACCGCCCCGATGGCCGAAACCGCACCGTACCGCTCCTCGGAACCGATGCACCGGACAAACCCGGCCCGTTCGTAAAATTCCGCCAGCCGGGAGCCTAAGTACGCCGGGTAGCCCTCTTCACCGGGCATCTCTTCCAGACGCCCGGACATCTCGCGGAGTGCCTCCGCCCAGCGGGAGGTGGAGTCGGCCATGATGGCGACTTTATAGCCCATATCGCGGAAGTACTCCGCAATGGTAATACCGGTGTAAATGGACGCCTCCCGGGCCGCAACGGGCATATCCGAGGTGTTGGCGATCAGCACCGTCCGCTTCATCAGCGACAGTCCGGTGCGGGGGTCGTGGAGTTCCGGGAACTCCAGCAGAACGTCGGTCATCTCGTTGCCGCGCTCGCCGCAGCCGACGTAGACGATGATATCCGCGTCCGCCCATTTGGCCAGCTGGTGCTGCACCACCGTCTTGCCAGAGCCGAAAGGCCCGGGGATGGCCGCGATGCCGCCCTTGGCGATGGGGAACAGCGTATCGATGACCCGCTGCCCGGTAACCATGGGCTCGCCGGGGGCGATCTTTTCCGCCGTGGGACGCCGCCGCCGGACCGGCCAGCGTTGGAGCATCGGAAGCTCAACGACGCTGCCGTCGTCCTTCCGAATCCGGGCGATGGGCTCCACAATGGTGGCCTCGCCCTCGTAGATCCACTCCACGGTGCCGGAAACTTTCGGAGGCATCATGATTTTCTGCTGCACCGCCGGAGTCTCCTGAACGGTACCCAGCACGTCGCCCCCGATGAGCCGGTCGCCCACCTTCGCAACGGGAACAAAGTCCCACTTCTTCTTACGGTCCAGCTTCGGCACCTCAATGCCGCGGGTAATACGGTCGCCGGCCTCCTCGTAAATTACGTTGAGGGGGCGCTGGATGCCGTCAAAAATGCTTTCGATAAGTCCGGGGGCCAGCTCCACGGAAAGCGGTTCGCCGGTGCTGTAAACCGGTTCTCCCGGCCCCAGCCCGGCGGTCTCCTCGTAGACCTGGATGGACGCCCGGTCCCCCCGGAGTTCAATGACCTCGCCGATCAGGCGCTTGTCGCTGACGCGAACCACGTCGAACATCTCCACGTCCGACATACCGGTGGCCACGATCAGCGGCCCGGCCACCTTCAGGATGGTCCCGCAGCGGACTTCGCCGGTTGTATTGGGATTTCCCATACCCTTATCGGTTCCCTCCCGCAAAGGCGGGAACCTCCTCCTTCTCTCAAGTTATTGCAGATCCATCCCCACCGCTTTGTAGATGTTTTTCTGAATCTGCTCCATCCCAAAGCCCTGTGAGCCCTTGCTCCCAGGAATCGGGATAATGGCGGGAAAGGTCCGGGACTGATACCGGGCCAGCTCCTCCGGGACCAGCTTTGCCAGCTCCTCGGTGAGGTAAATCACCGAACAGCCCGCCTTTGCCAGCCGATGGATGGCCTTGGCCGTGTCCTCCGCTGTCTCCGCCGTGATGGTCTGGACGCCGAGGACGCGGAAAAGCATCACGGACTCCCGGTCGCCGATGACTGCCAGAGACCCCTGCGCTGCTTCACTGCTCATAAACGCCCTCCTTCCCACAACAAACAGTATAAATTTCACTCATATTCCAACTTGCAATGTAAAATCAGAGCTTTTGCGCAAACAGCACCCGCAGCTCCCGGGCCTCGGTCTCCCGCTGCATCAGATAGCTGGCAATGGGCCCGATGCTGAAGGTGGAATCATCCCCATCCTTCAGCAACGCGATCCGCTCCTCGGTAAACCGCTGCTCCGCTTGGGTGATGTCCCCGGTCTGGACGTACTCTGCCAGCACCCGGCTGATAGCGGAGGAAAAATCCCCCTTGGCCAGGGCTTCCGGCAGCATCACCGGCTGGACGCCCAGCGCCGCTGGGAATGTCTCCTCCGGAATGGTCCCGCCGGGAAGCAGCACCGCCTCCAGCTTGCCGCCGTCCCACCGGAGCAAGGCTGCCCGAAGGGTGCTCAGCACGTTGGTAAAATCCACTTGGGCGGCAAAATACCGGCTCAGCAAGGGATTTTTCTTCTTTTTCAGCACCGTGCGGATGTGTTCAAAGACCGCCCGGTCCACCGCCGTGCTGAAATGGAGCAGATCCGGGTAGCTCTCCTTCTCCAGCACAGCCCCAAATGCGGCCGGCAGCATGGAATACTCCCCGTTTTCGATGCAGATCCGCAAAAGCTCCGCCGGGATGGTTCCGCCTTCCACCAACAGGTGGGAAACGTCCTGCCCCAGCATCTTTCCTTTATAAAGGGCCTTGATGTTGTGAGCGTCGGTGGGAAGCAGGAACAAGTCGGTCCAGGCCGGTTCCGGGGAAAGCTCCGCAACCACCCGGCGGGTCTCCTCGGTCTCTGCCCGGATCAGGGCGTCCGCATCGGCTTTCACGCCGGGCTTTCCGCCGCCATAACCACTTTCCGCCAGAAGGCGTACGGCGTCTTCCCGGTTCGCTTCCCGCAGGCGGGCCCACTTGCCGGAATCCAGCAGCCGGGTCTCCAAAACCTTGATCCGTCCGACCGCAAAGGGGTAACTCACTTGCGCCATACCTGCAAAACCCTTTCTCATCTTCAAATTCCGGTTCCAGCGGTCTTCCTACTGATAGAGGATGTGATAGACCTCTTTCTCGCAGTCCTCCCGGACCAGGGAAAGCAGCATCTCAAAGGAACCGTTAACGTCGTATTTCTCGCCGGACAACAGCACTCCGCCCCGAATTTTTGCGTGGGCGTCCGACAGGGTCAGCCCGCCGGGAAGGCCTTTGGCCTTCAGCGCCTCGTTAAGGCGGTCCAGCATCGGCTTTCCGCCGGCAAAGGGCCGCTCATAGCGCGCCCGGTCGGCCTCCGGGACCGAAAGGACCTCGTATCCCGTTTCCGCAGATTCCAACACGATGCGCTCGATCAGCGCCGCCCACCGGCTCTCCGGCAGCCCGGCCAGCTCGTTCAACGCCTTCTCAAAGGCGTCGTCGATAACCGCCCGACGGGATGCCAAGGTGTTTTTCCGGGTTTCCAGACCGGTCATCAGCCGCTCGCGGCGTTCGATATCCGCCGCGGAAGCCTTTGCGCTGCGGAGCATCTCCTCCGCTTCGGCAGAGGCGGCGTCCAGGATCTGCTTTGCAGCTGCCTCCGCACGCTCCTCCCCCTGCCGCCGGATAGAAGCGGCTTCCTCCGCCGCGTTCTTCCGGATTTTCTCAATAATTGCTTCTGCGCCCAAGGGATCTCCTCGCTTTCTGTGACCGATGTAGGTTAGATCTGGATGCCGACGAAGATGAGCAGGACAGAGACCAACAGAGCCAAAATAGCATAGGTCTCAACCAGCGCGGTCATGGTGATACCCTTGGCAGAAGAATCCGGCTGCTTGGCCGTCATATGGATGGCCGCCACAGCCGCCTTGCCCTGGCTTATGGCGGACAGAAGGCCCACGATGGCCATGGGGAGCGCAGCAAAGAAGAAGGACCAGCCCTGCTGCAGGGTGAGCTCTACGGCACCGCCGCCCAGAAGGCCGGTACGGACCATGATGAGCACCGCAGTCAGGAAACCGTAAATACCCTGTGTGCCGGGCAGAGCCTGCAAAACCAGCAGCTTGCCGAAAAGCTCCGGCTTCTCCGATACGACGCCGGCCGCAGCCTGACCGCCGATCTGGACGCCGTAGGCGGAGCCGATTCCGGGAAGAGCCGCGGCGAGAAAAGCACCGATGATCGCAATAACGAGACCTGTTGACATGTTAGTTTCCTCCTTGATTTGAATCGTTTTGATCGATAACCTCGACATAACGGGGATCGATGCGCAAAGGACGGAAAGCGTACCCGCCGCCCTCATAGAACTTGTTGAAGAACTCGATATACTGCAAGCGGCTGTCATGAACATAAGCGGACAGCAGCCCCATCGCCAGGTTGAAGATATGTCCCACTGCGTAAATCAGAAGGGAGAATACGAATCCGATCACAGACCCCTGCACCATTCCGGCCAGCAGGTTCATAACCATACCGACGACGCCGGTTGCCAAGGAAAGAGCCAGGATGCGGGAATAGGAAAGGATATCGCTCATGTAGCTGGTAATGTTGTAAAGCCCCCCGAACCCGCCGATGATCTTGCCGAAAACGCCCTTCTTGGCCCGTCCGGCTGTCAAAAGGATCACCGCCGCGCCTACAATGGCCAACACCGTCCCCACCGTCCGGGCCGCTGGCAAAAACAGCAGCCCCAGCCCGGTGATAAGCAGCATCCAGCTCAGCTGGTCGAAAACGCCGTCCCAGAAATGTCCGGACTTGGCGTCCTCCACCATCTTCATGATCATGCCGGAGAAGATGTGCAGCACGCCGATAATCATGCAGAACGCCAGCATCCCCATGGGGTTGTCCAGGGGAGCGAAGAGAATGGGGTGCCACGTCTCGCCGAAATAGCTTCCGAAGATGATCCCCCAGAAGATCGTGGTGATGCTGGAAAAGAACAGCACGTTCACCAGCTTGGCAAAATCGCCTCGAGGCTTTTTGAGTTTCTTAAAGGCCCATATTCCGATGAGCATCAGAAGGCCGTACCCCGCGTCGCCCATCATCAACCCGAAGATGATCCAGTACCACGGCCCCATGACGGGGTTGGGGTCCAGTTCCCCGTTGCTGGGCCGGGAGAACATATCGGTAATCGTTTCAAACTGGGAAATAAAGCGGTTGTTCTGGGTGACGGTAGGAGGCTTTTCCCCCTCCTCCGGATCCCGGAAGGTCAGCTCATAGCAGTCCGTGACCTTCGCCACTGCTTTTTCCACCCGCGCTGTCCGGTCGCTCCGGACCCATCCCTCCAGAAAAACTGTTTCTACGGTTTCACCGAAAGGTGCGTCCTCACGGGCTTCCTCCGCCTCGCACTGGTCCCGGAGCAGCTCGAGCTCGGTTTTCCGCTCGGCCAAAAGGGTCAGTTCCCGGGCAATCTCCTCCCGGCGCGCCCTCAGTTCTCCGATTCGGGCCTGATATCCGTCGCAGAGGTCCTTGGGAAAGCCCTTGCCTCCAGGGGGAGCCGCCTCCGAAAAGCCCGCAGCGGAGACTGCCTTCAACAGCTCGTCCTCCTCAGCCAGATAGGTATACAGCAGCGCCGCCGTTCCCTGGGGCCCGCTGTTCAGCAGCTGCAGCATCGCGCCGCCTTCCTCCGCCGCCAGTTTCACATCTTCTGTCCGCGAACGCTCCACATATCCGCTATGAACACCGGAAAAGCGGGTGGTCCCAATCTCCTCCATGGGGATGTCCATGGGCAGCCATGGCAGCAGCTCCTGAATTTTCGCTTCGATTCCGGTGATTTCCCCCGCTGCCGCTTCATCCTCCGCATGCAGCGTCTCGATCTTCCCAAGCAGTTCCTCCGCCTCCCGGTTTCCGGCCACAAACTCCGTGTAACCGACCTCCGGCCGCGGCATGAACATGCTTTGCTTCCCCTGATACTGCCGCACGACCTTCAGCGCCTGTTCTGCGCGGGCGGCCTCCTGGCTGTCCGGGGTTCCGGCGGGAATTCCCTCCGCATCCACCGGCATTACCTCACCGATCCTCTGCAGCGCCTGGGCCAGTGCGTCTTTATCTTCTCTGAGAGCAACGAGCAGAACCTTTTTCATGGGGACAATCATTGCTTCTCAATCCTTTCCACAATAAAAGAAACCGCACGGGGCAGATTTTCCGCCGCCGCGTTGGCCGCCGCTTCATCCGCCTCCCGGCTTTTGGCCACCCCTTCCCGGGCCTCTCCGGCCATCCGAGACCGGGCCTGTGCCAGCAGAGCGTCCGCCTCCCGCCGGGCGCCGTCCCGGATCTCCCGGGCCTTTTCCCGTGCGTCTTCCTGAGCTTTTGCGACGGCTTCTTTGGCTTGCCGCGATGCTTCCGCCTTCACCTGTTGAGCATTTAACTCCGCTTCTTTTATGGTATCCAAAACAGACATGGATTCACCACCCTCTTTATCGGACTCAGTCTTCCTCCGCACAAGCGCCTGTTCTCATGCGTATGTTTCTATTTTACCAAAATCAGCCGGTCGATTCAATAGGCATTTATTAACATTTGTCCAGATTTCTTTTGGATATTCCTGCGCTTTCCGACCGGTATTCGTATCCTCATACCAAAACAGCAAAGGCAAGCCCCAAAGTCTGTATTTCCGATGATTCCGTCCCATCACGGCCGGTGCCCGAATTTCTCTCGGTACCGACTGGGCGGAAGCCCCATTTTCCGCCGGAACAGCGTACTGAAATAGAGCGCGTCCTCATATCCTACCGCCTGGGCCACCTGGGTGATGGTCAGGTCGGTACGGCGGATGAGGTCGGCGGCGTTTTTCATCCGCAGCCCGATGAGGAAACCTTGAGGGGAAACTCCCATGCACCCCCGGAATACAGCCGAATACCGGCTGGGGCTGAGGTGCTCCATCTGCGCCAGCTCCTCAAGACGCACCGGTGTCGCATAATTCCGGTAAA
>CAJMLQ010000093.1 GCA_905214265.1 uncultured bacterium
AAACACAAAACGGCCGGTATTGGCCAGGTAAGCGATGATTTCCGGAGACAGTTGGCGATTATAGGGGGAAGGGCACTCATAGATTCCAAACATCGTATCTCCGGTTCTGGCGAGTATCCGCTCCAAATTCCTGATAAAAATTTGATTGTCCTGATAACGGTGCGCGATTCGGCTTGAAACCAGCACAAAGGCATCGATCCCTGTTTTGGAGATCTCATTTATCTCTTCGATCTGTTCTTCCAAGGTATATCCCGTGTGGCCGGAGGCGACAATATCCACATCCCGGTCGCCGACTGTCTTAACAACTGTCCGGGCAATTTGGATCCGTTCCTCCAGGGAGAGGCTCGTCATTTCGCTCGAGCCGCAGACTGCGAATAATCCCTGGCAGCCTTTTTGGATATACCATTCTGTTAAACGCTGCAGCCCTTCATAGTCCACGCTCAAATCTTCAAAAAATGGGGTCAGCATGACTGGATAGCATCCAGAATTTATGCTGCTTTTCATTTGAAACGCTCCTTTCGACACTCAACTCGTTTTGAGTAGGAAATTTTGCTTCCTGCGAGTAGAATGCTATTTACTTGAAAATTTGACGATATGATAAACTAAGTTTATCGTATCTTATTATCCCTGGTATTGAGAAATTCGTCAATTGCCAAACAGACTAAAATGAAGAGAAAAAATTGTTTAATATTTTTGTGACTAGGAATTTTACATTGCTTTTTGTTTGTATATGCCTGTTGCGCCACAGGAGATTGGGTTACGAATAGGAACAAATACTCGAAAAATTTTTATTTTCAATAAAATAACTTTACTTTTAGCTTTCGGGGGCGTAAGGCTCCTGGGAAGGAAGCTGTGATCTGATCAGCGTCAAAACGCTTTGAGATGAAATTCAAACCATAAAGAGGATTGCAAAAATTGAAAAGATGTAATATCCTATATATAGTTGTATATACATCCAATTGGCGCAGGAGGACCATCATGGATAAAACAGAACGACAGATTACAAAAATTGCCCGGGAAGCGGCCAAGCTCACAGTACAGACTATGCGGGCTGACGGCATCGGGACAGCAGAATTCGACTTCATCCACTTAGTACGCCACCAGCCCGGTATCACTCAGACAGAGATCCGTGAGGCGCTGAAGATCGACAAGGGTGCGGCGGCCAGGCGGGCGGCCAGCCTAGAAGCAAAAGGTTATCTGGTGCGGCGGGAAAATCCTGCCGATGGACGCAGTCAGTTGCTGTACGCCACTGACAAGGCGGAAGAGCTGAAGAACTCCAAGGCCAGCATCGAAGCGGCGTTTTACGACTGGCTGCTGGAGGAGCTGCCAGAGGCGGATCAGCGAGAGTTCTGCCGCATTTTAAACATGCTATACCAGCGCTCTAAGCGTCAGAGCAGGGCGGGATTCCCGGATGTGGCAGCGCGGATTGCGGATAAGGAAGGGAAAAACAGATGAAACACGCAGGTACGTTTCAGCATCCCGACCGTGTGGTCTCCTACTTCTGTACGGAATGGGCGATTTTGCTGGCAGTGATGCTGTCGGGTATTTTCTATAATATCGGGCTTTTGGCAGGGCCGTGGTTTGAGGGTCGTTTGGCCCAGTGTCTGCTGGATATCTTCGGCGGGGAAAAGGATTTTTACGACATGCTGCGGCTGGCAGGCACCTACGTGGCAGTAATCGCTGCCGTCCAGCTGGCCCGTTACATCAAACGGCTGTATGTGCGGCGCTTTGCCAACCATGTGAATCGAAACATGAAACAGGTCCTCTATGGAAATCTGGTCCACCGGAGTAAGGCAGAGCTGGACAGCGAGAACATCGGCAGCGTGATGACCAAGGCTATCTCCGATGTGGATGCCTGTGCAGAAGGTATGCGGAAATTCACAACGGAGGTATTTGACACCGGCGTGGCCCTGCTGGGATACGCAGTCCTGTTGGTCTGGTACGATTGGCGGTTGGCGCTGCTGAGCTTGGCTTTTCCGCCGGTTTCGTATTTCCTTGCAGAAAAGATGAAGGTGGTGGTCCAGCGGAGTGGAGCGGCAGCGCAGGAGAGTCGGGGACGGCTCAGCGCCGCCACTCTGGATCGAGTTTCGTCAGCGTCTTCTTACCGGGTGTTTGGCTGTGAGTCTCAACGAAATCGGGCTTATGAGGAGCAGCTGGCGGACTATGAAAAAGCGGCGGTGCGAGCAAATATTTGGGTGGCTGCCCTGCCGCCTCTGTATCAGATCGTCTCCATGGGCAGTGTGCTGTTCATCCTCTACTTCGGCGGAAAAAACGTAACAGGGAATGGGTGGACCAGCTGGGACATTGCCGCCTTTACCACCTTTCTGTCCTGCTTTATCAAATTATCGGTGAAATCCTCCAAGGCGGCGAAGCTGTTCAACGCCGTCCAGAAGGCAGAGGTTTCCTGGAAACGCATCAAGCCGTTGATGAAGCCCGTCCCAGAGGAGACTACGTCAGAAACCTCGACATCTGCTGATTTGGAAGTGAAGGATCTTGGCGTGGCATATCCCGGTGGAGCAGCCGTGTTTCAGGGACTGTCCTTCACGGCGAAACCAGGGCAGATCGTCGGTGTTACCGGACCGGTGGCATGTGGAAAATCCACTCTGGGCAGGGCGTTTCTTGCAGAGGTACCCTATCAGGGCAGTATCTGTTTCGGAGGGGTGGAGCTCGCCAGTTTGACCCCGGAACGGCGCTGGGACGTGGTAGGGTATCTTGGACATGATCCGGAGCTGATGAGCGGCACCATTCGGAACAACATCTTGCTGGGGGACGATATTGACCCCGCGCCGCTGGTGGAGGCTGTCTGTCTGAACGGGGAAGTGGCTGATATGCCGGAGGGGCTGGAGACCCGGATCGGCAGCGGCGGCATCCGGCTCTCCGGCGGACAGCAGGCCCGCCTGGCTCTGGCTCGGACGCTTGGGCATCCCCGGCCTCTGCTGGTTCTGGACGACCCCTTCTCCGCCTTGGATCAGCGGACGGAACGGGAAGTATTTGGGCATCTGCGGACTCTGGCGCGGGACAGCGTCGTGATCCTCATCTCCCACCGGCTGTACCTGTTTCCGGAATTGGACCAGGTGATCTGGATGGAAAACGGATGGACGAGGGTGGGCACCCACGCAGAACTGATCGCTTCCTGTGAGCAGTACGCGGCTTTGTATGAGTTGCAGAAAGGGGAAACTGGCAGTGAAACAAACGCATAGGACCGGTTTGACTGGCGTGCTGTGGATGGTGGTAGGACGCTCAAAACTGCTGACGGCGGCCATCCTCCTTGCGGTGGCAGGCGCGGTGGCGGCGGCACTGCTGCCGCCGTTGGTGCTTGAACGGGTCGTGAACCTTTTAACGGCAGGGAACACCGTTCCTTTCACTCTGGCACTGTCGTATTTTGTCCTGACTACCTTCGCCAGTGTGCTGGACGCAGCGCGGGAAAGCCTGCTCATCGTCTTTGGACAGAAAATCACCCACGGCCTCCGCGGCGCTCTATGCGCCAAGCTGTCCCGCCTGCCGGCTGACGCTTTCGCAAGGCAGGAACCTGGGGTGGTAGTGTCCCGTTTCGTGGGAGATGTGGACACTGTGGAGTCTCTGTTTACCTCTGGCATTGTCAGCATGTTCGCCGACGGATGTAAAGTGGTCAGCATCTTCGCGGTGGTCTTCGTGAAGAATCGGGGTCTGGCATTGGTGCTGCTGGTGCTGGCACCGCTGCTGTTTGCCTTCACACGTATGATGCAGAAACGGATGCTGGCGGCTCAGCTGGCGAATCGGGCAGCAGTGGGGAAGGTCACGAACCATGTCCCGGAGACCATCCACTGTATCCGCACCATCCACGCCCTCCACAGGGAGCGATATATGCGCCAGATCTACAGCCGCTACATTCAGGACAGCTACGACGCCGTGGAAAGGACGAATTTTTACGATGCGGTCTACTCCCCGGTAATCCTTGTCATCAACGCCTTGGTAGTGGCGGGGGTAATGCTGCTGTCCGCTACAGGCCTTCCGGAGATTCAGTCGTTTTTCGGCATGTCCGTGGGCACGGCAGTGGCGGTGATCGCCTATATCGGCTCGATTTTCGCTCCACTGGAGAGTATCGGCATGGAAATTCAGACCATCCAGTCCGCCGTAGCCGGCGTGCGTCGGATTGACGAGTTTTTGGCGGCTCCGGAACGGTGGGAGACCGATGGGACGGTCAAACTGGAAACCTTGATCCAAAAGGGTGTTCCCTGTGTGGAACTGCGGGGTGTGACCTTCGGCTACAGCGAAGACATGCCGATCCTGCGGAACTTGAGCTTTGTGGTGGAATCTGGGGAGCAGGTCACGCTAACAGGCCGGACAGGTGCAGGTAAGAGCACCGTATTCAAACTGCTGCTGGGCCAGTACCGCCCAGACTGTGGTCGTGTCCTTCTCTATGGCAGAGATGCCGCCCGGCTACCGGATACCGTGAAACGGCGGCTGTTCGGCTATGTGGAGCAAAACTTCCGTATGGTTCCCGGCACTGTGCTGGATCAGATCACCCTGTTCGATGAGAACATCACCCGGGAGGCGGCTGAGCGAGCGGCGGAGACTGTGGGTCTCCATGAGGCCATCACCGCCTTGGACCGTGGCTATGATACGCCTTGCGTCCTGGCCCTGTTTTCCCAGGGTCAGTGGCAGCTTTTGTCCATTGCCCGGGCTATCGCGGCAGAACCGAAACTGTTGCTGCTGGACGAAATCACAGCCAATCTGGACGCCGACACAGAGAAAACTGTATTGACAGCGCTGAAAAACGCCTCCGAGAACCGGACGGTCCTTTCCGTTTCCCATCGGCTGTACCGACAGACCGGAGGCCGGCAGATCCGAATAGGGGACTGATACGCAGCTTTTCCCCCGTCTTTATTTGAGTGGTTTGGCATTAGACACCAAGGGTCAAGATAATCGGCTTTCTGGAAAAGAACGGCTGCTTATATACCAACACAAACGACCGCTATGCTGTGAGCCGCTGGAAGAGCGCTGGAATATCGTCAAGAAATTCCCGCATCTGTGCTGTGTATCCGTTTCACCGTAGTTCGGATGAAAGTGATTTCCCAGAAATAAGCTCATGGGCGTCCTGCAACGCAGGACGCCCATGAGCTTTGGCTATTCTGTTCACTCTCCGCGTGCTGGCATAGGACAATGGAAGAAGCTTATGTGTGACAGCCGGCCAAACCGCTCTATTCAGGCTGCTTTTCATATTTATGCTTGGTAGCCAGTCCGCCGCGGATGTGGCGTTCCTGCTTGTTGGTATCCAGGATTTTCCGAACCTCGTTGTACATCTGCGGATTCGCATGGCGGAGACGCTCCGTTATGTCCTTGTGTACGGTAGATTTGCTGTAATCAAATTTTTTCGCGGTTGCGCGAACCGTCGCGTGTGTGTCGATGATATAGGTCGCGAAGAGAATGCTTCTTTCTTCAATATTTTCAGTCATGTACCTCGCCCCTCATTCAGCTTGTTTGCTAAATACTATGTGACCGAGGGGAAAATTAGTACCGGTGGCTTTGCTTTTCATCGGCTCAGCATGAGAAGTGCACAGAAAGGCTATTTTTTGAAATAAACCGTTCAAACATCTTCGTGATATTGATGAAATGAGAAACAATTTTTTTTCTAGCGTCATAGAAAAATTGAAAGGTTTTCCATAATGCATTGACAAAGCAAAAAAATCGGCATATTATAGAATTATAACAATTATATAGCAGGATGCCTGATCAAAATGTATATCTTGCTATGCGCAAATTGGAGCCGGTATGGCCCCTTGGAAAGAAGGATTATTTATGTTTGGAAGCAGTAAGAAGGAAGATTTCGAGAAGTTGGTCCAGAAGGGGCACTGGGAGAAAATGCAAAAAAAATGCGGCTCAGTCAGCGAAGCAGAACGGATTCTGGCTGCGGAAGCGTGTGGAACAAAAGTCTGCGATGAGACGAGCAATCTGTTGATCGATTTTTTGAAGGATTCCAGCGATCAGGTGAAAATGGCGGCCGTAAAATCTTTGGAGCAGGTGGGGAATGACCATGCGGTGTCGCAGCTGCAGTGGATGATGAACAATTTGAAACCAGAGCAGGCAGAACTGCGTGCTGCCGCGCAGCATACGATCGAAGCAATTCGGGGAAAACGATAAATTTCAGCTTGGCGGGATTTTTGTTCAGCTGTTGTGACCGAAAAGCCGCTCCTGCAGATGAAAACGCAATGCGTCTCATCCGCAGGAGCGGCTTTGGCATATGCGGTCGATTCCTAACGGACTTGCTGGACGCAGGCCTCCAATAGGGAAGAAAGGCGCTGGAGGTCCTCTTCACGGGCTGGAGCTTCTCCATAACGGATCGAGCGATAGGACTCGGTAGCGGAACGAAAAAGTTCTTCCGGAATAATGTCCCGAGCCTTGGCAAAAATTTCTTCGGGGGCATCCGACGGCGATAGAGGGACCCGCTTTAGAAGGAGGTAGAGCAGGATAAGGCGGTATCCCTCCCGCGCTTTCTGGCCGCCGTCCGGCATAGACCGAAAGGAACGGTACTCCTTTTTCCAGAGTCGGAAATCATAGGTCCGCCGCCTTTGAACGGGTTCCGGCGCAGGCTCCCGAGGGAGATCCTGCACGTCATCCTCGTATTCGCCTTCCAGATCTCCGGCTTTCATCGTGTGTCCCCTACGGAACAGAAGCCGCTGAAGTACTCCCGCAATTTTTTTTCCGAGGCTTCGCAAAGAACTGAGGATTTCATGGCGGTAATAATAAAGGAGGAGCAGTGCGCCGATGAGTACGGCGTATCCAAAGATTGTCCAGAAAAAGCTGCTCTCTCCGCCTTCCAGCAACCCCATATCTGAGCTGGCGGGCGGAATCGGTTCCGGTTCGGGAACCGATTCCGCTTCTCCGCCCCGGAAAATGAGACGGAGCAGGAATCCAATTCCGCGGCGGAGCATCTCCAGGCTCCAATTAAGGAAATCTGCGATCTGTCTGCGGAGCAGGAACCCGGCGACGATGACGGCGAAGCATCCGGCCACTAAGGCAAGGCTGTACCACCGCATTTTCGTCGGCAGATGATTCAGGCTGTGCTTGCGCCGCTCCATTAAAAAGTCGATGTTGGACTGACTTCGGGAGAGGGCGGACACACCGGCGGCAATCAGATAGCAGACTGCCAGGAGGGTCGTGCCGATCTGCCACTTCATGATCCACGCGATCAGCAGGCAGACCGCGTCGGCGCCTGTGAGGATGCCGAAAAAGACTGTGGTGAGGATCTCCCCATACCGGCGTTCAAAAATCAAGCTTCCGCCCAAAAAGGACGTGCCGCAGAAGATGCCTGCCGTCACCTGGAGGGAGAAAGCGGACCAGGTGTAGCTGGCGAGGGGAAGGGGAAAGTAAGCAATCATCTGACTGCCGCAGAACCCGCACCCCGCCGCCAGCAGAATGCTGAGAAGGTTCGCCAAAGCTAGTCCCATGCCCCAGCACTGCTCCACCCGGGGGTAGAGAAACGCCTTGCTGAGCATTCCCAGGCATCCGGAAACGATGAGCAGAAGCAGTGGTCCGGTCCAAAACGCACTGTCCGCTTGCATGCCCAATCCGGCACTCACCGTCATGAGCAGCGGCAGAAACAAAAAAGGAAAACAGGCCGCAGAGAGAACCTTTAATATTCGGAAAAGCGGAAATTTCATACGACGGCCTCCTTCTTCAGTTCCAAGGGGACGAGTTGGAGGAGATCACAGCTGGAAGCGTCCAGGCCGGGCTGAACTTCCCCCAGAAGGATCAGGCGGACCCGCGTCCCTTCCGCCTGCTTCCGGTATACAAACTCCAAAATCCGGTCGTTGAGATAAGCGGTGACCAGGATGATGTCCGTGGAGGTGATGGAGTGATAATTGTCGCTGAGAAAAATGGGAAAGTCCTCGGTGCTTTTAAGACGGAGCCGCGCCAGCAGCTGCCACAGGCTTTCCACATGCTCCGGCCCCCAGTATTCGTTGGTGGAAATGGTGGTGCGGGAGTCGTCCACTGCGGCGTTGGTGATGAACCGTAGAGGCATCCCGCTTTCCAGGGTAGTTTGAAAAAGCCCGGCGCAGACCCGGATGGCGCTTTCCATGGTTTCTTCGTCGATGGTGCGGAACTGCTCAAATTCCCGGGACTGCATGTTGAGGATGACCGAGACGTTTTGGCGGGAGGTGGAGTCGTTGTTGTAGACCATGAGTTTCTGCTCCCGGGCGGTGGCGGCCCAGTGAATGCGGTTCATGGGCTCCAGCTGGGTGTACTCCCGAACCCCGGCAATGGAGAACGGATCCTCCAGGAGGCTGCGGCGGACGACGATGTCGCCGGTAAAGCTCCGCGGTGTGACCCGGAGCTCATCCTCTTCCAACGGGCGCGGCAGCACCAGCACCTTCGCACCGGCTTGAGCTCCTTGAGAGAGGGTCAGATTCCCCAGCAGGTCAGTGGTGACCAGGACGATCTGCTCCACCGCATACTCGCCCCGCTTCATGCACTTGACCTTCCACCGGCGGCTGACCTTCTGATAGCTTTTGAGCATGAAAAAGCTGGGTACGAACCGCTGCCGGTCGGTGAGCTGGGATTGGGCCCCGGCGAATTCCAGCCAACGGGATGCAGTGATCTCCGACTTGAACCAGGGGAGAGGGAGCCACTTCCGATTTTCGATTTCCTCAATGAGTTCGATTTCCTCTCCCTCAAAGACCTGCTCCCGGCTGAGGTAGCAACGGTAAGTCAGCCCCTTGAAGGCGTTTTTCCGGTACAGGCGGTTTTGCAGCCAGACTGCCAGCAGGCAGACCAGGGCTAGGGCCATTACTTCCATAGCCGTTCTCCTTTCGCCGTCACAGTGTCGCGGCCTCCGTAGGTGCTTCGGTCTGGCGGAGAATCTGATCGAGGATTTCAGCGGGCGCTCCGGAGGACTGGGACAGATTGTAGCCCTTGCAGATCAGCCGGTGGCACCAGACGTCGACAATCACAGCCTTGACGTCTTCCGGGATCACAAAATCCCGGCCATCCATGGCTGCGCGGGCCTGGGCTGCACGCATCAGAGCGATAGCGCCCCGGGGGCTGACTCCCAGCTTGACCTTTTCATGGGTGCGGGTGGCTTCTGCCAGCCGGATGATGTATCCGGCGACGGCCTGGCCAACCTTCACGCTGCGGACTGCGGCCTGAGCCTCTACGATCTCCTCACCGCTGAGGACCGGCGTGAGCTCTTCCAGCGGATTTCCGGAGACGCGGCCGGTGAGCATCCGGGCTTCGCTTTCCGCATCGGGATAGCCTACCTTTAATTTCACGAAAAAGCGGTCCAACTGGGCCTCCGGCAGGGGAAAGGTCCCCTGAATTTCGATTGGGTTCTGGGTGGCGATGACTAGGAAGGGCTTCGCGAGGGGATAGGTAACGCCATCCACCGAAACCTGGCCTTCCTCCATGCATTCCAAAAGGCTGGACTGGGTGCGGGGGGTGGCGCGGTTGATTTCATCGCCGAGAAGGATGTTGGTAAAGACGGCGCCTTCCTTAAAAACAAACTCCCCCTGCTTCTGATTAAAAAAGTTGATGCCGGTCAGGTCAGAGGGCAGAAGGTCGGGGGTGAACTGCACCCGCTTAAAGCCGCACCGGATGGATTGGGCCAGGGCCTTGGCCAGAGTGGTCTTGCCGGTGCCGGGGATATCCTCCAGTAGAATATGGCCGCCGCAGAGCAGGGAGAGGATAACCTTTTCGATGACGGCGTCCTTGCCCACGATGACCGTGGAAATATTCTGCTTCAAAACCGCAGAAAGTGCTTGAACCTGTGCGGAATCCATACGCATGCCTCCATGATTTCATTTTCTTAAAGTATACACTCTTTTCGATGAAAAGTCTATTTCCATTCTGTGAACAGGATATTTTTCACGTTGGACCCAAGTTTTTTCAACTTTTTGGAAAAACACTTGACACTTCCCTTGCGTCAGGGTTTAGGATAAAAGAACAAAGGAGGCAGATATCATGCAGATGAAGGAAGTTTGCGGCCGCACCGGGCTCACCGAGCGGACGGTACGGTTCTATATTGAAAAGGGACTGCTCGCCCCCATGAAAACGTGGAAGAACGACCGGGAGTACCTGGATTTTTCTGAGGCGGACATCCGGACCCTGGAGCGGATCGCAGCGCTGCGGCGGAGCTTTTTTACACTGGAGCAGATCAGGACGATGCAGACGCATCCCGAGCGGATCGAGGGGATTCTCTGCGACTACCGCTCCGTACTTCAGGCGGAAACGGAGGAGCGAGAAACGGCTCTGGCTTTCGCCGGAAGCATCGAGGGAGAGCAGTTTGCGGATGTGGACGCTCTTTACCGGCGGCTAAAGCAGGAGGCTGCACGCCGAAGCCTTCCGGAACTGGACATCCACCCCGATTTTGGGCGGCTGGACGAGGAATCTCCCGAGGAACGGGCGGCAGCCGCCCGGGAATGGGCAGCAGCTCAGCCAGTCCGGGAAAGGAGGCGAAAGCGGAAAATCTGGATTGCGGGAGTGCTGTCCGCTGCCGCAGTACTGGCAGCTGTGATCGCGGGATGGGGGTGGTACCATGCCAACCGGCAGGGATATACAATTCTGACCAGCCTGATGGATGTAAAAGTTTTGTCCAAAGGGGTCGATACCTCTGGACGGGAGGGCGTGTACTGGCTGGACGTCCAAATCCCGGAAAAAGACGCAGAGGACTGGCAAATCCCAGCATCCCTCCGCCTGACTCTGGGCGGCGATACGGAGGCGTATCTGCTCTGGGACGGAGCGGTGTACGGTCATCCCTATCCCATGGCAAGGCTTCGGGTTTTCCTGCCAAACCGGCGGCTGCGGGAGTTGGGGCTCGCAGAGTGCATGGAAGTAGAGCAGGTCCTTCGAACCGTGTTGCAAAATCCCGATTATACCGAGGAATTCGTCCGGCTAGAGAGCTTTCAGGGAGAGTATCAATAAGTTTTAAAAATCAGTGGGCACGAGATGCAGGCGCATTTCGTGCCCACTGCAGCTGAAAACGCCTTGATTTACAATCCACTTTGCCGATTTCTGCAATTGGATTGTAAAAAGAAGTGCTGTATAATAAAAGCAACCGTGGAAGAACGGAATTTTCCAAAAGAACGGAGCGATTTGATGAGTGACTTTATGGGTGCGCGCTATCTGCTGACCAATGATACGGCGGTACGGCTTTATCAGGCGTGCAAGGACCTTCCGATTATCGACTATCACTGCCACCTTTCCCCAAAGGAGATTTACGAGGATCGGGAATTTTCCGATATCGGCGAAATATTCCTGGGCGGGGACCACTATAAATGGCGGCTGATGCGCTGTCACGGCGTCGATGAAAAGTACATCACCGGAGATGCCTCCTGGGGCGAAAAGTTCCAGAAATATGCGGAAGCCCTGGCCACTGCCGCTGGGAACCCCCTCTATCATTGGACCCACATGGAGCTGCGGCTGTTCTTTGGTATTGACACCGTGCTTAACGGGAAAACAGCTGCTTCCATCCGGGAACGGGCCAACGCCGTGATCCGGGAAAAGCACCTTTCCCCGCGGAAGCTGATCACCGGCTCCAACGTAGAATATCTTTCCACGACAGATGATCCGGCGGATTCTCTGGAGTATCATAAGCTCATTGCAGCGGACCCGGCTTTCCACACCACTGTGACGCCCGCCTTCCGGCCCGATGCCCTGCTGAACCTGCGGAAAGAGGGCTACCCGGCTTACATCGAAAAGCTGGGAAAAGCCGCCGGTATGACGATCATGAGTTTTGCGGACCTGAAAAAGGCGGTGGAGAAGC
>CAJMLQ010000094.1 GCA_905214265.1 uncultured bacterium
AATCAGAGGGCAGGGATGCTCAAACGTAGCGTATACGAGGTTTATCCCTCGCAAGCTCTAAAACCCGCGCGTCCTCCGCGTCCGTGCCCGCCGCGGAATCCGCCACAAATACCACCACGTCGGCGGCGCGGACGATATTCTCCGCCTTTTCTATGCCGATCGACTCGATTCTGTCTCCGCTTTCGCGCACGCCCGCCGTAT
This sequence comes from uncultured bacterium, assembly GCA_905214265.1. GTDB lineage: Bacteria > Bacillota > Clostridia > Oscillospirales > Ruminococcaceae > Merdivicinus. Next base: position 202 of record CAJMLQ010000094.1, read on the forward strand.
CGTAAAGGTTGAATTTTGTCCCTTCGATTTCGAGTATGCCTTCTACGGCGTCCCGCGTCGTGCCCGCGACGTCCGAGACGATAGCCTTTTCATAGCCGAGCAGCCTGTTGAGCAGCGAGCTTTTTCCCGTATTCGGCTTGCCGCAGAGCGCGACGGTCACCCCCGATTTTATCTTTTTGCCCTTGGCATAGCCCGCAAGCAAAACGGTGACTTCTCCGAGAACGCTTTTTAGTGCGGTACGTATTTCGTCCGTCTCCGATTCCTCGAGATCCTCCTCGGGATAATCGATCGAGGCATCTATCCCCGCGAGAACTTCTTTCAGCCGCGCCTGCAACAGGCGTACCTTTTCCGTAAGTTTTTCGCTGTATAAAAGATACCCCGCCTTTACTTCGGCTTCGGACTCGCCGTTGATCATGTCGGCAATCCCCTCGGCCGACGCTAAGGAAAGCTTGCCGTTGAGAAAGGCTCGTTTGGTGAATTCTCCCGGACCTGCTGGAGAAGCCCCCGCTTTCAAGACTGCCCGCAGCACACGCCTGCAGATGAAAAGCCCTCCGTGGCAGGAAAGCTCCACCACATCTTCGCCAGTATAGCTTTTGGGCCCGCGAAACACCGTAGCGATCACATCATCGACCGCCCCTTCTTCATCCCAGAGGGTTCCAAAGGCCGCCGTATATCCCTTTCGGGAATGCAGCGGCTCACCGGAAACCGGCCGGAACAGCCGGTCCGCCGTTTCAATAGCGCCAGCACCGGAAATGCGGATGACGCCGATCCCGCCGGGGGCGCAGGGAGTGGAAATAGCAGCGATAACTTTTTCGGCCATATACAGATCCTTCCGATTTCAACATAGGATTGCTCCAAAAAACCTCTCCGGCGGACCGGCCGCGGAGAGGTTTTCCGTCTTATAATTCGATTTTGGAGTAGAGCTTTACTCCATCCAGCGCTTTGGTGTCAACCTTAGGCTCTTCTGCCGATGTCTCAACCTTCGGCGTTTCTGCCGACTGCTGCGTCAGCTCCGGCTTTTTCTCCACAGCGGACTGCGGTGCAGGAGAACCGGAACGAGGCGGGCGGTTTCCGCGGGGCGGACGGCTTCCTTCGCGGCGGGAACCCGACGAAGCGCCTGTCCGGGCAGCAGGTTTGATAACCACCTTCCGGTTAGGCTCTTCACCAGTGGATTTGGAATAAACGCCTTCGATTTCCGTGACAACAGCATGGATGATCCGACGCTCATAAGGATTCATCGGTTCCAACGCGGCGGGGCGCCCGGTCTTCAAAACCTTTTTCGCCATCCGCTGGGCCAGGGCGCGAAGGGTCTCCTCCCGCTTTTCCCTGTAATTTCCAGCGTTAATGGTAAAGCGAACATATTCGCCCTCCTGACGGTTGGCGACCAGAGAAACCAGATACTGAACCGCATCCAGCGTTTCTCCGCGTTTGCCGATCACTGTACCGATATCTCCGCCGTCGATATGGATCAGGACCGTCCGGTTTTCGGTCTGTTCGAACCGGACCTGAATGTCTTTTAATCCCATTTTTTCAAAAATGTCCAGCAGATATTTTTCTGCAACCTCAATTTTCGGCTGAAGATCTTCCTTTTCAGCAGAAGATTCCACAACTGTTTCAGTCGTTTTTGGCGCAGGGGCAGGTACAGTCTCAGCCTTCTTCTCGCCCGTAGCAGGCGATGCTACTGGAGTCGGGGCCTTTACCGGCTTCGATTCCTCTTTTTTGGGAGCAACGGCAGGTTTTTCCGTTTTTTCCCGCACAGGGGGCGCTGCCTTTTTCGAGGGTACCGCAGGAGCCGGTTCCTCCTTCAAAAGCTCTTCTTCCGACTGAACGGTGATCCGGACTTCGGCCGGTGTCTTCTTAAAAAAGCCTTTTTTGGGGAGCTTCAAAATTTCAGGAGTCACGTCCAATGGGGAAACTCCCAATTCCCGGCAAGCATTTTCAATGGCTTCTTCCACTGTAGCGCCAGTGGCCGTATATTCGCGAATCATAAGAACCTCCTTAAGAGAGTTTTTTACCGTCGGGGCCCGTTACTGCAGGTCCTTATCCGTTACTTCAGCATATTCCTCGCCATATTTTTCCGCATCCTGACGGCGGGCCTCCGCCAACCGGCGGCGGTTGATTTCCTTGGCGGTCAGGTATTCCTCTTCCGCCCGCCGCCGTGCTGCTTCCTCTTCGTCGGCAGAACGGGCTGCTCGTTTGGACTTTTTCTCCTGTTCCTGTTTGCGGCGCAGCTCTTCTTCATCCAGGTCGTCGTCCGTCAGTTCCTCGCCGCGATCCAGCTTTCTCTGGCGGCGTTTCTGCCTCTCCAGCCGCTTTCTTTCCTCTTCTTCCTGCAGCTTTGCCTCGTATTCCGCTTTATACTTTTCCGGGTTGTACAGCTTGAAAAGTACTACCGACTGCACACCGGAGAGAACGTTGGAAACAATCCAGTAAATGCCGACGCCAACCGGGACCGAAAAAGCAATCCAAACCGACATCAGGGGCATCAAATACATCATGGCTTTCATCATACCGCCCTGCTGCTGCTGGCCCGAGGGGCTCATCCTCATGGAAATGATGGAAACCAGCAGGGAGGTCACACCGGAAAGAATTGGAACCAAAATTAGCCAGTTCCATCCAAAAACCGGAATCTGCCCTAAATCCAGACCAAAAAGGGTATAGTCAAAATGGGAAACCTTGTCCACAAAATCCGCGCCGAGGCCCGCAAACCACTGCGCGTGCTCCGGATTCTGCATTTCCGACACGATCTGCAGCTGCTGCTGGCCGACCATCTGGCCCAAGGCCTCGTAGTTGGTCTTGAGAATCTCAACCGCCGAGGCGATCGTATCTTTTGGGATTCGCAGAATGTGGGTGAGAGGATTATAAACAACATCGATGATGCCAAACAAAATCGGGAACTGGATCAGCAGGGGAAGACATCCACTCATGGGGTTATAACCATGAGCTTCATAGAGCTTCATCATCTCTTCCTGCTGTTTTTGCTTGTTATTGGCGTATTTTTTTTGGATTTCCGCAATTTTTGGTTGGAAGATTGCCATCTTTGCGGAGGACTTCTGCTGTTTGATCGAAAGCGGGAACAGCGCGGCCTTTACCAAAATGGTAAACAGGATCAGAACGATACCGTAATTGCGGATCACCTGATACAACAGCCACATAATCCAGCCAAGAGGGGTGCCGAAAAGCTGAGACATGAGCAAATTCCTTTCTGATTAGACCGGACCGGCAGAAACACGCCGCCCCAGCTCTCAATATTGTATTCAAACGCCTAACGGCGCGGGCCTTCATCGGAATGAGGCGGCTTTTTCTTCCGGGGATAGTACCAGCGGAACGTTTCCGGAACCGGATCAATTCCTCCCCGACAGAGAGGATTGCACCGCAGGATCCGGCGAATGCTCAAAAGCCCGCCTTTCAGCGCTCCAAAGCGCCGGACCGCTTCCAAAGAATAAGCGGAGCAGGTTGGATAAAACCGGCAGCAAGGCGGCTTCAACCCGGATATCACCTTTTGATAAAACCGGATACAAGCCATAAAAAAACGCTGCATCATCCTTTTCCGGTCTCCCTTTTGGGCTTTTCTCCCATTTTTTCCAAATCCTTGAGACAACCCTTCATCATAGCCGCTACCTGATAGGATTTCGCGGAAAGGATCCGCTCCCGGGCCACAAAAACGTAGTCCCAATTTGCGCCCAGCCGCGGCTCAACACTGCGGAGGGCGGCACGAAGCAGCCGCCGCGCTTTGTTGCGGCATACGGCATTCCCAACCTTTTTCGAAGTCGTAAGGCCATAACGAAGACCTGCCCCACGGTTCTTTACCCGATAACAAATAAAATAAGGGGTTGCCTTGCTCTTTCCCTGATAGTAAGCCCTTTTGAACTCTTTATTGAGTTTCAGCGTTTGAAGAGAGCCTTTTATTCGAAGCGGAGCATGATTGTTCCGTTGATTTTTTTCTTCCATATCGACCTGCCTTACTCCAGCAGCCAACGCTGAGGAGCCCTTTGATCAGTTTTCCTTCGCATTTGCATAGGAAAGCAGAGGAAGCCATGCCTCCGAAACGGCGCATGGCTCCCATCCCCTTTTGCGGAATGCAGCTGGTGCAGATCCGAAAAGCTTTTTAATAAGACAGTCTCGCTCTGCCTTTATCGCGTCTTCTTTTCAGGACTTTCCGGCCATTGGCGCTGGCCATTCTTTTGCGGAAGCCATGAATTTTTTGTCTGTGCAGCTTTTTCGGCTGATATGTCCGTTTCATTTTATACCCTCCTTTAAAATACGAAGTGTGGGTCTCCGCCTACATTTTTGTCCCTAAAATCGAACAAACCGTTGATTTCACCAGTCAAATTAGCAGAAACCTTCAAGATAATAGTATAAAGGAGAAGGGTTCTTTTTGTCAACTGTTTTTTCGGAAAATTCACATTTTTTCCGGGTTTTTTGCTACTGTACCGGCCAGCCGCCGGAAAGCTTTGAAATCCACCAAAAAACACAAAGAAAAATAATTGTTTTTTTCATAGATTTTTTCAGGAAACAATGGGGAAAACTTGCGAAAAAAAATTGGTTGTGGTATAATAAAAAGCACAAGCTAGGAAATTTTCCAATCTTTTTCAACAGAATAAAGAAAAAACTCACATGTTTCACGCAGTTATTCTAAACAACCGGTGGAATTTTTTTGAATGACTGTGTGGCGTGTTTTTTACATGTTTTCTCAATAAGACCATTTCATTTATTCACATTTTTCAACATTTTATGTGGAAAACTCGTCTCTGTTCACTTTTTTTCTTTTACCCTGATTCACATTGGGAGGAATTTCAACATGCAGTCATTTTCCGACGTGTTAAATCTTGTGAAAGACTATTTTCAGGAAAAGGTCCGCACCAATCAACTTACCGAAACCGCCTATACCTGCTGGATCGAAAACATCCAGCCCGGGCGTTTTGAAAACAATACGGCTTATCTGGTAGTCTCTTTTGATTTTCACCGCAGCATTTTAATGAGCCAGTATCTGGAGCCTTTAAAGGAGGCTTTTGCCACGGTGCTGGGTTTTCCGGTAAAAGTTGAAATTCTCTGTGCGGCAGATTCTGCGAAGTCCTCTGTCCCGGCGGCGGAACTGACTCAGCCGGCGGCCCCTTCCTCCTTTTATCCGGAAACGGAGCCGTCCGCCAGCTTTTCCGACAGCGGGCAGACGGACGTTTCCTTCTTGCCCGGAATATCCCATTCCATCAGCGACGCGGACATGGGAATCGGAGAATACGAATATACTTTTGACACCTTTATCGTCGGAAGCAAAAACGAATTTGCCTACACGGCCTGTAAATCTGTAGCAAACAGCATCAATCTCAGCGCGTCTTCCATTAAACCCTATAACCCGCTTTTCATTTACGGTCCCAGTGGCCTGGGCAAGACTCATCTGCTGATGGCCATCAAAAATGAAGTCAAGCGGAACAATCCAAATATGAACATCATCTACACCAATTCGGAGACCTTTTCCAATGAACTGATCGTCGCCATCAAAAATCAAACGACGAACACCTTTCATCAAAAATACCGCCATTCTGACTTTTTTCTGATCGACGACATACAGTTTCTCTCCGGCAAAGATGCCTCTCAGGAGGAGTTCTTTCATACCTTTAACGAGCTTTATCAGTGCGGGAAGCAGATCGTCATCACCTCCGACCGACCTCCCAAGGACATCAACATCATTGCAGACCGCCTGAAATCCCGATTTGAATGGGGAATCCTGGCAGATATCGGCGTACCGGATCTGGAAACCCGGATCGCTATCATCCAGCGCAAAGCGGAGCTTCTGCAGATCCGCATTCCCGACGATATTATCAACTTTATCGCAACCAAGCTGAAAAGCAACATCCGGCAACTGGAAGGCGCTGTCAAAAAAATCAAGATGTACAAGCTGTACACTGGATCGGAACCCACCCTTAGTGTGGCTCAAAACGTCATCAAGGAAATTCTTAACGACAATCAGCCAGTCCCGATTACCATTGAACGCATCATTGAAGAGGTGGCTCAAACCTATCACGTTTCCCCTGCGGACATCCGCTCCAATAAGAAAAACGCCCCCATCTCCCAAGCCCGTCAGATCGCTATTTACATCGTCCGGGAGATCACCCAGTCCACGATGAAAGAAATCGGCCAGGAATTCGGCGGCCGAGACCACACCACCATCGTCTACACTCTAAAGAAAGTAGAGAATCTTATCAAAACCAACCCCCATGACAAAGGCATCATCGAAGATATCATTAAAAATATTCGGGATAAATAACAAACGGTAATATGGGACAGATTCACCAAAAATGGGGAATTTTTCTGCGACCAACCGCGCATTTCCGCCCTCTTTCAAACAATTCACCTTTTTAACCGAATATTTTTCCACTACAAAATGTTGAAAAATGTGCAATTTTCAAATTATTCTTTTTTTCACTTTTTTCTTCACTATTTTACGTCACTTCACCGACGCTTTTTCACGCCTCCGTTGATGCATTTTTTTCTTCTAACAATCCCACATTTTTTCTACTTTTCCTCCCCGCGAAAAAAAGTCCCATAAAGCCCCTGTTTTCAAGGCTTGGCTTCGCTTGTCCCCAAATCCACGTTCCCTACTACTACTACTATTTTTCTTTTATCTTTTCTATCTATTCTATCTGCAGGAAACAAAAATCTGTCCTGCACAGCTTGAAGCAAACCAGCTTATCTTCCTGCAAATTCATTTATACTCTCTGTATTTTTAAAAAGTGTTCTCTCTTCGCGCACATTGATTATCATATTGCTTGATAGGAGGTTCTTTATGAATTTTTCTTGCGACAAGGCGATCCTCTGCGAGGCAGTAAACAACGTCTCTCCCGCAGTATCGGCAAAATCCACTCTAATGGCTCTAGAGTGCGTCCTGCTTCGCTGCCGTTCCGGACGGCTGACCGTCATCGGGTATAATCTAGAGCTTGGAATTACCAAAGAGATCGAGGTTGATTCCCGGGAAGATGGAGAAATTATTTTAAATGCACGGCTTTTTGGGGAGATCATCAACCGGATGCCTGCAGGGATTCTTTCTTTGAGTACAGACGATAAACTGCTGACCATTATCCGCGGGGGCGGAGCACAGTTTACCATTTTGGGTATGAGCGCGGAGGAATACCCAGAAATTCCGGTCATCAGTGAGGAACGCTCCTTCCGGTTTCCAGCAGATGTGCTGCGGAGTATGATCTCCCAGACGCTGTTTGCCATCTCACAGGACGCAGCCACTCCGGTCTTGACCGGAACGCTGTTTGAAATCCGCGATGGCATTCTTTATCTGGTGTCTGTGGATGGATGCCGGCTGGCCCTTCGGAAGGAACCCGTAGCCTGTGAGGAAAATTTCCGATTTGTGGCGCCGGGCCGGACTCTTTCCGAGCTTCTCAAGCTCATCGGAAAATTTTCCGGCAGCGACGGGGAAGAAGAAATCCTCCTGAAGCTTGGGAGCAAGCATATTGTTTTTGAATGCGGCGGCTACACCATGCTCTCCCGCCTGCTGGAAGGCGAGTTTATTGACTACAATGCTGCGATTCCCAAGGAACACAAGACCCGGGTGATCCTGTCCGCACGGGAGTTTACCGACAGCATTAACCGCGCGTCCATCATCATCAGCGAAAAGATCAAAAATCCAGTAAAGGCCTTGTTTGACGGCGGACAGGTGTCGATCTCCTGCGAAACCTCCATGGGAAAGGTCAATGACGCCATTCCGGTCCGTCTGGAGGGTGAGCCGGTCCGGATCGGTTTCAACAACAAGTACATGACCGACGCGCTGAAAGCCAGCGAGCTGGATGAATTGGCCATCGAAATCAACACGGCCTTTTCTCCCATCAAGCTGCTTCCGCTGGAAGGGGACAGCTTCGTATTCTTGGTTATGCCGATGAGGTTAAAAGATGACAACTAAGCACGTCAAAATCAAAACAGGCTTTATCAAGCTGGACCAGTTTCTCAAATTCACCGGAGCGGCGGAAACCGGCGGCCATGCCAAGCAGTTGGTACAGGAAGGGCTTGTCCGGTATAATGGCGAGACCTGCCTACAGCGTGGGAAAAAGCTATTCCGCGGCGATGAAATTGCGGTGGAGGACGTAACGTATATTATCGACTGACGGTTTGGGAGGGGTTTCGTGGTTATCCAGTCGCTGCGGCTTGCGAATTTCCGGAATATCGCGGCCGCGGAAATCGCTCCCTGTGAGAATATCAACATCATCCTGGGGCAGAACGCTCAGGGAAAGACCAACCTAATGGAAGCTGTCTGGATGCTCACCGGAAACCGTAGCTTCCGGGGCGCCCGGGAAAGCCAGATGATTCGATTCGGCGAGGAGTTTTTCCGGGTGGAGGCTTCTTTTCGAGACCGGGAACGGGAACAGTTTTTGAGCTTTTCCGGCGGAGAGCGGAAGCGGAAGATCCTTCTGAATGGAGTTCCCCTCAAGTCACCTTCTGAGCTGGCTGGAGCATTTCCGGCAGTAATTTTTGATCCCACCGGCCTTTCTATCGTCCAGGAAGGCCCCGGTGAACGGAGACGGTTTCTCGATACGGCCATCAGCGGGATCAAGCCTGCCTATGGGCGGTATCTCTCCCAGTACAATGCCGTGCTGGAGCAGCGAAATTCCCTTCTGCGCGACGCAGTTCGGTTTGACCGGTTTGCGGATACGCTGGACGTGTGGGATATGCAGCTGGCAAAGCTGGGAACCATCCTTTCGATTCTGCGGGAGGATTACCTGCAAAAGCTCCGCCCTGCCGCCGCTGAGATCTACGGCGGCTTTACCGGTTTTTCCGAGGCTTTTTCCGCGGAATACGAGTCTTCGGTATTCCCGGAGGGGACCCGGCTTTCCGCCTATACCGACGAGCGCATCCAAGAATATCTCTCCGTGTTGCGGGAGGAGCGGGAAACCGACCGGCGGATGCGCTGCACAACCCGCGGGGCGCACCGGGACGACATCCAGCTGACCATTGACGGCAGGTCCGCCCGGATCTATGGGTCTCAAGGGCAAAAGCGGAGCTGCGCTGTGGCCCTGAAGTTGGGCGAGGCCAATCTCATTCGCCGTATCACCGGCGAGAATCCTGTGGTGCTGCTGGACGATGTGATGAGTGAACTGGACCAAAGCCGTCAAGACTACATTTTGAACCGAATCCGGGATTTTCAGGTGTTCATCACCTGCTGCGACGTCTCCAACACCCTTCGGATGGAGAGCGGCCGGATTTTCTCCGTCTGCGGGGGAGAGGTCCTGGAGACCTGACTCCGCGGCAGAAAGGCAGTTTGTTATGTACCTGCATGTTGGAAATGAAGTCATCCTTAACGAGAAGGATATCATCGGTATTTTTGATATTGAGAACGCCTCCGTATCAAAATTTACCAAGGAATTTTTGAGCCGCTCTCAAAAGGCAGGGGAAGTGGTCACCGTGACCATGGATATTCCGAAATCCCTGGTAGTGTGGGAAAAAGCTGGGCAAAGGAAGCTGTATCTGTCACAGCTTGCCCCGGCAACTCTGCGGAAAAGGCAGCACCGCGCGATGAATATTTAATTGCCGTTTCAAACGTCATCTTTCCAAGCTTTTGGTTTTTATAGAGAGTTTTTCGTAAACAAATCCGAAAATGGAGGAACCGAATCGTGAGCAATCAACCAGTCAATAGCAGCCAGTATGATGAGAATCAAATTCAGGTGCTGGAAGGACTTGAGGCCGTCCGGAAGCGCCCGGGTATGTATATCGGCTCCACCGGCGTCAATGGCCTCCACCACCTGGTCTACGAGATCGTAGACAACGCCATCGACGAAGCCATGGCGGGATTCTGCGACGAGATTCAGGTAGACATCCTGGAAAATAACGTCATCCGTGTCATCGACAATGGCCGCGGCATCCCTGTCGGCATCCATCCCAAGGAGGGCATCTCTGCGGCCACCGTGGCGTATACCATCCTCCATGCCGGCGGAAAATTCGGCGGCGGCGGCTATAAGGTCTCCGGCGGCCTCCACGGCGTCGGCGCGTCGGTGGTCAACGCCCTGAGTGAATGGCTGGAGCTGACGGTCTATAACGGGGAGCACATCTACTTCCAGCATTTTGACCGGGGCCATTACACCGAACCTTTGAAGATCATCGGAGATACGGAAAAAACCGGGACCACTGTCGTGTTCCGCCCGGATGAGGAAATCTTTGAGGACATCAATTTCGTCTATGACACCCTTCTGACCCGTCTCCGGGAGCAGGCATTCCTCAATGCAGGCATCAAAATTATCTTTACCGACCATCGGGACCCGGAGAATTTTCAGCAGGAAGTGCTTCACTATGAGGGCGGGATCCGTACCTTTGTGGAGTTTTTAAATCAGACTAAGGATGTGGTCCATCCGGAGCCGATTTATCTCTACAAAGAGGAAAACGGAGCCACTGCCGAAGTTGCTCTCCAGTACAACAACAGCTATTATGAAGTGATCAAATCCTTCGCCAACGATATTCATACGGTAGACGGGGGTACCCACGAAACCGGATTTAAAAATGCGCTGACCCGGGTATTCAACGACTACGGCCGCCGGCATAAGCTCTTAAAGGACAGCGATCAGAACCTTTCCGGCGACGACGTACGAGAGGGCATCACGGCCATTGTCAGCGTCAAGCTCACGGAATGTGAGTTCGAAGGGCAGACCAAGGGCAAGCTGGGAAACACAGAGGCCCGGCCTTTGGTGGAAAACATGGTTTACAGCGGGCTGGACGCTTATTTTGAAGAGAACCCCGCCATCGCTAAGATGATTTTTGAAAAGGCCATCGGCGCTCAGCGCGCCCGGGAAGCAGCCCGGAAGGCCCGGGATCTTACCCGGCGGAAATCTGCCTTGGATTCCGGCGGACTGCCCGGAAAACTGGCCGACTGCACCTCCAAGGATAACACCCTGACCGAAATTTTCATTGTCGAGGGTGATTCCGCAGGCGGCTCTGCCAAGGAGGGCAGGGACCGGCGTTTCCAGGCGATCCTTCCCCTGTGGGGTAAGATGCTAAACGTGGAAAAGGCCCGGCTGGATAAGGTCTACAGCAATGAAAAACTGATGCCGGTGGTGCTGGCTTTGGGCTGCGGCATCGGCGAGGATCTGGATCCTGCGGGCCCTGTACCCTGTGTTCCTGTCGGTGAGCTTGAACTGCCTGCCTATTATGACAG
>CAJMLQ010000095.1 GCA_905214265.1 uncultured bacterium
GAATCATCCGCCGCGCCAGAGCTTTTGCGCCCATCTGGGGATTCTGGCTGAGCAGGTCCGTGAGATAACGGCGGTAGCGTTCCACAGCGTCTGCGCTAGCCTGCAGATAGACGGTCGCCGCTTCCCGTCCCAGGGCCGCCGCCCCTTCCGGCGCGTAGAAATGGGCAGCAAGCAGATTGGACGCCCCCAGGGACATCAAACGCTTCAGGCTCTTTTGATAGGCGGGCAGATCCTGGTAAAACGCCAGTCCCGCGCCGTCCGCCCCGCTGCCCTGGATCGAGTCGCCGCTGATAAGCGTGCCGGTCTTTTCATCCAGCCAGCAGACGGTGTCGGTATCGTGACCCGGCGTCCAAATCAGCCGCAGCCGTCCGGCCAGCAGTTCCCCGTCCTTGAGAAGCCGGTCCGGCTCCACGCCGCGGAGAACCTTGGGCGGGGCGGGGCTGTCGCTGGGGAAAACAGACCGGATCAGCCTGCTGTACTTCATCGGATCCCGCAGCTTATCCGCCGATCCCTCGAAAGCTGCTGTAGGGATGTCGGCTAACTCCTTCAGCCGATAGTGGCCGCCCACGTGGTCGCCGTGGCAGTGGGTACAAGCCAGCCAGCCGATCTGACTGAGAGGAAGCTTCTCCTCCTGGAGGGCGGGGATTAGGCACTCATCCACGGTTTCCCGATTCGCTCCGCTGTCAATCAGCACGGTCTCCTCCGGAGTTTCTCCCCGGACCAGAACGACGCCGCTCCAGAAGGCTCCGAAAGGCGTCCGCAGGAGCTTGATCCCCGGGACGATTTCTTCAAAATGTCTCATTATGCATTCCTTTCTTCCATCTGCCGGAACCGGCATGCAAGGACGATTCCGGTCAGGGTATCCCGGCCGGAGGTGGAACCAACCGCCGCCGCCGCTTTCAGGCGGGATTCCAGCGTATCCGGCGAATGATCATCGAATAAGGCACGTAAGGGCTGGGAAAACCGTCTCTCCGCCGCACAGCAGAGATATTTCCGGCTGACGCAGGTGGTCCGCCCTTCCAGAACACTCCACAGCCTATGGGGATTTAACCGCCTGCCCCTCAACAGGATCCCCCCCGCCTGAGCCGCTAGGATTCCCACCAGTGCGTCGTCAGAGGAAGGCGTAAGGCCGCAGCCTATACCGGCGCAGCCCAGTAGTGCCGCCTCTGTTCCTCCGCCGGAAAGGCTCTGACAGAAGGCGTGCAACCTCCCAAAAAGCTCCTCCCGTACATAAGGCGTCATACGGGAAAAGCCGCTGTCCTTCAAAAGAGGGCCGGCCGCTTCCAGCAGCTGCTGTACCGGGACTGGCCGTTCCGCGGCGGGCATCGCATCCGAACAACGGTCCGCTCCTTCCAAGGAAAACAGCGCGTCTCCGCCGTCCAGACAGAAAAGCAAGCCTTTTTTCACAACAGAAGCCCCTTCCGGGACACATCCCACTGCTTCGAGGACCTCCCGGGAGACGGTTATACTGTCAGGCAGACCGGGGACTTCCGGCAGCGCCAGAGTGATCAGCCGTCCCGGAAAAGCCAGATTTGCCGTCCGCCGGAATTTGGAGTGTACGGTCCCCCGGATTTCCGTTTCGGCCAAAAAATCCCCGGTCAGCCGCGTTTCCAGAACCGGCTTCACAGCGACAGCAGCAGCGCTCGGATGTGCCTCGCCAGCACCTGCTCCTCGTTGGTCTGGATCACCCAGACGGAGATCCCGCTGTCCGTTGCACTGATGCGGCAGTCCTCTCCCCGGTATTCTGCGCCGTCCAGAAGGCGGGCATGAAACAGCGTCAGGCTTTCACAGACCATTTCCCGCAGAAGCCGGCAGTTCTGGCCGATCCCTCCGGTAAAGGCAATGGCGTCCAACCCTCCTAGATAAGCGGCAAACATGCCAATATAACCGATGATCTGATCCGCAAAGGCGCGTACCGCCAAGTCCGCATGAGGGTTCCCTGACTCCCGTGCGTCCAGCACCTCTCGGAGATCGTTACTCACTCCGCTCAATCCCAGGAAGCCGCTTTGGGTGCAGAGAATCTCCATCACCCGCTCCAGGCTTCCGCAGCGTTTGACCAGTTGTGGAAGGCAGCAGACGTCGAAATCACCGACCCGGTTATTCTGAAACAGGCCGGTCTGCGGAGTGGCTCCCATGCTGGAAGCGATGCTTTTTCCGTCCCGGATGGCGCAGAGAGAGGAGGAACCGCCCAGGTGGATGGAGATGATCCGCTTTGCATCCGGCTCCAGAGTCTGCATCCGGCTGGCAATGTATTCGTGACTGGAGCCGTGAAAGCCATACCGCCGGACACCCCACTCCTCGGCCCATTGCCAGGGAACTCCGTAAACGGTCCGAAAGGCCGGAATATCCGCGTGAAACGAGGTTTCAAACCGCACTGCCTGACAGAGCGTTGGATACCGCTCCCGCAGGCTCCGCATCAGTTCCAGATAGACCGGATTGTGTGCCGGAGCAAAGGGTATGAACCGCTCCATCGTCTGAAGGAGCTCCTCGTCCACCAGGCGCGTGCCGCTCAGCGAGCCGCCATGCACTGCCTTAAATCCAACCGCATCCAGTTCCTCCAGGGAGGAAAGCACACCTTCCTCCTGCATCAGCCGGATGCAGAGTTCAAAGGCCTCCGTACAGCTGCGGCAGCGGCAAAGGTTTTCTGCGGCTCCGGACGGCAAGCGGAGACGGCAAAATCCATCGCCGCCTACCCGCTCCACCATACCGGAGGCCGTGACTTCTTCCCCGTTCCGAAAATCGTAAAGCTGGAACTTAAAGCTGGTTGTGCCCAGATTTAAAAGCAGGAGCCGTTGGCATTTCATGACGCTTCCTCATTTCTGATAAGTTTCTGCGAAGGCCTTCAGCGCCTTTTCGAAGCACTCCATGGGAACCCGCGCGCTTCCCGCGCCGATCAGCCCACCTTCGTGGTTGAACATGCCGCCGTGAATTTCCGGGGCGATCCCGGTTTTCAGCACCTTCCGGATGTCAATGCCCACGGGCAGAAAATCGAAGTCCAGGTTTGGGATGGGAAAATTGTGATTCTTTCCGATGCAGATCTCGCTCATCTCCCGGGTGAGGGAAATGGCGTCCTTCAGCTTCATGCCCCTCAAGCTGCAAACGATGGGGCTGGCGGCGGCGGCCAATCCGCCCATGCCGTAGCACTCCACGACACAGCTATCCCCGATCCAGGGGAGCTGGTCCTTCTCGCTGTACTGGCTGGAGGTATAGCGCCCCTTCATCATCGGCGCGGGGGCGGTGAACCACCGGTCCCCAAGGCCGGAAACCTTGATGCCGAATTCCAGGGCATTGCCGCAGACCGCAGTGACCATGGTGGAATATGGGATCCCGCTGGCGGCCAACAGCGCGCTCCGGGCTGCTCCTTGTCCAAAGCAGTGGAAAAACCGCGGCGTATCCACGATATACTCCATAGCGGCGAGAAGCTCCTCTTTGGGAGCGTCTGTTTTCAGCATATCCAAAACTATCCGCTTGAGGAAAAGCAGGTCGGAAGCCGTCTGCCGGGTGTGGTTCTCATCGCCCATCTGCATGCTCTCCGCCAGGATCGGTTTGAGGGGAAGGCCGCCCCGCGCCCGGATCATTTTCCGGATCACTGGGAAAAGGTCCTCCCGCATGTGCCGCAGATTTTCGGCGATCTCCGGGCTATAAAGTCCCCAGCCGCAGAAACCGCCCTGAAAGGGTCCCTCAGCCGGGAAGGTGGCCGCCCGGGTGCCATTGGCACGATCCTCGGTGACGATCATGGCCACGGATTTTGTAATGATGCCGGTTCCGGCGCCGACGGTGTTGTGGTCCAGGGCGCTCTCGATGCGAATCCCGCCGGATTTGATCAGTTCAACCGCTTCTTCTTCATTTTTCGCCCATCCCTCAAAAAGTACGCCGCTGACCATGCCCCGCTTATGGAGCATGCACATATCCTCATAGGCAACCGGCGGGCCGGAGTGCAGGATCATACGGTCAGTCAACCCGTCTATCACCTCCCCGGCTGGAAGGATGTCGGTCCATACCGGGTCGGAATCGACGATGCGGGACACCGCCAGTTCATTGGCAGCGGAAATTCTTTCACGGATATCCATGATTCTCAGCTCCTTTTCACTTACAGCAGGCCGTCCAGAAGGGAAACAATCTCCTTCTTTTGCTTGACAGGGGGTCTCCATTCCAGCTGAACAGCCTTCACGTTCTGCGCGGTCAGGGCCTCATAAAAGGAAGCCAGGCCGATATTAATGATCCGCGGCTTTTTGCAGCAGCAGGATTTTGACGCGGTGGTGTTTTGCATTGCTCATTTCCCCCTTTCCGCGAGCTTCGCCATCATAGCGCTGGCAAGACGGGAGCTCTGGTAATTGCTGGGCATGACCAGGACGCCCGCCTTCCGCAGAAGCCCCGTCTTCTCCGCAATGTTCTGCGGGTCCTCCCGGGAGCCGCAGATGCTGGAAATCACCGCCAGCTTTTTCCCCTTGGCCAAAACCGCGTCCTCATACGCCCGAACAAAGGGCGTGATGGGGTCCGCATGCACGCCGGGACCGGTGATAAAATCCAGAAGAATCACTGCGGTCTCCGGATCCTCCAATTCCTGATAAAATCGTTTGAGCCGCAGGGCCGGTTCGAAAACCGGATGGGGTGCGTCCGCAGTAAAATCCTCCGCTCCCAGGTCCAGGATGGTATTTCCCCAGCTTTTCCGATGGTCGGGCAGTTTCCGGGCATACCGGTTTTCCAGATTGGTGTAGAGCTCCACGCCGGGATTGTGGTGGCTGAAATAGATCAGTCCTTCCTCTGTAAACGTGCCGCCGCAGTACAACCCCCGGAAATATTTCTGCTCCGGTCCCAGCAAAGACAACTCTTTTTCCGCTAGATGTTCGATCTCTTTGTCCGTTAAGCCGATCTGCGGCGGTTCGCCGCCCAAAAGGCGGATGGCGTTCAGCGCCGCCTCCTCCAGGCTGTAGGAACCTTTTGTCCGATGCCCGGCAAAGAGCGCTTCTCCGCCGCCCAGAAAGACTGCCGCCACGGGTTTTGTCAGGGAATCCGCCGCCGTGAGAATTTTCTCCATGACGGAAAGGTCGGCCAGCTTGGATACAAGGACGATCACCTTGGTCTCCGGGTCCTTCTCCAGCCGCTTCATTCCCTGCAGCATGGAAATGCCGCCGATCTGAGGATAGAGATCGCGGCCGCCGGTTCCGATCAAGGTCGACACGCCCCAGCCGCATTTTTCAATGATGCAGGCCACCTCCTGGGCGCCGCTGCCGGAAGCTCCCACGATCCCGATAGGTCCGGGCGCAATGATGCTGCCTGCCGCCAGCGCGACGCCTCCGATGAGCCCGACGCCGCAGTCTGGCCCCATGACCAGCCGTTCTTTTTCCGCGCCCAGCTGCTTTAACTCCAATTCCTCTTCCAGAGAAACGTTGTCGCTGAAAATAAAAACGTCCAGCCCTTTTTCCAGAGCCTCCTTCGCTTCTGCTGCGGCATACTCGCCCGGTAGAGAAATCTGGACCAGGTCATAGGGGTCTTCCTCCAGGTTGATTTCCTTAAGGCTGCGGTAAACTGCCCCTGTATCCGCGCCGGATTTATGGTCCAGGATATCCTCGGCAAGCTGTACGGCCTCCCGGCTTTTTTCTTCCGTATCCGCCCGGATGGCGATCACCAGATCGTTGGGCGTAATTCCTTCGGAAAGAACAAATCCAAGTGCTTCCAGCAGCTCGCAGTTGGCTGGCGTGCCCATCTGCACCTCTGCCGCCTGAATTCCCCCCAGTCCTTTGATCTGATCGCCCACAGACATCAGACTCACTGAGTCTACGTACCGATTTTTTTTGACGATTACTGTATCCATTGTTCCGCTGCCTTTCTTAATGATCTTGGCGGATATGGCATCCGCAGCTTTCCCTTCTGGCCAGGGCCGCCCGCGCCAGAAGGAAGGCCGTCTGCAAATCGTTCTGCAGGCGGAGCGTTTCGTAATATTCCAGCGGCTCGCCGTCCTCGTTGGGAGCGAACTGCTCCAGCAGCTCCTCCAGCACCAAAATGGCGTGGCAGAGCCCCGTTTCCTGCCGGATTACGCCGAGGTTTTTGGAAAGCTCCCGTTCCATTCGGCGACGGATTTTCTCCCGCGCTTCGGCCGGTAGAACCGGCAGCTGGAAATTCTCCCCCAGGGGGCCGACGTTTTTCCGGGAATACCGCCCTGCGGAACGTCCGGCCGTCATGCCGAAAGCCATGGTTTCCAGCCCCGCGTTACCGCCCAGCCGGTTCGCTCCGTGAACGCCTCCAGCGATCTCCCCGCAGGCGAAAAGCCCCGGTAGCGTCGTGGAGCAGTCTGTACCAATGGCAACTCCGCCCAGCGACGTATGCGGCGCAGGGGCGACCTCTACCGGCTCATTTGCCAAGTCAATACCGCACGCCGCGTATCGTTCCAGATAGGCGGGATAGGCTTCCTTCAGGCGTTCCCTGCCCACTGCCGCAGCGTCAAACCAGACTCCACCGCCGGAGGTTCCGTTTCCCTTGTCGATCTCCCGGAAAATTTTCCAAGAGAGGACGTCCTTGTCCAGCCGCTCTCCTTCCGGCGAAGCCCCAAGGAAACGTTCTCCCGCCCGGTTGCGAAGGCAGGCCCCTTCGTAAAACAATGTGGTGATCATCCCTTTGCCTCTTGCTCCGGCAGGAGACAGCCCCACACAGGGTTCAAACTGAATGAATTCCAGATCCCGCACGGCAGCTCCCGCCAGATACGCCATCGCGATCCCATCCCCACCGATATCCGCCGTATTGGTGGAAAAGGGGAAAATCCCGCAGAATCCGCCGCACGCCAAGATGACCGCTTTCGCCTTGATGCGGACAAACCGGTTCCGCGTCCGGTCATAGGCCAGCGCGCCGGTTATGCCTCCAGAGTCTGTGAGAAGCCGCAGAGCACGAAACCCGCTGCAGAAGCAGACGTTTCCGCGGACAGTGAGCCTTTCGCGAAGCTTCCCCATCAGCACGGCCCCGGTGTGATTTCCGGCGCTGGCTACTCGGGGGGCGCTGGCTCCGAGAGGGCGCAGCAGGGACAGGGAACCGTCCGCCTCTCGATCCAGAGAGATTTCCAACTCCTTGAGCAACTCCTGCACCGCAGGACCTCCTTCTGCCAGCTTTTCCGCCAGGGCCGGATCATTTTGAAAGCGTCCGCTCCGGCGGGTATCCTCAAAAAGAAGTTCCGGAGAGTCTCCCGGCCCCTCCGGCAGACTGAAGCCATGAATGAAAGGGGAAGCCCCGCCGCCGTCCATCAGCAGGGTGACCGGCTTTTCCGGACCGGCCGCCCAGGCGGCTGTAAGGCCGGCAAGGCCGCCGCCAATGATTAGGAGGCCGGTCTCCATTTGATCCGCAATTTTCATCTCTCACCGCTCCCAGATGCCGCCCTTGGCCATGGAACCTACATTTTCCACAAACAGATTGAGAAAACGAGGATATTTTGTGCGGTCGTGCTTCCAGGAGAACCCGGACAGCCGTGCCGCGACCTCTTCCGCGGAGACCTCCAGGTCCACCCTCCGCGCTGCCACGTCGATGATGATGCGGTCGCCGTCCCGGACCGCCGCCAGCGGGCCGCCCAGAGCCGCCTCCGGTGAAGCGTAGCCGATGCTGAGCCCTGACGTTCCCCCGGAGAAGCGCCCATCTGTGAGGATCGCGCAGGTATGGTACAACTCCGGATATCCTTTCAACTCTTCCTGGAAGGGAAAGGCTGTGGTTCCAAACCGGCCCTTGAGGCCCATGTACCGCAGAACCACCGCGTCCCCCGGCCGGATTTTTCCAGCACGGAGTGCTTCCAAGCCGTCATTCAAGGAGTCAAACACCCGGGCTTTCCCGGAAAACCTCCAAAGCGCCTGAGGAACCGCCGCGATTTTCAGAATCGCCCCCTCTGGAGCCAACGTCCCGGTCAGCACGCCGATACCCGGTTCCTGAGAAACCGGATGTTCCAGCGTGCGGATGACGTCCTCGTTATAGCGCACCGCCTGTGCGGCGTTTTCGGCCAGGGTATGGCCGTTGACAGTGCGGCAGCTGCCGTTCAGTTTCGGCATCAGCTGCTGGAGAAGCGCCTGCATCCCGCCCGCCAAGTCCAGATCCTTCAAACTGTACGGGCCGCCGGGTGCCAAACTGGACAGGAGGGGTATCTCATTGGAGGCTTCGTCAAAGCGTTTCCACCAAGGCAAGTCGTAGCCTGCCTCGTTGGCGATGGCCGGGATATGCAGGATCAGGTTGGAGGAGCCCGCCACTGCCATATCCAGTTTTATGGCGTTGCAGAACGCCTCCTCGGTCATGATCTGGCGCGCCGTGATCCCCTTTTCCACCAGCTCCACAATCTGCTTTCCCGCCTGATAAGAAAGATGGCGGAGTTGGGAGCTGACCGCTGACATGGTGGAATTTCCGGGAAGGGTCATCCCCAGTGCCTCAGCGATCATGCACATACTATTTGCTGTGGTCATGGAGGTACAGGCCCCGCAGATACCCCAGGAGCCGGCAATCAGGTCGTCATATTCGGCGCGGTCCATCTTCCCCGCCTGGACCGTGCCCACCTTATCCTGCGCGTGGATGTGAAGGACCTCCTTCCCACGGACCTGCCCCAGCGGCATATATCCCCCTGTTACTAGAATGGTCGGGATATCCAGCCGGGCCGCCGCCATGAGATGCCCCGGCACGATGGAGTCGCAGGTGCTTAGCATGACCATGCCGTCGAAGAAGTTGCCCTCCACCGTGATCTCCACCTGGTCCGCAATGGAGTTCCGACTGGGAATTTCGATGTAGCGGGGGTCCTTTAGGCACATTCCGTCACAGATGCCGGTGGTCATGACCTCCAGCGGGAGGCCACCGGCCTCTCGGACGCCTTCCTTGACCC
Source organism: uncultured bacterium (assembly GCA_905214265.1). Classification (GTDB taxonomy): domain Bacteria; phylum Bacillota; class Clostridia; order Oscillospirales; family Ruminococcaceae; genus Merdivicinus. The sequence continues at coordinate 8,837 of CAJMLQ010000095.1, forward strand.
GTTGGGCCAGCTCCCGGAGATGGACGTGGCCGGGGTTGAATTCGTTCCAGGAGTTTATGATGCCGATGATGGGGCGCTTCAGCTCCTCATCCGAGTAGCCCATGCCCCGCATCAGGCCGCGGCGGCATTCAGAAGCCTCGCCGAACTCCCACTGACTGCGCAGATGTGCGTAATTTTTCATCCGGAGCCTCCTTAAAAGTCATACATCATGCTGTCGATGGCGCCGTCGATGGACTGCCCGCCGTCGATGACAAAGGTCTGGCCGACAATAAATCGGGATTTTTCCTCGTCCGCCAGCAGCAGAGCCATGGGGACGATATCGTCCGGGCGGCCCAGAACTCCGGCGGGAATTTTCCGTTCAAAGGCCGCGATCTGCTCCTCCGTGTAGCGTGTGGTCAGCTTGGTCTGGATAAAGCCGGGGGCGATGCAGTTGACGTTGATGCCGTATTTGGCCACTTCGACACCCAGAGTTTTGGTCAGCATGTTCATGCCCGCCTTTCCGGCGCAGTAGGGGAGCGCTTTCCGCTTCACCCAAGTGACCTGGCTGTGGATGGAGCTGATGTTGATGATGCGCCCCTTGGTCCCCTTCTGGATCATGTCTCCGACCGCGATGCGGGAGCAGTAAGCAGCGCAGCTGAGATTCATCCGGATCTGCCGCTCCCAGTATTCCACCGGCATTTCCGCGAAGCCGCCGGCCGGAATGGTCTGGGCGCCCCCCGCATTGTTGATGAGGACGTTGATCTTCCCGGCGTCCCTGAGAAACGCTTTCAACATCTGTTCACAGTCCCCGTTCTCGCTGACGTCCGCCTGATAGAGCTCCGCCCGCGCCCCGATCTCACGCACTGCTTCCGCCACCGACCGGGCACCGTCCTCATCGCTGTGGTAATTGATGCCGATAAACGCATATTCCTCACGTGCAAAAGCTTTTGCCAGCGCCGCTCCGATTCCACGGGAGGCCCCTGTTATTAGGACACTTTTTCCGTTGCTCATGTTGATTCCTTCTTTCTTTGATGGGTCCCCAGGATGGTTCATACTCCTTCTGTACCCCGGTCAAGCTCCGACCAGTCCGCCAGCGTCCGCAGGATCTCCATCCGGAAGGCGCAGGGCCAGGCTACCAGCCACTGAGAGGGCTGGAACGGTGTCAGCGTCTTTCGGCCCCACCGCGTATGGAAAACTGCCTCATCCTGGGAGCCCGCCGGACGCACCCGGCCGGCGATGCAGAGCGTGCCGTCCGAGACGAGCTGAGTCGTGCTGCACCAGAACGCCAGGGCGCGCTCCTTCCATTGGGAATTGCCGGTATATTCCGCCAGCCGCAAAAACGATAGCACATCGTGGAGAGCATACTGATCAATGGCGTTATGCGCCGTCGATACCGCCGTCATCCCCAGCGTGTCGTAACCGATTTCGCCCAAAACCGTATCTTTTGGATAGGAAATGCTGTAGTGCATCATCCAGGTGTTCAGATACCACCCGATATTCTCTGCCTGTTCCAGATATGCCGCTTCGCCGGTCTCCTGATAGAGAGCTAGGGCCGCCGCCAGCAGCGGACTGGAAGATTCCTTGTCGATGCAGTAGGTGTCTAAAGCGCCGGCAGTGGTAAAACCGTTTTTGTCCAGCTCCTGATAGTAGAACTCAAAAGCCCGCCGGGCACTGTCCAAATAGGAGCGGTCCCCTGTCAGACGATAGGCCGTCAGCAGGGGAGGCACCAGAAAGCAACCGACCGTGCCGCCCTCCCGGGTGACGTTTCCGTCCCGATCCCAGCTCTTGGCGAAGGCTCCGTTGGGCTTTTGGGCCTTCCGGGCGAAATCACAGATTCCCATAGCCATCTCCCGGTATTCCGGGCGCGGGACGCCCGCCCGGCGCGCCAGTTCCTCCGCTTCAAAGAACCCTTGGGCCGCGCCACCCAGGTTGCAGGCGTCGATGTGGAATTCCCTTACCCCATTGCGATACATCGCGGTCTCCGGCATCGATGTGGTGTCCGCCCGCTCCTCCGGTTCGCCGTCTGCACCCGTGCTGTCCGGAAGCCCCTGGGGAGCTTTGTCAAACTTGATCAGCATCAGCCCGTTGGGAAGCCGGGCATACTTGACCCAGCTGTCCAGCACCGTTATAGCTTTCTTCCGTGCATCGAGATCGCCGGTCCGGAGAAATTCCCACAAAAGCGCGCAGCTGATGGATGCGTTCTGCCCGACCCAGCCGATCTCATACTGCAGTTCATCCCGCTTGGCAAAATAACAGGTGGATGGATACCACTGAAGGCCGCGGTTAAAGGCTGCAAATCCATTCTTCTCTCCGGTCCAAAGACTTTTGAAATAAGCGATCCCAACGCGGTACAAATCCTGTGAGCACATGGCAGG
>CAJMLQ010000096.1 GCA_905214265.1 uncultured bacterium
CCATATTGGTCATGGTTCATCCTTTCTCAGTCCTTTGTTCAATTTTGAGGATCCTTTCCTCGAAACCGGTGCTAATGGCGGTGAGGTTCCACCTGTTCCCATCCCGAACACAGAAGTTAAGCTCACCAGTGTCGAAAATACTTGGCTGGAGACGGCCTGGGAAGATAGAGCGGTGCCGGTACTTTCAAAAACCAAAAAGCTCGTTTTATACGGGCTTTTTGGTGTATATTCCTCCGATGGCTGACAAAGTCCGACATGGGCTCGAGCTAAGGAGGAATGAATATTCCTCCTTAGCTCAGTCGGTAGAGCGTTCGGCTGTTAACCGAAATGTCGTTGGTTCGAGTCCAACAGGGGGAGCCATTTCGTCCCGGTCTTTGAGTTTACAAAGGCCGGGGTTTGAATTTTATATTTGAACGCTTTGGATGGAAACTGTCCGATAACGGACCATATCTAGGAATGGGGGCGGAAGCGGAAACCGGAGCGCGGGCTGCCGTCCCGGTAGAAAAAAGATAGAAACGGGCAAAGACCTGCTCAAAAGCGTTTTGAACAGACGACAGCCCCCGCTTTGCTTTGGCAGAGAGGGGGCTGTTTTTATTCGATAACTTCTAACCGGCGGAAGCCGGCGGCGAGATAATCGGAACAGGCAGGAAAAACTTTTCGTTGAAGGCTGCCGGACAGGGTGGAAATCCCATCGTGGAGGGAGCGTTTTCGCCGGCCGCACCATCCGGCTTCAGCCGATACCGGAATTAGCCGGATATGTTCCGGGAGTGTATGCCAGGTTGTCGGCATGAATCCGAAGGCTTCCAGCTCCGCTGCCCCTTGTCCCAGAGCGCGAATATTGGCCTCCTGATCCCAGGGGCAGGGCATAACATCGAACCCTTTGGACATAAAATGTTCGGTCGAAGGAAGCTTGCTGTCCTGAATGGAATACTGCCAGTCGGCGATGATAATCCGGCGATCTAGGTCATCAAGAATTTCATGCGTCCTCTGGTCGGGGCGGGAAACGGCGATGATAGGGCTGGGCCAAGCAGTGGCATCCAGAAGCATATCGCCCCACATGATGGGACGGCGGCCCATCTTTCCCAGTTCTTCCGCCAGACCGTTGAGATATTCCAGAAGCATCCGGCGGGAATCACTTTCGCGGCAGCGGTCGCAGGTGGCGAAGGAATATGCTTCGTCGCAGCCGATGTGGAAGTAGGCACCTTGGCCGAAAAGCTGGATCAGTTCGCTGCGGACCGCCTTAAGAAGCTCCAGAGTCTCCGGGTTGCTGAGGCACCAGGTCCAGCCGTCGGGTTCAAAGAGGGTGGCCAGACGCGGATTTTGATCCAGCACCACGTGGCGGCCGTAGATCGCCCGGGAGCCGCTGGCATGGCCCAGATGGTTGAACATGGGGATGGGTTCTACGCCCATGCTTCGGGCGTCGGCCAGGATGGGGCGGATCTGTTCCTTGGTGTAGGCGGCCGGCCAGCTCAACTCCGCCATACAGTCAAAGCGCAGCATGCCCCAGAATTCCAGAATGACATGGCTGAATTTGAGCAGTCCAGCTAGCCGGACCACTTTATGCAGGAAGGGAAGAGTTGTCTCCGGAAACACACACAGATGAAGGCAGCGAAAGCCGACCGCCGGATGGTCCAGGATGGAAACGCCGGGGATGGAGAGGGCTTCCTGTCCGGGGCGAAGGTCCTGGGCACGGATCAACTGGAGCAAAGTGAAAAATCCATGGAGCATGCCGCTTTGATCTTTTGCGGAAACTGCCGCACCGTGCTCGGTCACGGAGATGGCGTATTCTTCTCCGGCGGGAAGTTCTGGCATTTCAGGAAGTTCCTCTCCGGCGGTAACGACCATCTGGAAGGGGCCAAGGACATCGGTTTCCCGGACACGAAGGCTGCTGCCGTTCATGGAGAAATTGTACCAGAGTTCTTCCATCAGTTGTTCGGTGTGGGCTCCCAAAGCGGCTCCGGTCTGGCAGCGGACCTCCGCGCCGAAAGAGAAAGCGGCGGTGGTCCAGGCGATCCTGGCGGGCAATGGGAGAAGCGCGTCCTCATTGGGTTTCATATCGGTCGTCCTTTCTAAAACAGGGTGTGGAGCCGGGCGGTGGCTTCGGCCAGCACTTCGCCAGGAACGGCGGCGTGGGCAGGCTGCATTTCCGCCAGCGGCGTTTTGAAAAAATCATTGGCAAAATTCGTGCCAGTTTGACTGGGATCCAATTTTTCTCGGGCATCCCGGGGCAAGCAGGCCCATTCCAGTGCTGTCCGGCATTCTTGCGGAAAGAGGAACCGCACCGGCTCGTAGGCATACTGGCGGCAGTAGCCGTTTACAAGGTTGTGCTTCAGTGTGAGTTCAAAATCCGGATTGACCGGACAGACCTTCGCGAGTTCCTGAAGAGTTGCGCACATGGAATAGTCCGAATGCAGGCTGAGAATATCCGCCAGGCTTTCCAGGAGACGGAGAAAGCGCCTGGCAAGGGAGGCACGGGGCTCCGCGGGGGAATCACCGGCGGCCAAAACGGAGATCTGCATCAGGGCGATGTTCAAAAACCGCCCGGTGATGGTGCGGGCTAGATCTACGGCGTCCCGGCGGACAAAGGGATCTTCCCAGGCGCCTGCGGGGAGGGCCGCCAGTGCGCGGAGGACGTTCACACCGTTTTCCAGCAGCGGCAGGGATCGTTCCAGCTGCCAGCGGAAGTGGGCCTGAATGTGTTCGTCCCCGATGGTAAAGGGGAACAGGCCGAGAATATCCGACCACATTTCCCGGTGGACCGACCAGGCCGGGATGTATTTTTCCCAATCGGGATCGCCCTTCTGCCGCTGGGAGTAGCCGCCCCAGTCGCCCAGCTTGATGATGGGCAGGGCGGTCTGCCAGACGCTGTTCAGCGTTTCGGACAGGGCGCCGTACCGGCGGGAGCAGAACCGCTCCAGAAGCTGCTCCACCGTCATGGACAGGGGAGACCAGGCGTTTTCCGTCAGGTACTCCAGGACGAGGGGGTCGCTATGGGAAAGCTCCGGCCAGAGGATCATGCCCTTGCAGAAGGGGTCTTCCGCCGCGATCGCCAGCCGCTGGTTAGAACGGTCGTAGGGCCCGCGGAGACTGCTCTCCGCCTCATAAGCGTGGAAAAGGCCGAAGATCCAGGGGAATTTTCCGACCACGCCCCAGTTCTGGAAGCCCTCGTTGGGGTCGTCGACCTCGGAGGTGTAGTCCAGGATCAGGGTGCGGTCCGGATCCAGTTCTTTGATCAGCTGCTGAACCTCTTCGGACTTCCACCAGCCGATAAAATCCCAGCTGCCGATCATCAGTTTGGAATTCGGGTAGCGTTCCCGGAGGTTCTGGGCGATCTTCCGGTAGGCGAAGAGCTTCAGCCGTAGGTTGGCGTCCCGCTCCTCATACATATTGCGCTCGGCCATGCCGATGGTGTGGAAAATCCCGGCGTTGGGGTTAAATTCCCGGACGGAGCAGTCGGTGAGCTTCCTGTAGTTTTCCATGTTGCGCTGGATGCGGATGTCCCAGACCAGGCCGGTGTCCTGCCGGTAGCCGGAGCTGGACTGGTCCAGAAGGTCCGGCTTTCCCTGCTCCAGAAAGGCCCGAGGGGTACGGCTGTACCAGTGGGTCATGGTGCCGCAGTCCTCCAAATGGATGAGATCCCGGTCGGTGGCGTAGGCCAGGAGCTTCTGGCGCAGCACGCCGCGGTATTCCAACGGCCAGAATAGGCTCCGGTCGTCGTAGCCTTCGTCCGCGGCTTCGGGGAGCTTCCCGACAGGGGAGGGGTAGGGGACGACTTCCGGGAAAGCCCGCTGCCAGAGGTCGTCCATGCCGATGCGGAGCATGAACATATTCAGGCGCTTTTTCAGCATCCAGTCGATCTCTTGCTGCCAGTCCGCTAAAGACCAGTGCTCTGCCTGGAAACGTTTCAGCCCCCGGTGGGCGAAATAGCGCAGTCCGCGGTACTGGAACCGGGGGCTTTCGGAGAGATCCAGCCCCTCCATGGGGACGGACTTCGCCCTGGGGATCACGTCGCCGTCCCAGAAATAGTGGCAGCCGGCCTGCCGCTCGAAAAAGTCGTAGACCGCGTAAAGGGTTGAGCGACCCCGCCCGCCTGCCAGAAGGAGGGCCTTCCGCCCGCCGGTCTCGCAGGAACGGATGCAGTAGTCGTCGGTGCCGTAGCGGATGTGCAGGCTTTCGATGCGTCCGTCCAGCATGGCGTACATGGTAAAATCATTGACCGCATCGGAGCCGATGACCACCAGGTCGGAGCAGCCATCGTCTGCATCGGAAATTGGCAGACGGATGCCGGTTACCTTTTCGTAAAGTTCCTGAAAGGCTTCAGCGGCTTTGGCGTAAGCAGGTTCTCCCTGCGCGGGTTTCAGGATCAGTCGGTTCATTTCAGTTTCCTCCTAGGGCTTCCCGCCGTGGGAGGCGGTAGGAAGCGCGGAACGTATCAATGGGTTACAGGGAGACCGGTTCCCCTTTCTGGATGCTGTCGTAACAGGCGTTCATGGCTTCGATGGTCTTTTTGTGCCACCGCAGGTTGATCTGCGGGGTTTTCCCGATGCGGATGCAGTCAACAAATTCATCGACCAGGCCGATCCACTCGTCAAAGTAGGTGTAACGTACGGTGTAGCGTTCGTCGGGCATTCCGCTGTGATAGATGTTGGGACCGAAGCAGTCGGCCAGCAGCGAACCTTTTTCTCCGTGGATCACGAGGTTTACTTCCATGCGCTTGGGATAGATCTCCCAGCCGGGACCGGGGGCGGGGAGCCGGTTTTCCAGCCGGGACCAGGACGGGTCCAGGGAGAAAACCACGCCGTTTTTCATCCGGCCGGTGACGGTGAGCATATCTTCCTCTTCGATATCCTTGCGGATATTGGGCGCGACTTCAGCGAAAATGGTCTCAAATTCGCTGCCGGTAACGGTGCGGATCATGTCAAAAATGTGGGGATGGTCGCAGAGAGCGCCGCCGCGGAAGCGGCTGTCACCTTCGCGGAGCGGGACGCGGCGGCCGTAGCTTTTTTCCGGCATTCCCTGCCAGGGGAAGGAAAAGACCGGGGAGAGGGTGATGTTGGTGGCCTGGAAGGAGTGCATTTCTCCGATGCTTCCGGCGGCCAGAAGTTCCTTGACCCGGTTGACCACGGGATTGTAGTGAAGTTCCAGTTCAACCTGACAGACGACGCCGGCCTTTTCGGTCAGTTCGATCATGCGGTCGTATTCTTCCATGTCGAAGGTGGGGATCTTCATCGAGAGGATGTGGATCCCCCGCCGGGCGCAGAGCTCCATCTGCTGGTAGTGCTCGCTGTTGGCGGAAGCAATGACGACGGCTTCGATCTCCGGGTGGGCGTTTAGCATTTCCTCGTCGCTGCTGTAGCAGGGGATTCCCTGGACACTGTTCAAAAACCGTTCCCGGGCGTCCGGATCGGAGGCAGAGACCGCCACCCAGTCCAGCTTGGGGTTTTCCTTCAGAGTCTGATAGTATTTTCGGGTGTGGCCATGGGTCATGGTCATCATGGCGATTTTTACAGGTTTCATTTCATTCGCCCTCCACGATCATTTTCCGGCCGGTTCCGGCGGATTCCAGCGCAAGCGCCGTCAGTTTCCGGAGCCGGGCGTCCTGCCGGGTCATCTCATCCGCAAGCTCCGGGTCCCGGAGCGCTTCCATCGCGCAGCGGACCAGCGCAATTTCCCGGGGTGTAAGGCCGTAAAGTTCAAAATCGGTATCGGTGAACGCGTCCGGCTCCTTCTGCCCGGAGAAAAGATAGACCGAGTTCTGCTGGATCTGGGTGTCCACCACTTTGTCCAGCGCGACGCCCTTGGAAGCGATGATCTCGTGCTTGTCGAGAATCTGAGCGCCGGGGGCCAGCGTCGCCGCGGTTTCCACCGTGCAGACCACGCCGCACCGGAGCCGCGCAACAGTGTTGGCGGCCGGGCCGTTTTTCATGGTGAAAAGGTATTCGATGGGGGAATCCAGCAGCCATTCCAGGAGGTCCAGCTCCCGGTACAGCAGGACGCGCAGGTCGGTTCCGGCTTCTTCGATGCGGCAGACCCGCACCGAGCTGACGTCCTTCAGGGTACCGTCGTTGACCAGGTTCTTCAGCTCGATAAACCGCCGCTCCTGCCGCCACGGGAGAAGGGGGCGCCGCTTTCCGGATACGGTCAGGGATGGGGAGAGTTCTTCGCCTTCGGGAAGGGGATCCAGCCGGATGCTGTCCGGTACTGGGACACCGTATCGGCCTGACAGGTAGCGGAGCCCTTCCTCCGGATCGGAAACTTTATGGATGGTGTTCATAAGAATGTCCTTTCTGCCAGAGGCTTACATCATTTTGACACGAGGACGGTATTTGGCCAGGTTCTGGGCGTTATACTCGTCGCCGCCCGGCTCGTTGGCGCTCTTCCAGACCGGGGCTTCGATCCCCCTCCGGACGCACTCATGGACCGTTTCGATCTCCAGAAGGTGGGCGATGGTGAAATCCACCACGTTGGATACCGGCGCGATGGGGGCGGAGAGCCCGGGGATACTGACCACGCAGTCGCCCACGGGGTTGTAGTCGTCGATGCAGACGTCCGCCAGATCAAAGAGGTTTTTTCCGGAGGGATGGCGGATGAAGTGGTCGGCGGGCATGGCTTCCTGCCAGTAGGAGCTGGAGATGGCGACGATCTTCGCCCCGGCCTTTTTGGCTTCCATGGCGGCGTCGATGGTGGCGGCGTTGATGCCGATGTTGTGGAAAATCAGCAGGACGTCGCCGGGCTGCAGGCCGTAGTACTTCATGATGGCGCTGCCGTAATTGACGCAGCGCTCCAGTTCCAGATATTTGAGCGCTTGATTAAAGACGGAGAGCCCGGTTTCCATGATGGGGTTGATGTTGCAGAGGCCGCCTGCCCGGAAGAACATCTCTCCCATGACCAGAGTGGTGTGTCCTCCGCCGCCGTAGACGTTGATAAGGCGGTCGTTTTCAATGGCGTCCGCCATGAGGGCGGCGGCCTTTTGGATGTTCTCCGCCTGCTTTTCGCAGACCTCGCGAATGTTGTTGACCGCGTTTTCCACATATCCGTAATCGTGCAGCTGTGCCATAAGTACATCCTCCTTTTGTTGTATATAGCTAAAAATATACTATTTGTATTATTTTTGCAGGACCCGCCGGTAGTTTTCGCCGATCCGGTCCCAGAGTTTCAGCGGTTCCGGAGCCGCCACGGAGGTTCCGTAGCCGCCGCGGTAGGTCCAGGTCGCCAGCCGGTCCACCCCGGCGTCCGCGTACAGGTCAACGACCTGATCAATCTGATTAAAATCCCTGGGGCATTTGTTGTAGCCCATGATCCAGCGTTCCGATTGCTTTCCGTACTTTTTCGCCATGGCGACGGTGCGGGCGGTGATCTCCCGGAAGAAGGACTCGGGGAGATCCCAGCTGATGATAGTGGTGGAGAAAACGTCGAAATAGGGGCAGGCCGCCACCATATCCCAGTTGTCGTATCCCCGCAGTTCGGTGACATAGTAGCTGTTCAGGGTGGCGTGGACGCAGCAGGTGATCTCCAGAGCGGGATTTACCTCTTTCAGAGCTTTAGAGGTGTCGGACAGGATCGCCAGCGCTTCCCGCCAGCGGAACTGCTTGACGTCGTCGTTCATGAATTTCGGCATTTCGTAGCCGTAATAGTCTTCGAATTTCTTCATACAGACCGGGCAGCGGCAGGACCAGTCGTCTCCGGCTCCCCCGGTGATGGAGGCGTAGGATTTGGGATAAGCATAGTGGGGCTCATCCCAGAAAAAACCGTCCACCTCGGTTTCCCGGGCCAGCTTCAGGCAAAACCTTAAAAAGTAATCCCGGAAGGAGTTGGTGTTAAAACAGGCAGCGTTGAGAACCTCTCCGGTATAGGCGGAAACCTGGCGGTTGTGGATATTATTCTGGAGAAAAAGGCTCACCTGTTCCCCGCCGAAATACTTGCCGATGCCCCAGGTGTCCGCCAGCACCCGCAGCCCCAGCTGGTGGGCCTTTTTGACGATGGCATTGATATTCGGGAACCAGAAGTCCATGTCGAACTCGGTGATGGCAAGGATGACGGTGTCGCAGCCGTGATCCAGCATCTCCTGGAAGTCCCGTTCCGCGTGCTCCACATAGTTGAGCCCATAGTAACTGACAGCAGTGTGGTTGATGGACATGCTCATGCTCCTTTTCGATAAGATTGGGGTGCGGATGCAAATCACTCCAGGGCCTTATACAAGATATCCCGGGTGTGGTAGCTCTGAAACTGGATAACGGCCTTTTTAGAGGAACTTTCCCGGACGATGAGGGAAGGCTCCAGGTAGTAGTTGGTGTCCGCCTCCGCGCCGGTCTCAATCTGGCGGGTAATCAGCCGGATGGCGGTTTCAGCCATTTCGCTGATCCGGTAGCTTACGGTGGTCAGCGGTGGGTCGGTTATGGCGGACACGGGAAGATCGTCGAAGCCGCAGACGGCGATAGCCTTGGGGCAGGGGAGCTTCAGCCGCTGACAGGCCTGGAGCACCATGGTGGCGATGAGGTCGTGGAAGCAGAAGACCGCGACCGGTTTAGGGAGGTCCTGGAGCAGCTTTTCGATGGCGCTGTTGGCGGCATCGGCGTCCTCCGGGTCGATTTGAAGCACGTGGTTTGATGGGAGGCGGTGCCCCTGCCGGGACAATCCTTCGCAGAAACCGGTAAAGCGGGGGTCTTGGGCGCGGTCCAGCTCGGTGAGGCCGATATAGGCAAACTGGGCGTAATTTTCCCGAAGGAAGTGAGCGGCGACCCGGCGGGCGGCGGCGGCGTTGTTGACAAGCACCGCTTCCCCAGAGGCATTTTCCGGCTTGCGCCCCAGAAAGACGTGAGGAAGGGGATAGTGGTCATAGAGATTTGTGGTTTCCGGTGCGACGCCGGGGGAAGATAGGACGCCAACTGCTCCGGCGTCGCGGAACAGATTCAGGATCTCGCGTTCCTGATCCGTGTGGTAGGAACTGCTGGCCACCAGAAGGCGGTAGCCGGATTCCCACGCGTACTTCTGCGCGTGCTTCACCAGAGAGGCGAAGAAAGGACTTTCGATGTTGGTAACATGTATTCCCAGGATATGGCTGTTCGTGGCGTTTTTCTGCCCTAGCGGGGTGTCCTTGCCGATCCGGCTGTAGGTCAGGTAATACTTTTTCCCCTGCAGCTCGATCAGCCGTTTGTCCCGCAGCACCACCAGAATGTGCTGGGCGGTGACCAGGGAGACGCCTTGCCGTCGGGCTAGCTCCCGGGTGGACAAAAAGGCTTCTCCCGACGGCCCGAAGGCGCCGTTAAGGATCTCGGCTTCCAACCGCGCTTCCTCTTCCAGATAAAGCGGCGGACGCTTGGATTGTTTTGGTCGGCTCATGACGATGATTTCTCCTGTCGTATTCGGTAGAGCGGTACGGCTTTTCTTGCTTTCAGTATAGAATGGTATTGCATATAAGTCAATAACAAGCTGATGCATAAGCGTATAACAAAATGCTATTTGTTATATAAAATTGGGGAATTCAGAAAATTTTTTATTTCCGCCAGCATTCGGAGCGGAGATTCACCCTTTCACAGAACCGATCATCACGCCCTTGACAAAATACTTTTGCACAAAGGGGTATACACAGATGATGGGCAGGCTGGAAACGATGATCAGCGAATACTTGAGCAAATCCGCCATTCCCTGTTTTCCGGCGAGGACCGCATCGTCCACGATGTCGTTGGTGCTGATCTGGTTGGCAATGAGGATGTCCCGAAGAATTAGTTGCAGCGGGTAGGTGTCTTTCTCGTTCAGGTAGATCATGGCGGAGAAATAGGCGTTCCAGTGCCCTACCGCATAATAAAGGGTGATAACGGCGATGACGGCCTTGGAGAGCGGCAGGACCATGTTGAAAAAGAAGCGCAGGTCCGAGCAGCCGTCGATCTGGGCGGCCTCCAGCAGCTCGCCGGGAATGTTGCTCTGCATAAAGGTACGGGTAAGGATCATGTTGTAAACGGACAGTGCACCGGGAAGCAGCAGCGACCAGAAGGTTCCCACCAGATGGAGGCTGCTGACCAGCAGGTAGGTGGGGATCAGGCCCCCGCTGAAAAACATGGTGAAGGTAAACAGGAACATGAAAAACCCGCGGAAGGGGAGGTCTTTCCGGGACAGGGGATAGGCGGCCAGCAGGGTAACCGTCACGTTGATGAGGGTACCGAGGAGGGTGTAAAAAATAGTGTTCCAGTAGCCGGTGAGTACATAGGGGTTGGAAAAGACCGCCTGGTAGCCTTTGAGGCTAAAGTCCACCGGCCAGAGCACCACTCGGCTGGTGGCGACGGCGGTAGGAGAGGAAAAGGACGCGGCAACGATGTGGATGAGGGGAACCAGGACCGCCAACGTGAACAGGGACAGAATCAGGTTCACGGCGGCATAGTAGATCCGGTCTTCCAGCGGATATTGGATCTTCCTTTTGCGGATGTTTGCGGACATATTTTTCCCTCCTTACCACAGGCTGGTCTGGCTGATCCGTTTGGTGATGGAGTTTACCAGAACCAGAAGACCGCAGTTGATGACCGAGTTGAACAGGCCGATGGCGGAGGCGTAGGAGTAATCGGTTTTGCCGGCCGCCATGCCGACTTTGTACACATAGGTGGAAATGACCTCCGAGGTACGCAGGTTCAGGTCGTTCTGCATTAGGTAGATTTTTTCAAAGCCGACGCTCATGATGCTGCCCGCGTTGAGAATCAGCATGATGGACGCGGTGGGGAGGATCGCGGACAGAATCCAGAGCGGTAGTCGCCATGAAAACTGCGGCGTCGGAAAACAGAACGGCAAAACACTCCGGCAGGATTTCCACGAAAAGGGAATCCTGCCGGAGTGCTTTCGTATGCGCGGCGTTTTTCGCTTATATAGGCGGCGTGAGCCGTCAGCGGCAAACCAGATTCCTCCTATATTCGATGGGAGTCATACCGGTATGCTTTTTGAATATTTTTGAAAAGTGCGCCACATCCTCATAGCCAAGCTGTTCGGAAATCTGATAAATTTTGGCGTTTGTGTGCAGCAGTTCCTTGGCCAGCAGAAGCTTTCGATGCAGGAGGTAGTCCATAAAGGAGCACCCCATTTCCTTTTTGAACACGCTGCTCAGATAAGCGGGGCTCATCTCCAATTCCTCGGCAATTCCGCTGAGATTGCAGGAAGCGGACCCCAGTTTGTCTTCGATCAAACGAAGGCATTTT